>CBFGWO010000077.1:0-15340 GCA_965652595.1 uncultured Cellvibrio sp. | reverse complement strand
CCTTGGCCTAACCCGCCCATCCGCCTATACTGTACGTTAATACAGTAACAGCGCCAGCCACCATGCCCACCGACCCCCAAACAATCACCCCCCTCAACCTGGAGCAACTGCTTCGCCGGGGCGATATCTGGCGCGGCCACTCTGGCCATTTTGTCCGCCAGCCGGTGGTGGATAGCGGGCATCCGTCCCTCAACAGCCTGCTATTGCAGGGCGGTTGGCCTCAGTCCTGTTTGGTGGAGCTGGGTCAGGCGGGGTTGGGCCAGGGCGAGTGGCTGCTGTTGCTGCCCGCTCTTTTGCAGGCCCAGGGTTTGGTGGTGCTGCTGAATCCACCCGCCATTCCCTTTGCCCAGGGGTTGTTGCAGGCGGGGGTGGATCTGGAGCGGTTGCTGGTGGTGAATGCGGCGGCCAAGGCGGATTTTGTGGCCGCCTGGGTGGAGCTGGCGCGGGCGGCGAGTTGCGAGCGGCTGCTGGCCTGGGAGCCGAGTCGGGGGCTGAGTTATACCGAGCTGCGCAAGTGCCAGCTGGCCAGTGCCGAGGGGCAGGGGCTTTATTGGTTGTTTCGCCCGCTGGCGCGGCTGGCGCAGTCGTCTCCGGCCCAGTTGCGGCTGCGTTTGTTGCAGGGGCCGCAGGCCCTGAGCCTGGAGCTGCTCAAGCAGAAGGGTGGCCATCAGTCCTGCCTGCATCGCCCCATAGACTTGCCCCTGCCGCAGGCTTGGCAGGGCTTTTTGCCTCACGCTCGTTTGGGTGGTGCGCCTTTGCCCGAGGCTAAGCCTTTGACAGAAGCCGCACCCGTCATTCCCCTAAGGCCCCAATTGCTATGAGCCGCGCCTTTGCTCCCCCCGCTTGCCGCCTTTGGCTGGCGCTGCGCTTGCCCGGCGCGGCGGATGAGCTGGCGCTGCTGGGTCTGTGCGATCAGGTTTACGCGCTCACGCCCCATGTGCAGTTGCATTGGCCTGCGCAGGGGGTTGAGGGAGGTTTATTGCTGGAGGTGTCCCGCAGCCTCTATTTATTTGGCGGGCTGCCACCTTTGTTGGCGCGCCTGGGCGAACAGCTGGCAGCGGCGGGTTGGGCAAAGGAGCAGTATCAGTTGGGTTGGGCCCATACGGCGTCTGCTGCCTGGCTGGCCAGTTATTTGCCTTGGTGCGAGGCGTCTTTGGCGCAGCTTGCGGCGCTCTTGCCCCGTGCGGAGGGGGGCGAGGCTCTGCGTCAATTGACTCTGGAGCGCCTGGCGCCCTTGCCGGTGCAGTGTTTGGCGGATTTTCCGCAGGCCGTGATGACGTTGGGGCAGATGGGTTTTGTTTGCCTGGGGGATATTTGGCGCCAGTTGCAGGCCCAGGGTTTGCGCAGTGTGGGCAAGCGCCTGGGGCCGGATTTTGCCCAGTATCTGGGCGAGTTGCTGGCAGTGGATGGTCAGTTGCAGCAGGCCAGCTTGTTTGCGTCGCCACCGCCGCTGTATCAGCCCGCCGAAACTTTTGTGGAGCGGCTGGCGTTGGATTACCCGCTGGATCAGTTGCCGCTGTTGCAGCCTTTTTTGGAGCAGCTGTTACAGCGCCTTGGGCGTTATTTGCAGCGGCGGCAGTTGCAGTGTCAGAGCATCGACTGGCATCTGGTAAGTATTTCGGGCGAGCGCCAGCAGGTGCAGGTGTTTTGCGATACGCCTCAGCAGCAGGCCCAGGATCTGCTTTACGAACTCAGCCTGATTCAGTTGGAGCGCCAGCCTTTGGCATTTGCAGTGGATCAGTTGGAGCTGCATTGCCCGCACACCTTGCCCTTGCAGGCTCAGAGTTTGTCGTTGGGTTTTGCCGCAAAAGGTGGCCAACAACTGGTGCACAGCCGCGACTTTGCCATCACCAGCGCCAGGCTCAAGGCGCGCCTGGGCGAAGCGGCGCTCTACAAGCTCAGCTATGTGGATGATCACTTGCCCGAGCTGAGCAATCAGCAGCTTCCTCTTGGGCAGGCTTCTTCCGGTATGCCCGACACTCAAGCATTGCGCCCGCGCTGGTTGCTCGCCCAGCCCCAGGTTATTGAAGAAAGAAAAGGCGGGCTTTTTTGGCGCGGCCTGTTACAGCTGCGCGCCGGACCGGAGCGGATTCACGCCCACTGGTGGGATAAACCCAGTGCGCGGGATTATTTTCTTGCGCAGCGCGAGGATGGTTTGCGCCTGTGGGTGTATCGCGACTTGCGACAAAAAACCTGGTACGTGCAGGGAGTTTTTGGTTGATGGTTGCGCAATTACACACGCTCACCAATTTCAGTTTTTTAACCGGTGCCTCTCACCCCGCCGAGTTGGTGCAGCGCGCCGCTGAGTTGGGCTACAGCGCTATTGCCATCACCGACGATTGTTCGCTGGCCGGTATTGTTAAAGCTCATGTGGCTGCGCAGGAGTGCGGCATCAAATTATTGGTGGGCAGCCGCTTTTGTTTGTCCTCGGGTGTGGAGTTGATTGCGCTGGCGCCCCATCGCGCCGCCTATGCGGAGCTGTCGGGTTTTATCACGCTGGCGCGTCGGCGTGCGCAAAAAGGCGAGTACGAGGCGCACCTGCAAGATCTGCGTTTTCGTTTGCAATCCTGTTTATTAATTTGGGTGTGCTCGCCCAGCTTGCCGCAAGATCAGCAAGAGATTGAGCTTCACGCCGAGCAATTGGCGCGGGCTTTTGCTGGCCGCTTGTGGCTGGGCATTAATCACCAGCTGGCGCCGGGCGAACAGGCGGTTTTTGGATTTTGGCAATCGCTTGGCCAGCGTTTTGGTTTGCCGTTGGTGGCGGCGGGTGAGGTGTTAATGCACTGCGCTTCGCGCAAGCCCTTGCAGGATGCGCTCACCGCAATTCGTTTGAATGTGCCGGTGCAGGATCTGGGCAGCCGTCGCCGCGCCAATGGCGAGGCCTATTTAAAATCCATGGCGCAACTGCAACAGCTCTACGCCCCCGAGTTGCTGGCGCAAACCCAGGTGATTGCCGAGCTGTGCGAATTTTCTTTGGATGAGCTGCGCTATCAATATCCGCGTGAATTGGTGCCTGAGGGTTTTACTTCCATGGGCTATTTGCGCGAGCTGGTAAATCAGGGCAAGCGCATACGCTGGCCACAAGGCACCAGCGCAGATGTGGAAAAAATTATCGAAAAAGAGCTTACGCTAATTGAGGAGCAAAACTACGAATATTTTTTTCTGACAGTGCACGACCTGGTGCGCTTTGCGCGCACGCAAAACATTCTGTGCCAGGGGCGTGGCTCGGCGGCCAACTCGGTGGTGTGCTATTGCCTGGGCATTACCGAAATTGCGCCGGGGCAAATTAATGTGCTGTTCGAGCGATTTATTTCCAAGGAGCGCGACGAGCCGCCGGATATAGACGTGGATTTTGAACACGAGCGGCGCGAAGAGGTTATCCAATACATCTACCAAAAATACGGTCGCGAGCGGGCCGCTCTGGCCGCCACCGTGATCACCTATCGCCAAAAAAGTGCCATGCGCGATCTGGGCAAAGCGCTGGGGTTTTCTGCCGAGCAAATCGAACAGCTATCTGGCTCCCTTGCCTGGTGGGACAGGCGTAGCGAATGGCGCGAGCGCCTGCAGCAACAGCTGGCTACTGGCGCTGCGGCTGCGCTGAGTGAGCAACAACTCTATTGGTTTTTTACCTTGGTGGATCAGTTGTTGGGATTTCCTCGTCATTTGTCCCAGCATGTGGGCGGTTTTGTGATCGCCGAGGATCGCATCAGCGATCTGGTGCCGGTAGAAAATGCCAGCATGCCGGATCGCACCATTATTCAGTGGGACAAGGATGATCTTGAATCCATGCGCCTGTTAAAGGTGGATGTGCTGGCGCTGGGCATGCTCACCGCGTTGCGCAAAACCCTGGCATTGATTAGCGACTATCAACCGGGGATGCACGCACTGGCGGATATTCCCCGCGAAGATCCGGGCACCTACGCCATGCTCAGCCAGGCCGATAGCATCGGTGTGTTTCAGGTGGAATCGCGCGCGCAAATGTCCATGCTGCCGCGCTTGCAACCGCGCTGCTTTTACGATCTGGTCATTCAAATTGCAATTATTCGCCCCGGCCCGATTCAGGGCGGCATGGTGCATCCCTTTTTGCGCCGCCGACATGGCAAGGAGCCGATCAGCTATCCCAACCCCGCTATAGAATCTGTGTTGGCTCCCACCCTGGGTGTGCCAATTTTTCAGGAACAGGCGATTCGTTTGGCGATGGTGGCTGCGGGCTTTAGTGGTGGCGAAGCGGATCAATTGCGCCGCGCCATGGCGGCCTGGGGCAAAAACAGTCGGCTGATGGAATTTGAAGAAAAATTTATTAACGGCATGCTCGCCAATGACTATTCACTGGATTTTGCCCAGCGACTGTTTGAGCAGATTAAAGGTTTTGGCGGTTATGGCTTTCCCGAATCTCACTCGGCGAGTTTTGCGCTCCTGTGTTACGCGTCTTCCTGGTGCAAGCGTCATCACCCGGCAGCCTTTTATTGCGCGTTACTCAACAGCCAGCCCATGGGTTTTTATTCGCCCTCGCAATTAATGCAGGATGCCGCTCGCCACGGCGTGCTGGTGTTGCCGGTGGATATTAATGCCAGCCAGTTTGACTCGCGTTTGGAGCTTGTTGCGCGTAATGAGTTAACGTCTGAATTTTTTCCTAACCCCCAACCGCTGCGCGCTATTCGTTTGGGGTTTCATCTGGTGAAATCCCTGGATACACATGCCGCGCAAACTATTGCCAATCAGCGCGGTGAACAACCCTTTAGCTCTTTGCAGGATTTGGTCAGGCGCACAGGCTTACACAAAAGCGATTTGGAACACCTGGCCGCTGCCGATGCGCTTTTGTGCCTGAGCGGCAATCGCCATCTGGCGCGCTGGCAGGCAGCCGCCATTAAACCGCACAGCTTGCTACTGGAGAATGCAGAAGTCGAAACCGACCAATTGATAACTCCCGCGCCCAGCATCGAAAAAGATATGCTCGATGACTACGCCAGCACCGGCCTGAGTTTGCGCACCCACCCCATGGCCTTGCTGCGCAATCAAGCGCCGTTTCATCGTTGCACCAGCGCACGCGAACTTATGCAACTGGATCACGGCCGCTTTGCGCGGGTGGCGGGTGTGGTCACCGGTCGCCAGCGGCCAGGCACCGCCAAGGGCACCATCTTTGTCACCCTCGAAGATGAAACCGGCAATATCAATGTGGTGGTGTGGAAAGCCACCCAGGAACATTTTCGCGCACCGCTATTAGAGGCCCGCTTGTTGATTGTGAAAGGTGTGGTGGAAGTCAGCCGCGAACCCGGCGGCGCTGCGGTGGTGCATTTACTGGCGGGGCATTTACAAGATGTGTCGGACAGGCTGGCGAGATTGGCGGTGAGTTCGCGGGATTTTCACTAAGTAGCTTCTGCACTCATCAGGCTGATGGATATTCGTGCTCGCGGCAAATCAGCTGAGTCTCGCTTTGGGTCAAGGCTTCGCCCGTCAATTTACATAGGTATTGCCCCGCGCCCGCATTGGCGTTGTGGATACAGGTTGCACACTGCCCAAAGCTTTTAAAGCGATTCTGCCGCTGTAGTCCACGTAATAAATTCTTGAGTGAACCCTCTAAGTTTTGTGCTTTGTCCTCGCTTAACTCCGCCAGTCCTGCGGTAAGCAGGGGCGAGGGAAGGAGACGATCCAGCAATGCTCGCCCTGCTTCAGTAACCGCCATGTGGGTGACTCGTTTGTCCTGAGCATCAGGTGTCTTGGCGATAAGCCCTTTTTTTTCCAGCACCTTGAGGGTTTGAGACACGGTTCCTTTGGTTTGCCCGAGAAAGTCGGTCACCGCCATGGGCGTATCCGAGTAGCGATTACAAACGGACAGGTAATGCAGCACCTCAAATTGTACGGGCAGCAAACCCAGTTGAGCCAAGTGGGCGCGGCTTTCGCTGCGCACCAGGCTGGCCAGGCGCTCAAGGAGTTCTTGGATGCGAAGTGAGTTCATGCGGGTAATAGTATCGAATCAAAACAATGTTGACGACCCCTGGAGTCAGGGTAATACTATATATGTATCGAGTCGATACTAAATTTAAAGGAGAATATTATGAAAGTTAGTGCAGTAATAGGTTTTGGGTCGATGTTGGTCTGCGCAGGCTTGGCCAATATGGCGATTGCCCATGGCAAGCATTCGGGCGGGGTTCACAGTGAGTCAAAGCCAGGTGTGCTGGCCCCTTTTGACATAGTGCACACCAAAATCACCACCGAGGGCCGGGTCGCGATTTTTCACATGGGCGTATCTGGTAAAGCCGGGGAGGTAAAGCCCAATGCACAGGGCAAACTGGCGGGCAGCCAGGTGTTTTCCTACGTGTGGCCAACCAGCATAGATCCCTACGAGGTAGGTTTTGAAAAGGGTGCGGGCATATTGGCTCTGGCGGTAACGGCCCACCCGGACTTTGACGATACCCCGCTTTATGATGAAAACGGCGATGGCGATACGGGCAATGACGGCAACCTTTGGCACAGCCATTGGGTGGTTTTGCAGCCTAATCAGCAGTGCGGCGAAGGTGCTCTGGGAGTGGTGGATATTCCAGAGGGCGCCAAGCCGCGCTTGCCCAAAACCTGGCCCGGCCTGTCCATACTGCTCGATAGCCCCGGTTGGGACCCGATCATGCAAGGCGATACGCTGGAAGTGCGAGTGGCCTTTGATGATATCGCTGCCGTCAACCAGGCAGCATTTGATGGTGTAACAGCCGGTTTGCGCGTTAACGAAAGCGTTCATGCGCCCTTGTTGTGTGTTGTGAATGTGATGGATGTTGCGTCGGGGGATTTGAGCTTGCCGGGTAAGGTGAATCAATAGGCTCTTTTGACAGGGATGTCTTTGTTTGGGGTGTTTGTCGATTTACCTATGGAAGAAACGACTAGGTTCAGCAATCAAACCTACCCTACGGAGAACCCCAATGATCAGTGCCAACCCCTACCTTAACTTCCTCGGCAACACCGAAGAGGCCTTTAACTTTTATCGTCAGGTTTTCGGTGGCGAATTTGTCAGCGTGATTCGCTTTCGTGATTTTCCCGATAACAGTATGGGCGTTAGCGAAGATGAGCTGGACAAGATCGCCCACATTGCCTTGCCCTTGGGGCCAAACAATTTGCTGATGGCCACCGATTGCGTTTCAAGTTGGGGGCGCCCCTTTACGCAGGGCAATAATGTGTACATCACTTTAGAGGCGGATTCTGCGGCTGAAGCTGAGAAAATTTTTTCGGCCTTGAGTGAGGGCGTAACCGCCGAAATGCCTTTGCAGGAAACTGAATGGGCTGAGCTCTATGGCTGCGTGGCTGATAAATTCGGCACACAATGGATGGTGAGTTTTACTGGCAGTAAAACCTTCGGCTGAGAATTAGCGTGCGACAAAATGCTGTTGAGTCAGCCAGCCGATTAACAGCTTTTCGTCGGCAAGTTTGCCGATCACCCGATAACGGGAATCTGCCAGAATCTGCGATGTTTGCGCCGATTCCCGCACCACTGCAAATGGCTCCTGATAGCTCGAATGAATAAAGTAGGCGCCACTTTCTTCAACCGAAATAAATCCCACGTGGTAATCAAGGCCAACAATATAGATGCCATTACCCAGCGCTCTCACATCATTCAAAAATCTATCCAACGGCTTGTCGCTAAAGCGCTTGATGGAAGCTGGTAATACCAGCGCCTTGATAATATTTTCAGATGCCTGTTGCGCGAGCTTGACTCTTTCCAGATTGAAGCCTGCATCGCGCAACAGCGTAGTCACAAAATAACCGCAGGCTATACTGCCTTCGCCGGGAACTTGTGATGTACCAGAAAATGACCAGGGTGTGCCGTACCAGTGGGGCGCCAGATCACTGGTAATGATTTTCTGTAATTCCAGTCCCGCCTTGGATAAGAGCGCACTTTTTTCTTCTGCGGAATCGCTGGCTTGATAGGTCTGTGCCAGTAGCAGGCGCCTTGCCTCTATCGCCGCTTTTGTCTCGGAATAAGCGGCTATGCAAATTGCTGGTGAGAGCACAAACAAAAGCAGAATATAGCGGCAATAGTGCTTCATGCGTTGCGCTCTAAATAAACTGGAAGGCTTATTTCCATTTGATATTGCAACCCAGACTGGGTTGCTGGTTTTCACTGATTTCCTTACCTGCTAGCAGCGCATCCATTGCTGCACGCAAATCTCTTCCTGTTACAGGTACGTCATTGCCGGGGCGAGAATCGTCAAATTGGCCGCGATACACCAGCTTCATATCACTATCGTATAAAAAGAAATCCGGTGTGCAGGCGGCGTCATAGGCTTTGGCGACCGCCTGACTTTCGTCATAAAGATAGGCAAAACCAAGATTCAGTTCGGGCATTTTTTCCGGCGCGTCATCCGGGTAGTGCACAGCATCGTTGGAGCTGATGGCGACCAAACCAATATCGCTGTTGGCGTAATCCCGACCCAAATCGCGCAAACCATCGAGCAGGTGTTTAACAAAAGGGCAGTGGTTGCAAATAAACATCACCAATAGGCCCTTGGGTTTGCGCAACTGATCACGGCTTAGATTGTTGCCGGTGGCGGGTTCTGGCAGTGAAAAATCCGGTGCAATACTGCCCAGTTCAACCATGGTGGAAGGTGTGCGTGCCATTGATTTTTCCTCAGTCGAATTTAATAAAGGCGGAGTTCTCGCCAACCCAATAGCGTTTGCTGCTGTCGGCTTTGCGGTATTCCACTTTTAAACCCGCGTTGCCATAGCCCTGGTAGTAATTGAGCTGAAACTGGTTGGCGCCTTCATTGAGATTGGCATTGCAGGTTTGGGTGGCCAGCGCGCGACTGCCGTTAAAGCGGCAAATTTCTCTGCCGTTGATCGTCAGAATAAAGCCGTCATCGCTGCCGACAAAAAACTGGTATCTGCCGGGTTGCTTCACCTGCATAACGCTGTTGATATCGACAAAAAATTCGTCGCCGTAACCTATCTCGCCCAGCGTGGGGTGCATAAAGCGGGATTTTTCCGCCAGGTTGAGCACATCTACCTTTACTTCTTTGCTGGCTGAAATATCGCGCGCCTGATTGATGTGCGTGATATTGACGCGGTTCTTGCTAATGGTCAGGGTTAGTATCGGCTCGACGCTGGGCGGAATCAGACGATTGATGATCAGGGCCGTAACCAGTATCAGCAGCAGCGAGAATAGGGTGTTTTTATCAAGGGTAATTTTTGGCATTAGCGGACTACCTCCAGCCGCCAGAAGCTAAACCATTCGCGCAGGTCGAATTGTTCGGCGGTAATGGGTATGGCGTAGGTCAATGGGGCAAAAAAGGCGAATACGCCAATAACCAATAGTGCGAATCCGCCCAGATTAATCAGTGTATGTTTGTTGTTGGCCAGTATTTCATCGCGATAAATGTAGTTGAACACCAGCGCCAGATTGATCATCGCAAAGAGCAGCGGCACCAGATAGTGATAGAGGTACATAACGCGCTCAATTTGCAACATCACAATCATGTAGGCCAGGTAGAGTGAGGTGAACGCGCAAATCCAGTAGAAGAGTTTTTGGTCCTTTACCGCTTGGCCATAAACAAAGCGGCTGATAATCAAACCGCAGGAAAGCACAATACCGATCAGTGCAGAAAACCACACAATCGGGTTGCTGGTGAGGTAGGTGTAATTGGTTTTAACCACACCGTCTTCGTAGGTGTCTTTGCCCCAGCGATAGCTGATGGTTTTGGTGCCCAGGGGCCAACCCATAACGTGACTGCCGTTTTCGCCCGGTTTGCACACATCCAGGCGCGGTACGCCGTCGGCGTATTCGCTCATATAGCGCCAGTGGTCTTTCATGCCGGTGGTAAAGGCGGTCAGGGTGAAGGTTTCACCGCGATTGATCAGATTGAGGTATTCGGGTGAGGCCTTGTAGGTGCGATTGTCGATCACCTCTGTGCCCAAGCCGATATGAATATAAAAAATGCCGAGAAAAACCGCCGCTGCAGGCAGGGTGCCTGCGGGTACACTGGTTAACAGGCGCTTGGCGAGTTCGAGTATTCGCCAGTGTTTGATGTTTTCCCATTGGTCGACAAAGTAGAGCATGGGCATTAACAGCATCAGCACCAGGCCATTCACTTTAACAGCGGTTGCCAGGCCAACCCAGAGGCTGAGAATGGCGTAGTGGCGCAGCAGTATTTTGTCTTTGCTGGTGATCACTCGCACAAAATAATAAAGCCCGCCCAAAATAAAAAAGAACTGTATGCCTTCGAGCATGGCTGAACGCGAATGCACCACGAG
The DNA here is from genome assembly GCA_965652595.1 of uncultured Cellvibrio sp. Lineage (GTDB taxonomy): Bacteria > Pseudomonadota > Gammaproteobacteria > Pseudomonadales > Cellvibrionaceae > Cellvibrio. The sequence goes on along the minus strand of CBFGWO010000077.1, from coordinate 5,110 downwards.
GGCATTGTCAAAAATTAGCGGCGTGCAAAACACAGCGGCCACCCAGCGGTGGCGAATAATGCGGTGCAGAATGCCGTATAAAAACAGCACCGAAAACGCCATTAAAAAAACTGAAGGTAAACGAAAACCCCAGAAGGTAAATCCCGAGGGTACATTATCGCCGGTGATGTAATCCGTGCGGTTGAAAGAGGATTTATCCAGCCCCTTGTTAAAACTCACCAGAGATTCGCCCATGGCCATGAGCATTTTTCCCAGCGGTGGGTGAGGCTCCATGTACATCACGCCGTCGATGTGCTTTTGCGCTGAGGCGATGTGATAGTTCTCATCCCAAAACAGCGAGTTGGGCATGCCGTAGTTGATGCCGTAGGTGAGCAGAGCGGCAAGGAGAAGTCCGGCGGGGTAGAGCCAGGGTTGAATTTTTTTTATGTGGTCTTTCATGGTGTACTCGCGTTAAAAATAACGGCGCCATCCGGAGTCCCTCCGAATGGCGCCATCAAGATGTTAACTTATTTCTTTTTCAGGCCTTTGCCCGTTGCCGCCCAGTAGATGCCGCCGTAAACGTGCTCCTGGAAGAGCGCATCATCGTAGGTGGAACCCATGTGGCCCAAAGCGGTGTAAAAGGCACGGCCGCCATCATAGTTGTGGTACCAAGCGATGGGGTGGAACTTGCCCATGCCTTTGCCCACTTTTTCGCCCCAGCGCACATTGGGGTCGTAGGATTTTTCGTCAACCGCCAGTATGTAGTTCAGGCCTTTGTTGCGTGAAACATCAAACTCGTACCACTCTTCAGTCCACAAAAAGCGATCGGGCATGCGCTCTACGCCAGGGAATTTGCGATCCAGTACCAACAGCTCACCGGTTTGAATCACCGGGTGAATATGGAACATGTGGCCGATCATATTGGTGTACCAGTCCCAGTCGTATTCGGTATCCGAGGCGCTGTGAATACCTACAAAGCCTTTGCCTGACTGGATAAAGCGCATCATGGCGCCTTCCTGTTCGGTGTTGAGTATGTCACCGGTGGTGTTCATAAAAATAATGGCTTGATACTGCTGGAGACGCTGATCGGTAAAGACACTGGCATCCTCATGCCAGTCAAGGGCGAAGTGGTGAAACTTGGCCATTTGGCGCATGGCAGTAACCCCTTCGTTAATGGATTCGTGATGAAACCCGGCGGTTTTGGTAAAGAGTAAAACTTTGAATTGCTGGGCCTGCGCACTGATGCATAGGCTCATCAGCAGACCGAAAAGTACAAGCGTCAATTTTTTCATGGTGGTTATCTCATATCGCTGTTATGTAAAGGGCTTGTCCGGTGTCCCCTGGCGCCCGGCGCAGGGCACGCCGACGCCAATCTTGCCCTGTTATCTCGGGTCAGGCAAATGGGTTTGCCCAGGTTTACCCTGGCGGCGCCCGATTGCACCTGGCGCAGCTGAGGTGCAGAATCCCGGCTTGACTTAATCTGAAACCGGGAGTGTTCACCTTGCCTTCATCCTCTTTGTCCGCTTTGCCTAAATCCCTGATGCTGCTGATTGCCCTGGTCCAAGGGTTGGCGCTTCTATTACTTCATCAAGCTATAGAGCTGGAATTTTGGCCCCAGGGGCTACCTCATTGGCTATTCAGTTTTTACGCCTTGGCGGTTGTTTGCCCCACCATGCTGTTGCTCTCTTTGGAGCAGGGCAGGGTGGCGCAACTGCTGCGCTGGATACTGCCCTACGGGCTGCTCGTTGCCCTGCTGGGCTTTTACCTCGGCTGGCAAGCCAACCCGCTGGGCAAAATGCGCATGGAGAGCCTGCTGTGGGCCATGGTGCTGACCCTGAGTATCGCCAGTTTCAAGGCGCTGATTTATATCCAGCAGCGGGTGTCGGGCGAGGCCTTCACCTACAGCCAGTTGTTTCGCTACTCCTGGCGCAATTTTTTAACACTGATGCTCTCACTGTTTTTTGCGCTCTGCGTGTGGGGCCTGTTGATGCTGTGGGCGGCCTTGTTTCGTGCCATCAAAATTGATTTTTTTCGCGATCTGTTTACCGAGCCTTGGTTTTATTACCCCGCCATCGCCCTGGCCCAGGGATTTGGCGTGATTATTTTTCGTCAGCAGCAGGGCGTGATAGACACCATCACCCGCATTCAACAGGCACTGATGAAGTTCCTGCTAATCCTGCTGGTGTTTGTGTCGCTGCTGTTTTTAGCGACTCTGCCCTTTACCGGGCTCCAGCCTCTGTGGGAAACCCGCTGGGGCAGCGGCCTGATGCTCTGGTTACAGGCGTTGATGCTCTTCTTCGTCAACGCTGTTTATCAGGATGAGCCGGATCAGCGCCCCTACTCGCTGTGGCTGCACAGGTTTATTTCCCTGGGCGTTGCCTTTTTGCCGGTGTTCAGCGCTATTGCCTTTTATGGCTTGAGCCTGCGGGTCGGCCAATACGGTTGGACGGTGGGCCGCTGTTGGGGCTTTGTGATCTGGGGCATGCTGGCGCTGTTTTCTCTCGGTTATCTCTGGGGCCTGCTGCGCTTGCGCGACCGCTGGCTGGAACGCCTCAGCTGGGTGAATGTGCGCATGGGCCTGGTGGTGATGGGGGTTGCCTTGCTGAGCGCTTCGCCACTGCTCGACTTTCGCAAGCTGTCTCTGTCCAGCCAGTTGCAGCGGGTGGAGCAGGGAAAAATCACCATCGACCAACTGGATTTTCGTTACATCCATCAGCAATTGGCCCGCCCTGGCTACCTGGCGCTCGAAAAAATCAAAGCCGAGTATGCCGAGTCTCGCCCGGAATTAGTGTTAAAAATTGAAGCGGCTAATTACACCTACCGGGAATATGAAAACCCCGCTATTGAAGAGGCGACTTTCTCGCGCAGCCTGCGCCGATTTGATGTGCAGCCCTTGCCAGAAGGACTGGAGCAGGCACTCTTCCAATGGGCGAAAGCAAACCAGTGGCGGTTGATGAACAACAGCGGCCTCTATCTGCAACCGGTGGATTTGAACGCTGATGGCGCAGGCGATTATTTGCTGGTGATGGTGGGAGAGCATCAGACTTACCTCCAGCTGTTTGTGGCGGGCGAGAAGGGCTGGCAACAGGCGAGTTTGAATCAGGTCAGTCACTATAACGATAAGGACACGCCCTTAGCCGAGCTGCTGGAGGCAGGTGCTTTAGAGGTGGTGCCGCCCAGTTGGCAGCTGCTGAAAATCGGCGAGCGCATCTACCAATTGCAGGAAGACAGTCTGCGCCAGATTGATGGAACACGTTAGATGGAACGCATTAATGAGGGCCGCTAACTGAAACCAAGGTTGCGCATTTCACTGGCGCTGCTGGCGGGCCTGGGTCTGGCCAGCCTGGCAGCACTGCAATGGTGGCCACTGCCCGCCGCCCTGGCACAGCAGGATTACGCCCGAGTATTGCTCGCCAGCGACGGCGAGCTGCTGGGCGCGCGCATTGCTGCCGATGGCCAATGGCGCTTTGCCGCTGGGGGAGCGCTGCCAGCCAAGTACCACCAGGCCCTGCTCACCTTCGAAGACAAACGCTTTTATGACCATCCCGGCATCGACCCGCTCGCGCTGGGGCGGGCCAGCCTGGGCAACCTGCGTTCTGGCCGGGTAACCAGCGGCGGCAGCACCCTGACCATGCAACTGGCACGGCTCCTGCGTCAGAGCGACTGGCGGCTGATGGGCCGAAGCCACTTGCCTCCCAGATCCCTCGCTAGCAAAAGCTTCGAAGCCCTGCGCGCCCTGCAACTGGAATGGCACTTTTCCAAAGAGGAACTGCTGGCGCTCTACGCACGCCAGGCGCCCTTTGGTGGCAATATTGTCGGGCTGGAGGCCGCCGCCTGGCGCTATTTTGGCCGCTCGCCCGATCAGGTCTCCTGGGCCGAGGCTGCGCTGCTGGCGGTATTGCCCAACAGCCCGGCGCTGATTCATCCGGGGCGTCAGCGCGACAAGCTCAAGGCCAAGCGCGACCGCTTGCTGGAAAGGCTGTACCAGCAGGGTCAGCTCAGTGATTTGGATTTGCGACTGGCGCTGCTGGAGCCCCTGCCGGAACGCCCTCGCTCCCTGCCGCAACTGGCGCCGCAACTGCTCGACAGCCTGATGGCGGAGTTTCCGGATCAGCCCCTGTTTCACTCGCGCATCGACAGCCAATTGCAACGCGCCGCCCTGGAACTGGCTCAGGCCCAGGCGCCGCGTTTGGCCAGCGAAGGGGTGTACAACCTCTCGCTGGTGGTGATAGACCACCGCCAGATGGCGCTGGTGGCCTATGTGGGCAACCAGGCCTGGCAGGGCGATAGTCGCTATGCGCCCGGCGTCGATATCGCCCGGCGGCCCAGATCCACCGGCAGCCTGCTCAAGCCCTTTCTTTACGGGCTGATGTTGGACGAGGGCAGCCTTTTGCCCACGCAGCTGGTGCCAGACATCCCCAGTCAGTTCGGCGGCTACGCGCCCAAAAATTTCGATAGGGAATTTCGCGGCGCCGTGCCCGCCCATCGCGCCCTGGCCCAATCCCTCAATGTGCCCGCCGTGCGGCTGTTGCGCGACTATGGCGTCAGCCGCTTTCAACACCAGTTGCAAGCCATGGGTATCACCAGCCTGTTTCGCCCGGCGGACGACTATGGGCTGACCCTGATTCTGGGCGGAGCCGAAGCCAGCCTGTGGGAAATGACCAGCCTCTACGCCCGGCTCACCGCCAGCGCTCGCGGCGATTTAATTGGTGATGTGCCGGGCGTGAGCCGTTTTCAGGGCGAGGTGCTGGAGAAGTATCCGGGTGTTATCAGCCAGGGCGCTGCCTGGCTCAGCCTGCAAGCCATGATCGAAGCGGCGCGCCCCGGCAACGATGCCCTTTGGCGCGACTTTGCCGGTAGCCAGCGCATCGCCTGGAAAACCGGCACCAGCTACGGCCTGCGCGACGCCTGGGCCATCGGCAGCAATGGTCGCTACACAGTGGGTGTTTGGGCAGGTAATGCGGGCGGCGAGGCGGCCCCAACACTGACCGGCCAAGCCAGCGCCGCGCCCCTGTTGTTTGCACTCTTCGACCGCTTGGGCGCCAGCAGCTGGTTCCCCCGCCCCGACGAATCCCTCAAATGGGTGAATGTGTGTGCGGGTGACGGCTACCTGGCGGGCGACCAATGTCCC
>CBFGWO010000076.1:0-15726 GCA_965652595.1 uncultured Cellvibrio sp. | reverse complement strand
GCGAAGGTGGCCGTACTGTGGGTGCTGGTGTGGTGGCTAAAATCATCCAGTAAGCTGTGCTAAGCGCAGGGGGCTCTGCCCCTTGCGCTTTTTCGTATTTAGGCCAGTAGTTCAGTTGGTAGAGCGTCGGTCTCCAAAACCGAATGTCGGGGGTTCGAGTCCCTCCTGGCCTGCCATATATCTAGCGAAGGTTTCTGCAGCGAATGAACGTGAAAAGCGAAGCAAAAGAATACCGGTTTGATGCCTTTAAATGGCTGCTGGTTTTTGCCCTGATTGCTGCGGGTGTCGTAGGCAACACCCATTTTTCTGCTGAGCCTCTTCTCTATCGGGTGTTGGCGCTTTTGGCGTTGGCAGCGGTAGCGAGCTTCATTGCTTTTAATACTGCCAAAGGGGCTGCTTTGTGGTCTCTCGGGCAGGGCGCAGTTGTGGAATTGCGCAAAGTGGTTTGGCCTACTCGGCAGGAAACCAATCAGACGACTCTGATTGTTGTGGCGGTTGTGATCGTCATGTCCATTATTCTCTGGCTGCTTGACACCCTTTTCGGGTGGATTGCTTCCATGATCATAGGGTAGGTGTAGCTATGGCTAAACGTTGGTACGTAGTTCACGCCTATTCTGGCTACGAAAAAAAAGTAGCTGCTTCTCTTCGTGAGCGGGTAACACTGCACGGCATGGAAGAGAGTTTTGGTGAAATTCTGGTTCCCACTGAAGAAGTGGTGGAAATGCGTGGTGGCCAGAAGCGCAAAAGTGAGCGCAAGTTTTTTCCTGGGTATGTTTTGGTGCAAATGGAGTTGAACGACGATACCTGGCATCTGGTAAAAGATACGCCTCGCGTGATGGGCTTTATTGGGGGCAAAGGCGATCAGCCAGCACCCATCACTGAAAAGGAAGCAGAAGCCATTCTTCGTCGTGTTGATGATTCGGTCGAGAAGCCTAAGCCTAAGACCATATTTGAACCGGGAGAAATGGTGCGTGTCACCGATGGCCCCTTTAATGACTTTAATGGTGTTGTTGAAGAGGTTAATTACGATAAAAATCGCCTGCGTGTCGCCGTGTTGATTTTTGGTCGCTCAACTCCCGTGGAGTTAGAGTTTGGTCAGGTAGAAAAAACCTGACAAGTATTTAGCAGTAATCGCCCTTCTTTGCTTGTGCAAGGAAGGGTTTTCGCGTCCTTGCTCAGTTGATGTCGAGCGGGGAGGGGAGCCGGAGACGGTGTGCCAAGCCAAAAAGTGCACCCGAGGCGTTAACACCCAATGGGGAGTCTAGAAGATGGCAAAGAAAGTAACCGCCTATATCAAGCTGCAAGTTGCAGCGGGCAAAGCAAACCCAAGTCCACCAGTTGGTCCTGCTCTGGGTCAGCACGGTGTGAACATCATGGAATTCTGTAAAGCATTTAACGCTCAGACCCAAGGTCTGGAAGTGGGTGCTCCAGTTCCTGTTGTTATCAGTGTATACAGCGATCGCAGCTTCACCTTTGTAATGAAGACCCCGCCTGCATCCTTCCTGTTAAAGAAGGCTGCCGGTATCACCAGCGGTAGTGGTCGTCCAAACAGCAACAAAGTTGGCAAGGTAAACCGTGCTCAGCTAGAAGCAATTGCTACAACCAAAATGCCAGACCTGACTGCAGCCGATATGGATGCAGCGGTGCGCACCATTGCCGGCTCTGCCCGTTCAATGGGTCTTGATGTGGAGGGTGTGTAACATGGCCAAGATTTCCAAGCGTCAGCGTTTGATCAAAGAAAAAGTTGACTCAAGCAAGCAATACACCGTTGAAGAAGCGGTAGCGTTGCTTAAAGAGCTTTCTAACGTGAAGTTCGCTGAAACTGTCGATGTGTCGATTAACCTGGGTATTGACCCGCGTAAATCAGACCAATCTGTGCGCGGTGCTACCACTCTGCCTCACGGCAATGGTAAGGACGTGCGCGTTGCTGTCTTTACTCAGGGTGCAAATGCTGAAGCTGCCAAGGCGGCGGGTGCTGAGTATGTCGGTATGGATGAGCTGGCTGCTGAAATTAAGGCAGGCAAGATGGATTTTGACGTAGTTATCGCCAGCCCCGACGCAATGCGCGTTGTGGGTCAGTTGGGTCAGGTTCTCGGCCCTCGTGGTCTTATGCCTAACCCCAAAACTGGCACTGTGACGCCTGATGTAGTCACCGCTGTTAAGAATGCCAAAGCCGGTCAAGTGCGCTTCCGTGCTGAGAAGGGCGGCATCATTCATGGCGGTATCGGCAAAATTTCCTTTGATACCGTTGCTATCAAGGAGAACCTTGAAGCACTTATTGCTGATCTGAAAAAGGCCAAGCCTTCTACTTCCAAAGGTGTTTACCTGAAGAAAGTTGCGCTGAGCACCACTATGGGGCCTGGCCTGGTTATTGATCAATCTTCTCTGGCTGTTTAAGTCGGAAAAAAGAACTTTGGGGTCTGCGCCCTTGTGGCGCGGGCCGTCAAAGACCGTAGGTGGCTTGCCTCAGGCAAGGCGTAATTCGCACAGGCGGTGAGTGTGTGAGCCTACGCAGATGGTGAGACCCACTTCTGCGCCGCGTGAAAGCTCGGCGCGAATGACATCACCGAATTATGGCCGGAATGCAGCTTGTTCCGGCTTGAAGTTAACGATAAGTGAAAACTTATCACATGCAGGAGAAATCCCGTGGCATTAGGACTTGATGGCAAAAAAGCGATTGTCGCTGAAGTCCATGAAGCTGCTAAGAGCGCTTTGTCTGCTGTGGTTGCCGATTCACGCGGCGTTACCGTTGGCAAGATGACCGCTCTGCGTAAGCAGGCCCGTGAAGCAGGCGTCTGGGTAAAAGTCGTCCGCAACACCTTGGCCCGTCGCGCGGTTCAAGGTACAGCTTATGAGTGTCTTATTGACACCTTTGTTGGCCCGACTCTGATTGCTTTCTCTACTGAACATCCTGGTGCGGGTGCGCGCATCCTTCAGGAGTTCGCGAAAGAAAACGACAAGTTCGAGCTAAAAGCTGCTGCCTTTGAGGGTGAAGTAGTCGGTATCGCTATGTTGGCAACGCTGCCAACCTACGATGAAGCTATTGCTCGCCTGATGAGCGTGATGAAAGAAGCAGCCGCTGGCAAACTGGTTCGCACTATTGCGGCCATTCGCGACCAAAAAGAACAGCAAGCTGCTTAATCGCAGTTTGGTAAATGACTTAAAACGAGCCGCGAGGCTCCCTAAATCAGGAATTGAGACATGTCTCTGACTAAAGAAGATATCATCAATGCCATCGCAGAAATGTCAGTAAAAGACGTTGTTGATCTGATCTCTGCTATGGAAGAGAAGTTTGGTGTTAGCGCTGCTGCTGCCGTTGCGGTTGCTGGCCCAGCTGCTGGCCCAGCTGCTGCTGCCGAAGAGCAAACTGAGTTCGACGTAATTCTGTCCTCTGTAGGCGACAAGAAAGTGAACGTGATCAAGGCTGTTCGCGAAATCACTGGTCTTGGCTTGAAAGAAGCCAAAGATCTGGTGGAAGCTGCACCTAAAGCGATCAAAGAAGCTGCCTCCAAGGCCGATGCAGAAGCTGCAAAAGCCAAGCTGGAAGAAGCTGGCGCTATTGTCGAGCTGAAGTAATTCGGCGCGTGCATAGCCTGGTTCAGTTTATAGCTGAACGCGGGGCTGGTGGGCTATTGCCTGCCAGCCTTTTTCCGTTTCCGTGTAGTAGTGATTTTTGTGCTGACATTCGGGACGTTTCTGGCTTAGGCCAGGCCTGCTGATGCTGACGGCAGTAAATAACACATCAGTCACCTATTTAATCGAGTTAAAACCCAAAGGTTTTGACTGCTGCGATCAAGCCCGATCCGCGAACAAGCTGGGGAATACAGATGGCTTACTCATACACTGAGAAAAAACGTATCCGCAAAGATTTTGGCAAGTTGCCTCACGTCATGGATGTGCCCTATCTTCTGGCGATCCAGCTGGATTCATACCGGAATTTCACCCAGGCAGAGTTACCTGCCAGCAAGCGTCAAGACGTGGGTCTTCACGCTGCATTCCGTTCTGTTTTTCCAATCGTGAGTTACTCTGGAAATGCCGCACTGGAATATGTGAGCTACAACCTGGGCAAGGCGGCATTTGATGTTAACGAATGTATTTTGCGTGGCGTGACCTACGCCGTACCCCTGCGCGTTAAAGTTCGCTTGATTATCTATGATCGCGAATCTGCTAACAAAGCTATCAAAGATATTAAAGAGCAGGAAGTTTACATGGGCGAGATTCCGCTCATGACTGACAATGGTACCTTTGTGATCAATGGTACCGAGCGTGTGATCGTGTCGCAGCTGCACCGCTCCCCAGGTGTGTTCTTTGATCACGATAAAGGTAAAACTCACTCTTCAGGCAAGCTGCTCTATTCAGCGCGCATTATTCCTTACCGTGGTTCCTGGTTGGACTTCGAGTTTGATCCCAAGGATCTGCTCTACGTGCGTATCGATCGCCGTCGTAAGTTACCTGCAACTATTCTGTTGCGTGCTCTGGGCTTTTCGTCTCAGGAAATGCTGGCCATGTTCTTTGAGACCAGCAGCTTTGCTGTTGGTAAAGATGGCCAGTTTGTCTTTGAGGTGGTTCCTTCGCGTTTGCGTGGTGACGTTGCTACTTTTGATATCAAAGACAAAAAAGGCAATGTCATTATTGAAGAAGGTCGTCGTATTACCGCGCGCCATATTCGTCTGCTCGAAAAAGCCGGTGTGGATCAGATGGAAGTGCCAGCCGAATATCTGCTGGGTCGCTCACTCGCCAAAGATGTTGTGGATGTCAAAACGGGCGAGGTGATGTTCGAATGTAACACCGAAATTACGGCGGATATTCTGGCCAAGATTTCGGCGCTGGGCGTAGATAAAATTGAAACCCTCTACACCAACGAACTCGATTGCGGTCCTTTCGTTTCCGAGACTTTGCGTATCGATCCAACGCGTACGCAGCTTGAGGCACTGGTTGAAATTTACCGCATGATGCGCCCTGGTGAACCGCCAACCAAAGAGTCAGCGGAAACTCTATTTCAAAACCTGTTCTTCTCGCAGGAGCGCTACGACCTTTCTGCCGTTGGTCGCATGAAATTTAATCGCCGCCTGGGTCGAGAAGCAGAAACAGGTGAAGGCACTTTGTCCAACGACGATATCGTTGACGTGATGAAGACCCTTATATCTATCCGTAACGGCAAAGGTGTTGTGGATGATATTGACCACTTGGGTAACCGTCGCGTGCGTTCTGTTGGTGAAATGGCCGAAAACCAATTCCGTGTAGGCCTGGTGCGTGTTGAGCGTGCGGTAAAAGAACGCTTATCTATGGCCGAGAGCGAAGGTTTGATGCCTCAGGATTTGATCAACGCCAAGCCGGTTGCCGCCGCCGTTAAAGAGTTCTTTGGTTCATCGCAGCTGTCGCAGTTTATGGACCAAAATAATCCGCTGTCTGAAGTTACGCACAAGCGCCGTGTCTCTGCGCTTGGCCCAGGTGGTTTGACGCGCGAGCGTGCTGGCTTCGAAGTGCGTGACGTACACCCGACTCACTATGGTCGTGTGTGTCCTATTGAAACACCCGAAGGCCCGAACATTGGTCTGATTAACTCTCTGGCCACTTATGCGCGGACCAATAGCTATGGTTTCCTTGAGAGTCCCTATCGCAAAGTGGTAAATGGAAAAGTGACTGACGATATCGAGTTTTTGTCAGCCATTAACGAATCCGAGTACGTGATTGCCCAGGCCTCCGCCTCCGTGGACGCAAAGGGCAACCTTAACGAAGACTTGGTTTCTGTGCGTTACCAGAACGAATTTACGCTGAAGCCGCCGACCGACGTTCAATATATGGATGTTTCAGCGCGTCAGGTGGTGTCTGTTGCAGCATCCTTGATTCCTTTCCTTGAACACGATGACGCCAACCGCGCACTCATGGGTTCAAACATGCAGCGCCAGGCTGTACCTACGCTCAAATCTGAAAAGCCTCTGGTGGGTACGGGTATGGAGCGCAATGTGGCTGCCGACTCGGGCGTGTGTGTGGTCGCCAAGCGCGGTGGTGTGGTCGACAGCGTTGATGCTGGTCGCATTGTTATTAAGGTTCACGATGACGAAGTGGCCGCTGGTGATGCCGGTGTCGATATCTACAACCTGATCAAGTACACCCGCTCCAACCAGAATACCTGTATTAATCAGCGTCCAATTGTGAGCATGGGCGACGTCATAGCTCGCGGCGATATTCTTGCAGATGGTCCTTCGGTGGATATGGGTGAGTTGGCGCTGGGGCAAAACATGCGCATCGCCTTTATGCCTTGGAATGGATACAACTTCGAAGACTCCATTCTGGTATCTGAGCGCGTGGTGCAGGAAGACCGTTTCACTACTATCCACATTCAGGAGCTGACTTGTATCGCTCGCGATACCAAATTGGGTAGTGAAGAAATTACGGCGGATATTCCCAATGTGGGTGAGAGCGCGCTGAGCAAACTGGATGAGTCCGGTATTGTTTACATAGGTGCTGAAGTTGGCGGCGGCGATATTCTGGTAGGTAAGGTGACCCCCAAAGGTGAAACCCAGCTGACTCCTGAAGAAAAACTCCTGCGTGCCATCTTTGGTGAAAAAGCCTCGGATGTAAAAGACACGTCTCTGCGAGTGCCCTCTGGCACCAAGGGCACAGTCATTGATGTGCAGGTATTCACTCGCGATGGTTTGGAAAAAGACCAGCGCAGTCTGGAAATTGAAAAATCCCAGCTTGATGAGGTGCGTAAAAACCTCAACGAAGAATACCGCATTATGGAAACGGCTACTCTTGATCGCTTGCGTTCTGCGTTGCTGGGGCAAAAGGTTGCTTCGGGCAAAGGCGTTAAGAAAGGTGAGGTGCTCACTGACGAAGCGCTGTCTGCGCTAGAGAAAGACCAGTGGTTCAAGTTGCGCATGGCCGACGAAGCGCTTAATGAGCAAATTGATCGCGCTGAAGAGCAATTGGCCGAGCGCCGCAAGATTCTTGATGAGCGTTTTGAAGACAAAAAGCGCAAGCTTTCTACCGGTGACGATTTGGCACCGGGCGTGCTCAAGATCGTTAAGGTTTACCTTGCCATCAAGCGTCGTATTCAGCCAGGCGACAAGATGGCCGGTCGTCACGGTAACAAGGGTGTTATCTCGGTAATTATGCCGGTAGAGGACATGCCCTACGACGAAAATGGCGAGCCAGTGGATATTGTTCTCAACCCACTCGGCGTTCCCTCGCGTATGAACGTGGGCCAGGTACTGGAAATGCACTTGGGTATGGCCGCCAAAGGTTTGGGCGTGAAGATCGACAAGATGCTGCGTGAGCAGCGTGCCGTTGCTGAAGTGCGCAAGTTCCTTGAGCAGGTTTACAACGAGACGGGTGACGTCGCCGCCAAAGAAGACCTCAAATCCTTTAGCGATGGCGAGGTGCTCCATCTGGCGGAGAACCTGACCTCGGGTGTGCCTATGGCAACCCCGGTTTTCGATGGTGCCAAAGAGCATGAAATCAAAGCCTTGTTGCGCCTTGCGGACTTGTCAGATACCGGCCAGACCACGCTCTTTGATGGTCGTACAGGCGACCAATTCACTCGCCCGGTGACTGTGGGCTACATGTACATGCTCAAACTCAACCACCTGGTGGATGACAAGATGCACGCCCGTTCAACTGGCTCTTACAGCTTGGTTACCCAGCAGCCACTGGGTGGTAAGGCGCAGTTCGGTGGTCAGCGTTTCGGGGAGATGGAGGTCTGGGCGCTGGAAGCTTACGGCGCCGCCTACACGCTTCAGGAAATGCTTACCGTCAAGTCAGACGACGTGGCAGGTCGTACCAAGATGTACAAAAACATCGTCGATGGCGACCATCGTATGGAACCCGGTATGCCGGAATCCTTTAACGTACTGGTTAAAGAAATCCGTTCCCTGGGTATCAATATGGAACTGGAGCAGGACGAGTAATCAACGTCGCAACTCAGCCAGGGCCGCAGTCGCTGCGGCCCAGATGTGCACACGCACTCACTGACGCTCACTCATTGCAGCTCATTGGAGAACAGCCTTGAAAGACTTACTGAACCTACTCAAGTCCCAGGGACAAGTCGAAGAGTTCGACGCTATTCGTATTAGCCTGGCCTCGCCGGAGATGATTCGCTCCTGGTCTTTCGGCGAAGTCAAAAAGCCGGAAACCATTAACTACCGTACCTTCAAGCCGGAGCGCGAAGGCCTCTTCTGCGCCAAGATCTTTGGTCCGGTAAAAGATTACGAATGCTTGTGCGGAAAGTACAAGCGCATGAAGCACCGCGGCATCATTTGCGAAAAATGCGGTGTGGAAGTGACTCTGGCCAAAGTGCGCCGTGAGCGCATGGGCCATATTGAACTTGCCAGCCCTGTTGCTCACATCTGGTTCCTCAAGTCCCTGCCGAGCCGTATTGGTTTGCTGCTGGACATGACCCTGCGCGATATCGAGCGGGTGCTCTACTTTGAATCCTATGTTGTTACCGATCCAGGCATGACCAGCCTGGAGCGTGGTCAGTTGCTGACTGACGAGCAGTACTTCGAGGCAATGGAAGAGTTTGGAGATGACTTCGAAGCCAAGATGGGTGCCGAAGCTATTCAGGCTCTGATGCGCGATATTGATCTTGAATCTGAAGTCCAGCGTTTGCGCGAAGAGATTCCCAACACGACATCAGAAACCAAAATTAAAAAGTACTCCAAACGCCTGAAGTTGTTGGAGGCTTTTGTTCAGTCAGGCAACAAGCCTGAGTGGATGGTTATGGAAGTGCTGCCGGTATTGCCGCCGGATCTGCGTCCGTTGGTTCCCTTGGATGGTGGCCGCTTTGCCACCTCCGATCTGAACGATTTGTACCGTCGGGTCATCAACCGTAACAATCGCTTGAAGCGTCTGCTGGACTTGAATGCCCCCGACATTATCGTGCGCAACGAAAAGCGCATGCTGCAAGAAGCGGTAGATGCGCTGCTGGATAACGGTCGTCGCGGTCGTGCGATCACCGGTTCCAACAAGCGTCCGCTGAAATCATTGGCCGATATGATCAAGGGTAAGCAGGGTCGTTTCCGTCAAAACCTGCTGGGTAAACGCGTGGACTACTCCGGTCGTTCGGTGATTGTGGTGGGGCCAACCCTGCGTTTGCATCAGTGCGGCCTGCCCAAGAAAATGGCACTGGAGCTCTTTAAGCCGTTTATTTTCAGCAAGCTCGAATTGCGCGGCTTGGCCACTACTATTAAAGCGGCCAAGAAAATGGTCGAACGCGAAGAGGCCGTGGTCTGGGACATTCTTGACGAAGTAATTCGCGAACACCCGGTACTGCTTAACCGCGCCCCGACTCTGCACCGCTTGGGTATCCAGGCTTTTGAGCCGGTGTTGATTGAAGGTAAAGCCATTCAGTTGCACCCGCTGGTGTGTGCTGCTTATAACGCCGACTTCGACGGTGACCAGATGGCGGTTCACGTGCCGCTGACCCTGGAAGCCCAGCTTGAAGCGCGTGCGTTGATGATGTCTACCAACAATATTCTGTCGCCCGCTTCCGGCGAGCCTATTATTGTGCCCTCTCAGGACGTGGTTCTGGGGCTCTATTGGATGACGCGCGAGCGTATCAATGCCAAAGGTGAAGGCATGGCCTTTGCTGATCCGGCAGAAGTTTCCCGCGCTTATTATTCCAAGCAGGTTGATTTGCAAGCCCGTATCAAGGTGCGTCTGACAGAAACCCTGATTGGTGCTGAAGGTGAAAGAACCACTGAAACCAAACTGGTTGATACAACAGTAGGTCGCGTGCTCTTGTGGGAAATTGTTCCCGCTGGTATTCCGCTTGAAATGATTAACCGCCCAATGGTGAAGAAAGCGATTTCTGCGGTTATCAACTACTGCTATCGCGTAGTGGGTTTGAAGGCAACGGTGATTTTTGCTGACCGACTGATGTACATGGGTTACGACTTCTCAACCAAGTCTGGCTCATCCATCGGTGTAAACGACTTTACGATTCCCGATGCCAAGGCCGATATCATCGCTCGCGCTGATGCTGAGGTGAAAGAAATTGAAACCCAGTACGCCTCTGGTTTGGTAACGCAAGGCGAGAAGTACAACAAAGTTATCGATATCTGGTCGCGCGCCAACGACTTGGTCGCCAAGTCGATGATGGAAGGTATTTCCAAAGAGACAGTGATCAATCGTGAAGGTAAAGAAGAGCAGCAGTCTTCTTTCAACTCCGTATTTATGTACGCCGATTCCGGTGCCCGGGGCTCGCCCGCACAGATTCGCCAGCTGGCGGGGATGCGCGGCCTGATGGCCCGTCCGGATGGTTCGATCATCGAAACACCGATTAAGGCCAACTTCCGTGAAGGCCTGAACGTACTTCAGTACTTTATTTCTACCCACGGTGCGCGTAAGGGTCTGGCGGATACCGCTTTGAAAACAGCCAACTCGGGTTATCTGACTCGCCGCTTGGTGGATGTTGCCCAGGATCTGGTGGTGACCATGGTGGATTGTGGTACGGACGAAGGTCTGACCATGTCGCCAGTGATCGAAGGTGGTGATGTTATCGAGTCTCTGGGTGATCGTATTCTGGGTCGTGTAGTCGCTCGTGATGTGATCCGTCCAGGCAGCGACGAGATCCTGGTCGCCGCAGGCACCATGATTGACGAAGCCTGGGTTGAGCGTATTGAAGCCATGGGTATCGATGAGGTTTGTGTGCGCTCGCCCATCACCTGTGATGCCCGCAATGGTATCTGCTCTATGTGTTACGGTCGCGACCTGGCCCGTGGCCATCGCGTCAACGCCGGCGAAGCTGTAGGTGTTATCGCGGCACAATCTATCGGTGAGCCGGGTACCCAGCTGACCATGCGTACCTTCCACATTGGTGGTGCGGCATCCAGGGCTTCAGCGGCGGACAGCGTACAGGTTAAGCAAGAAGGTAGCGTTCGCTTGCTCAATGTGAAGGTGGTAACTAACCCGGCTGGCCATTTGGTTGCGGTTTCACGTTCCGGTGAGTTGGCTGTTGCTGACTCCAGCGGTCGTGAGCGTGAACGTTACAAAATCCCTTATGGTGCGTTGATCACGGTTAAAGATGGTGAGGCAGTCAAAGGCGGCCAGGTTATTGCAAAATGGGATCCGCATACTCACCCAATCGTATCGGAAGTGGCTGGTACTGTTGCTTTCTCTGGAATGGAAGACGGCCTCTCGATTCGCCGCCAGACTGACGAGTTGACCGGGTTGAGCTCTATCGAGGTTCTGGATCCCGCTGAGCGTCCTTCCGCCGGTAAGGATTTGCGTCCAGCGGTTACGTTGGTAGACGCAAAAGGTAAAGAGCTGTTCCTGGCAAATACCAATGTGCCAGCGCACTATATGCTGCCCGCCAAGGCGATACTCAGTATCAACAACAGTGACCAGATCAATGTGGGCGACATTATTGCCCGTATTCCGCAGGAAGGCTCCAAGACCCGTGACATCACCGGTGGTCTGCCGCGCGTGGCGGATCTGTTTGAAGCCCGTCGCCCGAAAGAGCCTGCAATTCTTGCGGAAATCTCCGGTACCGTGAGCTTCGGTAAAGAAACCAAGGGCAAGCGTCGCTTGATCATCACCCCAACTGATGGTCAGGTTCTGCCCGATGGTTCAACTCACTACGAAGTGCTCATCCCCAAGCACCGTCAGCTGACCGTGTTCGAAGGCGAGATGGTAGAGAAGGGTGAAGTGGTGTCTGATGGCCCGGCGAACCCCCACGATATCCTGCGTTTGCAGGGCGTAGAGGCGCTGGCTCGTTATATCACCAACGAGATTCAGGACGTCTACCGCTTGCAGGGTGTGAAAATCAATGACAAGCACATTGAGACCATTGTTCGCCAAATGCTGCGCAAGGTTGAGATCACCACCATGGGCGATTCGAGCTTTGTGAAAGGTGAGCAGGTCGAGTACACCCAGGTGCTGGAAGAAAATGAGCGTCTGCGTGCCGAAGGCAAGCAGCCCGCCCAATACGAGCGGCTGCTCCTGGGTATTACCAAGGCATCGCTGGCGACTGAGTCCTTTATATCGGCAGCGTCCTTCCAGGAAACTACCCGTGTATTGACCGAGGCAGCGGTGACTGGCAAAAAAGACAGTCTGCGTGGCCTGAAAGAAAACGTGGTAGTGGGTCGCCTTATTCCAGCGGGTACAGGCCTTGCGTACCACAATGATCGTCGCCGCAAGCGCGATGCTGCCTTGAATGTCTCCGATGTTGGTGTCAGTGCAGAAGATGTCGAAGCTGCATTGACCGAAGCCTTGAAATCAAGCGCCAGCTAGGCCGAGGTGATTGGGGATTTGCGGCGGCTGTCCTATCGGTGCAGATCTCTTGAAACAGGCGGCTAGAGAGCAAACGGGCTGATGTAAGTCAGCCCGTTTGTTTTTCTGGCCTCGCCTTGACGTGGGTGGGTGGCCTCTTTACAATGCGCCACCCGCTTTTTCCGAGTGGGGGATGGGTCATCCATTCTCATTTAATCCGGCCTTCGTATGAAGGCGTTTTTATCTGTGGAGTTTAGTTTCATGGCAACGATCAACCAGTTGGTTCGTAAGCCGAGAAAACGTGTAGTAGACAAGAGCGACGTACCTGCTCTGCAAGGCAACCCGCAAAAGCGCGGCGTCTGCACCCGCGTTTATACCACTACACCTAAAAAGCCTAACTCAGCGCTGCGCAAAGTCTGTCGTGTGCGTCTGACCAATGGTTTTGAAGTGTCGTCTTATATTGGCGGTGAAGGCCACAACTTGCAGGAGCACAGCGTGGTGCTGATTCGTGGCGGTCGTGTTAAAGACCTCCCCGGTGTGCGTTACCACACTGTACGCGGTTCACTGGATACCTCCGGTGTAGCCAAGCGTAAACAAGGCCGCTCCAAATACGGCGCCAAGCGTCCCAAGTAATCGCCAGCGGGCCTGGCTCGCTGCGATAGGGTGTTTGACGAATACGTTTTCGGTACAGAACCGAGTAAGGCCAGGCGCAAATGTCGTCCTGGGAAATTCCTGAAGAGAGGCTATTAAGATGCCAAGAAGAAGAGTCGTCGCCAAGCGCGAAGTGTTGCCGGACCCCAAGTTCGGTAATGTTACTCTGGCGAAATTCATGAACCACGTGATGATCAGTGGTAAAAAATCCATTGCCGAAAGCATTGTTTACGGCGCCATGGACATCGTTAAAACCAAGCTGAACCGCGATCCGCTCGAAGTGTTCGACGAGGCTCTGGAAAACATCGCTCCACTGGTTGAGGTTAAATCTCGCCGTGTGGGTGGTGCTACCTACCAGGTGCCGGTCGAAGTTCGCGCTTCTCGCCGCACAGCGCTGGCCATGCGTTGGCTGGTAGATTTCTCGCGCAAACGCGGTGAAAAATCCATGCCGCAGCGTCTTGCGGGCGAATTGATCGATGCGTCCCAAGGTAAGGGCGCTGCGGTCAAGAAGCGCGAAGATGTTCACCGTATGGCAGAGGCCAACAAGGCCTTCTCCCACTACCGCTTCTAAGCACAAGGTTGGACGCAAAAGGCAGCCCCAAGGCTGCCTTTTGCCTTACAAAGTATTCGCTTGGGGGGCTAGACTGTGGCACGTAAAACGCCTATCGCACGCTACCGAAATATCGGCATCTGCGCTCACGTGGATGCAGGTAAAACCACCACTACTGAGCGTGTTTTATTTTATACCGGCTTGTCTCACAAGCTGGGTGAAGTGCATGATGGTGCCGCGACGACTGACTGGATGGTGCAGGAGCAGGAGCGTGGCATCACTATCACCTCGGCTGCCGTAACCACCTTTTGGAAAGGAATGGCGGGCCAGTTTGATGAGCACCGCATTAACGTTATCGATACCCCCGGACACGTGGACTTCACGATTGAAGTGGAGCGCTCCTTGCGCGTGCTTGATGGCGCAGTCGTCGTTCTTTGCGGTTCCTCCGGTGTTCAGCCACAAACTGAAACCGTTTGGCGTCAGGCCAACAAATACGAAGTGCCGCGTATGGTATTCGTCAACAAGATGGATCGTACCGGCGCTAATTTCCTGCGTGTAGTTGAGCAGCTGAAAACCCGCCTGGGCGCTAATCCTGTGCCCCTGCAAATGACCATCGGCGCGGAAGATGAGTTTAAGGGTGTTGTGGACCTGGTAAAAATGCAGGCCATCATCTGGAACGAAGCTGATCAAGGCATGACCTTTAATTACACGGATATCCCCGCTGATTTGCTGGACACTTGTCAGAAAATGCGCGAGCAGTTAATTGAGGCTGCCGCAGAATCTTCCGAAGCTTTGATGAACAAGTATCTCGAAGGCGAAGAACTGACTGAGGCGGAGATCAAGGCCGGTATTCGTGCGCGCACACTTGCCAATGAAATCATTCCCGTGATTGGCGGCTCTGCCTTCAAAAACAAAGGGGTTCAGGCGATGCTCGATGCGGTTATCGAGTACCTGCCAGCCCCAACCGAAGTTAAGGCCATTGAAGGTGTATTGGAAGACGGCGAAACCGTCGCCAGTCGCGTGGCCAGCGACGAAGAACCCTTCTCTGCCTTGGCATTCAAGATTGCTACCGATCCCTTCGTTGGCACGCTCACGTTCTTCCGCGTTTACTCGGGTATGCTTAATTCGGGCGATACCGTTTACAACTCGGTAAAAGGCAAAAAAGAGCGTGTGGGTCGTATGGTGCAAATGCACGCAAACCAGCGCAACGAGATCAAAGAGGTTTTGGCGGGCGATATCGCTGCCGGTATTGGCTTTAAGGATGTGACCACGGGCGATACTCTGTGCGCTCCAGATCATGTGATAACTCTTGAGCGTATGGATTTCCCCGAGCCGGTGATTCATGTTGCTGTGGAGCCAAAAACCAAGGCTGACCAAGAAAAAATGGGTGTTGCACTGAGCAAACTCGCTCAGGAGGATCCTTCCTTTCGTGTTCGTACCGACGAAGAAACAGGCCAAACCATTATTGGTGGTATGGGCGAGTTGCACCTCGACATCATCGTTGACCGCATGCGCCGCGAATTCAACGTTGAGGCGAATATCGGCAAGCCGCAAGTGGCTTATCGTGAAGCAATTCGAAATACCTGCGAGATCGAAGGCAAATTTGTTCGCCAGTCGGGTGGTCGCGGACAATACGGCCACTGCTGGATTCGCTTTGAGCCAGGCGCTGATGAAAGTGCTGAGGGGCTGGAGTTTGTTAACGAAATCGTTGGCGGTGTGGTGCCGAAGGAATATGTACCTGCCATTCAAAAAGGTATTGCAGAGCAAATGCAAAACGGCGTTCTTGCCGGATACCCCTTGCTTGGTTTGAAGGCAAGCGTCTTTGATGGCTCTTACCACGACGTTGACTCTTCGGAAATGGCCTTTAAAATCGCCGCATCCATGGCAACCAAAAAATTGGCTCAACAGGGCGGCGCTGTACTGCTTGAGCCGATCATGAAGGTGGAAGTGGTAACGCCGGAAGAGAATATGGGTGATGTGGTTGGCGACCTTAACCGTCGCCGGGGCATTATTCTCGGTATGGATGAGAGCCCCAGTGGCAAGGTGATTAATGCCGAGGTGCCTTTGGCCGAGATGTTTGGTTACGCAACATCCCTGCGTTCAGCAACCCAGGGACGCGCGACCTACACCATGGAGTTCTTGAAATACTCAGAGGCTCCGCGCAATGTGGCAGAAGAAGTCATGGCAAAAAGCAGAGTCAAAGACGTCGAATAATTCATCCCTTGAATTTTTTTAGAGGAATTGGAAAGTGGCAAAAGAAAAGTTTGAACGTAACAAGCCCCACGTCAACGTGGGCACCATTGGTCACG
>CBFGWO010000075.1:0-16126 GCA_965652595.1 uncultured Cellvibrio sp. | reverse complement strand
TTACCGACTCGGGCCAAACAACAGCCAAAGAATAAAGCCCAAAAAGGGTAGCACCAGAAGAACCACAATCCAGATTACCTTGGCTCCGGTTCCGGCGCTGCTTTGGAGTGTTTTTACAATCGCGTAAACCACACAAATCAATAGCACCAGGCCTAAAAATCCGCTGACTTCGATACTCATGCTCAACTCCTGTTGGTGGAAAGAGCACCATCATACCGCCATCAGCGCGACAATCATAATTGACCTTGGATGGGGGGCAGCTCGGCAGCCAAGTCATTGCCGTTTACCCGGGTGCGTGCCACATCGCTCAGTATTTGCAGATTGTTGACCACATCCTTTGCCAGCCAGCTGACGGACTCGTTGGGATGATTGACCAGTTCCTCCACATAGCGGAGATGGCTTTGATTGCCGGTGTTGCGCAGTGCCAGGAGCGCGTCCAGCTTGACGCCTATGTCGCTGTCCCGCAGTAGCGGCACTATGGCGTTAGCCGCTCCGGCATAGCGGGTTTTTCCGAGGGCGACCAGGGCCTTTTGTTTTTCGCTTGGGCTATTGCTCTTTAGCCCGGATTGCATCTCGGTAATCTGACGCTCCATCAAGCTGTTGTCGCCGCGCATGGACGCAACCTGGGCGAGTACGCGGCGAAAGTCCGGGTCTTTCTGATCCAGGTAGATAGATTCCAACGAGTGGTCGGGTAAAACATCGCGGTTATCGGCCAGGTCAAATACACCTTTGCTTGCAATGGCTACGCCTTCTTTGCCGGGGTTTTCGGCGAGAAAGTCGTTCACTTTTTCGTGGAAATTGCGAGGGTCTCCATAGGCGAGGGTGAGTAGATCCTTAATTGTTTGGTCCACGTTGGGCGCGGTGGCAGTTTGGTTTGTGCCGCTGGTAATGTGTTCAGTGCCTTCTGCTGTGGAAGCCGTTACTTGGCGTGGCGTTGAAGAGGTGGTCTGGGCCATCGAAGGTGTTTGTTTGATATCGCCAAAGTGTAACGAGTGATTATTTTTTAAGGCCTCTTCCTGTTGCGCCAGCAGAATTTCCAGATCCAGTATTTTGTTTTGCAGTGCTCTGATTTGCTGGAGCTGCGCTGAGTCGTCGGCCAGCCAGCTATGGGCGCCCCAGCTGAGTGCGGCACCAACGGCGGCCGCTATCGCCAGAGGCATGAGATTGTTGTTTGGGCTGCTCATGATGGAAGTCTCTTTTTTTCATTTATTGTTGGTATTTTTTGGGGTTAAAACGGGGTGCAGGGCTAAACAGGGGGCGGAAAACCGCCCCCAGAAGGTCTTCATAGACGGTTAGAGGTTTCCGTAACCAATGGCGCCATTGCAGTGCAGCCATTCGCTGCGGCCGTTGCCGCCGCCGCACTGGCCATTCTGATAAACCCCGGTGTTGTAGGTTTGATTTTCAGATTGGCGGATGCTGCCGTTGACGCTGATGTAATCCACTTGGACGTCGCGGTTACCCGAGTCGTTAAAGTACTCCACGATGCTTCCGCCAGACAAATTGGTGGACGCTGTGTAGTTTTGCATGCTGGTAGACAGGGTCCAGGTTTGCACGGTGGTGTTGTTCACCCGCAGGCGGATTTGTTCCTGGCCGGTTGTGCCTCTGGCGCGCACCACGATAGTTTTGCCGCCGCCGCTACCACCTGCGGAGCTGCCACCGCCTGAGCTGCCGCCAGAACCCTGGCCCACGAGGATATCGGAACTGCCCGAGCTTTGATAACCCTCAGTTGCCATGACCTGGTAGTTGTGGTTGCCCAGGTTCAGGCCTCTGCTTGCCCAGAAATTAACGTGGTTTTGAAAGGTGATGGTGCCAGAAATGTTACCGAAACCTTTTTTCGGGTTTCTCACGCTGTAGTACTGATAGAAAGTTTGGGTGCCATCAATCGAGGGCTGGTTAACGCGCTGGCAGCGGCGAACGTCATAGGTGGCGCCATCGCTTTGGAAGCTGCCGTAGCTCACACCGCCCGAACAGTTGGCCGGGTTGTAGGAGCCATAACTTTCGATGATGTAGTACTCAATCAGCGGGCTTCTGGTCCAGCCATACAGGGCCAAAAAGGAGTTCTGGCTGTTGTTAACGCCGTAATAACCCGAGTAGTTGATCACGCGAGAGTTGGAGCCGGGGTTCCAACCCTTGCCGCCCACCCAGTTATTGGTGCCATTGTTCCAGCTGGATTGATAACGGCCGCCATCCAGTAAATTCATTGACGCATTGCCCGAGTCTTTCCAGAAGGTGTAGTAGTAGCCACCGTGGTTCCCGGTGGAGTTGGAGGTCAGTGTTTGCGCGCTGGCGCCAACAGACAACAGACCGGCAGAGCATAGGAGTGCAGTAACGACATGTTTGCCGCTTTTTGGGAGTTTCATTATTAGTCTCCAAGAGAGTATTGGCCTTCCAACCCGTACCACTAGAAGGAGGGCTGTTGATGGGCTCGCCTGCTTATTGCAAACAGGTGATTGTTTATCGAGCGCCATACTGCTTTGCTGTTATTGTTGAAACGGCGTGGCGGCATCGATCCGGTTTTTATAATCCCGCGCTATCATATTGTCAATTGCACAATAACCATATTGTCAAAAAAATAATAAGCTTATTGTTTATATAACAATATGTTATTCATGAAACCGATTATCAGGTATTGATTTTTAACGCTAGAGGGATTTTTGCGTAGAGATGGGCTTTTATAGGATGAAATTATTTTATTTGTGAATGGCGCTCGGTAGGTGTGTTTGCCGTGATTGCAGCGGTTTTGCGATGGGGGAGGGCCAGGGTTTACATGACAAATCCAGGTGACAAAAAAGCCCCGAAGTTTTTTAACTTCGAGGCTTTGAAAGTGGTGGGCCCAGCAGGACTTGAACCTGCGACCTGCCGATTATGAGTTAGCTGCGACAGCTATTTGCTCACCTATCCCTGCCTATGTGTAAGTCTACCATTCCATATAAATCAACGACTTGTGCCTATGCTTGTCTATAGTGGTCGTTGTGTGTCTATGGCTGTGCCGCTTACACTTGTGCTTACACGGCTTCTTGACGTGTAAAAACAGGTGCGCCCGGCGAGTGCTACCAACACTCCCGGGCGCTTGGTCAGTTCCTTGTATGAGAAGGCACCAACATGAACATGATAACCACAGCGCCCGCTGTACGACAGAACGTCTGCGAGGTGCGCCATGCCAACAGTTAAGAAGCTCACGAAGCAAGTCGTCGATGCTCTGCCATTGCCTGAGTCGGGACAGGCGTTCTACTGGTGCAGTGTCACTCCCGGCTTTGCCGTGCGAGTCACTGCCAGCGGTGCGAAAAGTTACATCGTGCAGGGGCGCGTCAAAGGCACGGGTAAAGAGAGCCGCTACACCATCGGCCCATGCAATCTGCTGGGCACTGATGAGGCACGAAAGCGCGCCTTGTCGCGTCTGTTAGAAATGCACGACGGGAAAAACCCACAAGCTGAAAAGAAGAAGCGGCAAGCGCAGGGCGTAACGCTCCGCGACGTGATGCTGGACTACATCGAAAACAAGCGCACGAAGCATGGCCCACTTCGTCCTGCCAGCAAAGGCGATATTCAGAAGTGCGTAGAAAAGCAGTTTTCTGATTGGGCAGATAAACCTGTGGTCAACATTACCCGTGAAGCATGCGTGAAGCGCTTCCGCGAATTATCAGCCACTGGCCCAATATCCGCGAATCAGGCATTCCGAAATCTTCGCGCCTTGCTCAATTGGGCGCGTGAAACGAATGTTGCTGCTGACGGCACCTATCCGATCTTGCCAATCAATCCAGTGGTGCAGGCATTCAAAAGTGTGCAGTGGAATAAAGAGGCTGCGCGCGATGAATTTATTCCGCTGAACAAAGTTGGCGCTGTCTGGAATTTGTTAGCGGATCGTACCGATACGGAGCGTTACCACATTGCCGACGCTGCCGCATCGCATCTTGTGATGTTCCTTATTTTGACAGGTGCGAGAATAGGCGAAGGTTCTGCGCTGCGCTGGTCGCAAGTCAACCTTGATGACGAAGTGCCTAACTTCACTTTCGAGGAAACAAAAAATCACAACACTGTGACTATCCCAATGAGCACCACATTGCATGCGCTTTTATCGGCACGCCATGCAGCACGGCGCAAGGGTGAAGAATACGTTTTCCCTTCACGGTCTGGCACAAAAGTTCCCCACATGCAGGACGCGCGCGGCACTATGCGCATGGTCAGCGAGGTCGCAGGAATGCACCTGCATAATCACGACTTGCGCCGCACGTTCATTGCTATAGCGCTGGAGTGTGGTGTCGAAATGTGGAAGGCGGAAATCTTGACCAACCACTTGCCTCAATCCATTACGCTGAAGCATTACACCTCGACGAGGGACCTGCGCTATTTGCTGCCGGAAGTGCAGCGCATTGCGGATTGGATAAATAATCAAGCTGCGATGAACAACTGTTAGCGAAAGCCAACAAGCGCTCATTATCTAGCATTTTTATTTGCGGTTAATTATAGTTATTCACACACAAGCCTAGGGAGCGCAATGCTCCCTGGCTAAGTGCCTCAGCGGTACTTAGCACGCCGAATTTTCGTCTACCTTGGCAGCGCGACCAGACGAGCAAGCAAGCCTTGCCGTTGCGCGCACAAACTCCCCGCACGGTAAGGCAAGTCGATGAGGACTTGTCATGACCACTGCAACCGCTTCTCTAAAGCCTAACGACTATCTCAAGCGCCGCGACGCTGCGGAATATCTTGGTGTCTCGTTCAACACGCTCACTTGCTGGGCGAGCGAGAAAAAAGGCCCACCGTTCTACAAACCGGGAAAACACTGCCTGTACAAGGTGGCCGAGCTTGACGCCTTCCGCGAATCTCGCCGCGTCGCGTTCGAACACGTTCCACTCTAAACCATGTTCAGTAACTTGCACGCCCAAGCGCTGCAAGCGTTTCGCTGCGCCCGCCCCGCGCCGAGTAACGCACCTGTAAGCCAATCAAGAAAAAAGCCGTCGGGTCAGGACGGCTTTGGAGAGGAACAACATGCACAGCACGCATAGCGTAGGACAGGCCAATTCGGACGGCTCGGATAATTTGCAATGCCAGTTTGATACCGATGATGCCGACTGGTACATCATGCAATGCGCCTTTGACGCAGGGCTTGATCCGAATGAGACGCTGCGCGACGTGCGCGCGGCGCAAGTGGTGCAGCGAGCAAGCCAAGGGGGTAGCGCTGGCGCAGTGCCGATCACGGCCCCTGCCGCCTTACAGCACGACGCAGACGGCGGCTTGTGGCCGCCTGGGTTCGCTGGGCGTATAGCGCGGCGCATTTACGAGGGGAGCTATTCGCCCGTCCATGAGGTTGCGATCACTGCAACGCTAGCGCTCTTGGCTGGAGTGTGCGGACGCACATACCGCACCCATACAGGAATTGATCTTGCGATTTATCTCATCCTTGTCGCTGACTTGGGTCTAGGAAAAGATGGTATCCATAACGGCATCCCTGAAATGCTGCGGCTCGCCGATACAAGGGGGTCGTGGCGCTTCCTTCGTGCGGCGGACTTTGTCAGCGGGCCAGCACTTCACGGGGCGTTACTGGATAGCCCCGGCTTTCTTAACCTGCAAGGAGAGTTTGGGCGCAAGCTGAAGCGCATGTCTAATCCTGCTGACACCCCAATGCAGCAGTTTCGAGACCTAATGACCAAGGCGTATGCAAAGCACCATCTCGAAGGCCGCGAATTCAGTAACGCGGAAAGGAATCAGGCTGGAGTAGATACCCCAGCGTTATCGTTCCTCGGGGAAACGACCCCCGGTACTTTCCTCGCGTGCCTTACCCCGGACATGATGGAGGACGGCTTTTTGTCCCGCTTCCTCACGGTCACATATACAGGCAAAAAACCCGTCCCACGCCCCGGCAGCACCTTCCGTCTTGACCCGCAAGAACTAGCGCACTGGCAGAACCTTGTCAGGCAATGCGTGAAGGCTCAAGACGAATACCTGCCGCCGTGCGTCGTTGAGGCGAATGATGACGCTCGCGCCGTGCTGTGGAATTTCGAGATTTACTGTAACGACAGCTTTAACGCCACGGACAGTCAGTCGGAGAAGATGACCTTTGCGCGCGCACCTCTAAAGGCGATGAAAATTGCGTGCCTATTGGCAGTGGCTGATAACCCCTATCAGCCGAGAGTAACCACAGTGCATGCAGCTTGGGCGCTGAATATCATCGAATTGGACATGCAGAAGTTCCGCTTAGATCGGGACAAGGGCGACATTGGTACTGATGACAGCGCGCGGGAGCGCAAGCTGGTCGCCATTCTGCAGGACTATCTGGTCAAGGCTCCGGCTGCGAGTTACAAGATTCCACCTGCGATGCGTGAAAACAGCATCATCCCGCGCAACTATTTGCAGATTCGTATCGGCAACAAGTCTCCAGCGTTCAATAACTACCTTGGAAGAGCCGGAAATACGGTGCTCGCAATCGACCACACTATTCAGTCTTGCATTAACCAAGGCTACCTAATGGAAGTCGATAAGCTGAAGGTGGCAGAAGCCTACAATCACCACGGTAAAGCCTACCGAATCATTAAGCTTCCCGACTACGCAGCAATGGCGCGAGAGAAGGACTGAACTGATGAAAATAACGGGGGTGCAGTGCCTTACGGGGGCTGCGCTCTTTTAGATTAGGCTCTCCGTTTAATGCGCAACCCAAAGCGCTGCAAGGGTTGTAGGAAGAAATTAAAAAATTAAAAAATTAAAGTACACCTCTACGCAGTATTCATCTTGCACATTATGGGGGCTCGTTTTTTTGGCTTAATGTTTTAACGCCGCATCATTTCCTGTCGATCCGCACACGCAAGCCCCGCCATCGAACGGGGTTGGCGTATTGCAGCACGCAAAATGCTGAACGACTAACAGCTAAGACCCTGTTCTTTGTTTGTTCTGGAGCTGTAAGGAATTGCTTTAAATAAATTTTCCTTGCGGACCTCTCGGATCATTTCCCAGCATGTAAGCAATGCGTACCAGTTACGCGCTTTTTATCAAGGAGCTTGCACATGCCTACCGAAATTGATTCACGGGTTACGCCCACCCTCCACGCCGAAACGCTTAAAGCGCTGGACGGCTTTGATGATTCGACAATGCCCTATATCGCCCCGGCCATCGAAGCGCTGGACGATGCCTATCAGACCATCGGGAAACTTCACGACGGGCGCGACGCGGCGAAGAAGAACCATGCCTGGACGGAGGGGCAGCAAGTGCTGGCCGTATCCGAGACAGCAAACCGCCATCAACAGCGCCTGCTGAAAAAGTTTGATGGGCTGGTCTCCACGATGGACAAGCAGATTGCCAAGTTCGAGGAAGAACTGAGCCAGCCGCTTGAATCACGCGCTTCTGTGGGGATCGCGGGCGAGGTGCGCAAGTTCGTCAAGGATATGCCGACCGAAGAACGCCACAAGTTCCTTCAAGAAGCCATCGACGCGGGAGACATGACCACATGCAGCAGCGTGCTCGGCGCTCCGCCGTACCTGTCCGGCCTCGATGCGAACATGGCTCGCGTCTATACCCGCCTATGGCACGAGCGGATGAACCCGCAGGCATCGGCGCGCCTGAAGGTGATTCGCGGAGCCAAAAGCCATATCGAGAAGGCTGGTGCGCTGGTGGTTGAGCAGGTTGAGAAGGCGATGGGCGCTAAGTGGGCAACGGTGAATGAGCTTCGCCAAGGCAATGACAAAGCGCTCGCAGCGCTCAAGTTCGGCGAGTAACGCTGCTGATCCTCTGCAAAAAACAGGAAGCAATCAAATGACTGAAACAGTTCAGCCTGACTGGTTGCAGGGGTTCACCCCGCAGCCAAACAAGCCGCCCAAGGGCTGGCAACCCGGCCAGAGCGGCAACCCGCACGGCAGACCCAAGGGCAGCAAGAACCGCAAGACTCAGCTTGCCGAGGAGTTGCAAAAGGACGGTTCCGACCTTGCTCGCGCTATCAAGGAGGCTGCTCTTGCTAGCGACACCAGCGCCATGAACCTGTGGGCGCAACGACTTGAGCCGCCTCTGCGTGCGCGTGCTGCCGCTGTGGAGTTTGAGCTTGACCCTGAGAAGCCACTGCACGAGCAGGCTAATCAGGTACTCGTCGCGGTATCCGAGGGGCGCGTAGATCCCGAAACCGGACGGATGCTTATCGACTGCATCCATTCGGTTGCGGGCATCCGTGCTGTCGATGAACTGGAAGCGCGCCTTGTAGCGCTGGAGGAAAAGAACCAATGAGCTACACGACCCCTTATGCGTGGTTAAAACCTCGCAGCGCTGCGCAGATCGCGCAGGAGAAGCAGGAACTGGAAGGCGACAAGCGCCTGATCGTCACCACATGCTACGAGGCGATTCTTCACAGCGACGAACCATCTGTCCGCTGGCAAGCCGCGCGACTGCTTCAACGAATTGGCCCACTGGAGGATCACTGACATGCGCAACATGCACACCGACCCGCGCGAGAACGCGCCCGTCAGCACACCCGCAACACCCGACGAGGTGAAGCTCATTCACCAGCACCGCATTGAGGCACAAGCAGACCGACAAACCATGTCCGACTTGAACCTGTTGCGCGCGGTCAAGCTGGGCGAGGCGTTGCGCGAGCTGAAGGAGTAACCACATGGCCGACACGCGGGGCATGCTGGCACGGTTGCGCAAGCTGGAACGCTCGCGCGGTGCAGGTGAAGAAATGCGAGGCTGGATCAGCGAGAACTTCGGCGCTGCCGTTGCTGACGGTCGCATGTGTCCCGCTGATGGCCCTGTGGTGCTGCACTGCCTGCTGACCTGGATCAGCAACGGCACCACACGCGGCACAGCCGGAGAGGGTCTGCTGCGATGACTCAACCCGCATGGCTTGCGAACTGGCAACCCCAGCCGACGAACCACCGCAGCGGGCCACAGGTCGAGCCAAAACCCAAGCCCGCCCCGAACCTAAAAGCAGAAGCCAACCCCTACGGCTTCGTGATTCCACAGCGCTGGCCACAGGATGGAGGCGCGCGGCGGGAACCAGTCCTTGACGTTGTTTTCGATCCGCCCCGTGTGGTCAGGCATGTCGGCTGGAAGAAGTGTATGCGTTGCGGGAAGTGGTTCTTTTCGGAAGACGTGGCGCGCTTGCGCATGTGCGACGAGATGAGCGCTACAGGGGTTCTGGGCTGTCGCAGAAAAGACGTTGATTACGACCTGCTCTAGTCCCACGGGAGCCGAGGCATAGCGGCGAGTTCCTCGTAAATCCAACCACCGCAGCAGCGGGACAGGAAAGCTCCTGCCTGTCTGACGCTGCCTTCAACGGGTGCCACATGGTGCCCGTTGTCGTTTGTGCGGCTGCGCGAGCGTAGCGGGCGGCTGGGGCGACGATCACCACACTGCCGCCGCTAGGGTATTGGCGGCAACGGTGCGCGGCCTGTAGCGGCGCGCATGCCTGCGAGTGCTGAACAGGTAAGTCTGAATTACTTGGTCGGAATGATAATGCGCTTGCTATGCGTGAGTATTTTGTTGGGGGTTGGGTGGTGTGTAAGCGAAGTGTAATTGATAGCGTCAGGCAAAGATTTAATCAATGGGTGAACTTTTCAATTTCACTAGAGGAGAGAACGCTACCAAGGAGGAAAGTGTGGTCATGCTTGGCGAAATCGTCTTGTTCGCTTTTGATGCCAGGGTTCACATCCGACTCAAGTGCAAATGATGAGCGGTCGAACTCATTTCTATGGAATTTCATCGACGCAAAGCGGTTATCTGTCAAGCCATTTACTGCTAGCAAATCGAACAGCACTGCTCCCTCGAAATGAAGGTTTTCGAGTTCGGATGATAGTTGTTTTAGCTGACGCAGAGGGTGAAAGTCGGCTGTGGCAGTGACCACAGCTATCTCACCTACAATGCGTATCTTCTGAATCATGGCTTTACATTCTTGCTGTGTATAGATTGTCGATTGCTATATAAGCATCTTTTGATAGGCTGATAGCCTTATCCAGTGTGTCAATCATTCTGCTTCCATCAGCAAACTCTTCCATGTGGAATAGGGTGTGCCGATGCTTTCTGTAGTAACTATAGCCCTTATTAAAAGCGTCCTGCATTTTTGCGTGCCCAACCTTAGCTGCGCAATCCGGCTTTAGTGTGCAGATGCCATTATTGACGTCAAAGAAGTCTCCGAAGCCATTGGCTGCATCCTCGACAGACATGTTGTATCCGCTCATCAGCTCTTTAAGAACTCCTTCCAGTGAGCGCAAATCTGGATAAAGGAGTAGGCAATAATCGGGAAGCTTAGGTGCGGCAAGTTTTACGCAGCAGCTAGAAATCAGAAGTTTTTTTACCGAATCAGGTAAATGGATGTAACTCTGAGGGAAGAAACCTTTAAGGTAGTCTTCAGCCATTTCTTTTCTTACTATTTCTGCGCTGCTATCGTCCTTGCGATATAAGACTTGCTCAAGGCCTTTCAGGTCCAGCAAGTCGGTGAGCATGAATATAACGCGCCGATAACACGAAAGAGGTTTTCCTTGTATTTGCAAGACTCTTGTCGTGCGGTGATGGGTTAGAGTTAAGCTGTCTTGGTGGGCGATACTTTTCAGTGTCACTTGTTTACAGGCTGGCTCATCCCTCAGAGTGTTAATTTCAAGGTCTTCGGATTCTTGTAGGCAATCAAGAATAGGGTCAAATGAATCCGCAGTTATTCCTCTGAGAGAGTAGTTTACGTTCTCGAATTCAGCGGGATTGATTGTTGCTTTCAGGTAAATAGCAAGCTGCTCACCTACGGGCTGATTCTTCCCCATCTTCCATTGAACGGTGGTGGTTCCTGTGCCGTTGAGATGAAGATCTACTGTGGCAAATTCAGCACCGGCAGCACCGAAGACAACCCGTTTCCGATTGCCCTGAATCTGAATCGCGCCATCAAGCGTATAGCCATTAGACTGCAAGAAGCTCTGGACGTTCGCGTCCAGTGCCTCGCGATTCAGGTTCAGGTCTTTGTAATCGGACATTCTTCCCTCGTTCTAAACCGATCTTGCCTGTTAGCAAGGGCGTCATTAGTTTTTTATCGTAGCGTAAAAAGCCCCGAGCCTTGCGGTTCGGAGCTTCAAAAATGGTGGGCCCAGCAGGACTTGAACCTGCGACCGATCGATTATGAGTCGAGCGCTCTAACCAACTGAGCTATAGGCCCGTGAAACCTTTGTACCTTACACCAGTGCTTACTCGAAGATCGCTGCTGCCGTGTAAGCGGCTGTTTTTACTTAAAAATCCTTACTCCGAACGCCCTATTATGAGTCGGATGCTCTAACCAACTGAGCTATAGGCCCCAAATGAAGGGTCGCGATTGTAGCGCGGCCCTACGCGACTGAAAAGCCTTAATCGTCCAGGAAGCTGCGCAGGTGATCGGAGCGGCTGGGGTGACGCAGTTTGCGCAGTGCCTTGGCTTCGATCTGACGAATCCGCTCGCGGGTTACATCAAATTGTTTGCCGACTTCTTCGAGCGTGTGGTCGGTGTTCATATCGATACCGAAGCGCATGCGCAGTACCTTGGCTTCGCGCGCAGTGAGGCCAGCGAGCACCTCGCGAGTCGCTTCGGTCAAGCCTTCAATAGTGGCTGACTCCACCGGCGAAATAATGGTGGTGTCTTCGATGAAATCGCCCAGATGTGAATCTTCATCGTCGCCAATAGGCGTTTCCATGGAGATAGGCTCTTTGGCGATTTTGAGCACCTTACGCACCTTATCTTCTGGCATATCCATACGGATACCCAGTTCTTCCGGCGTCGGCTCACGGCCCATTTCCTGCAACATCTGGCGCGATACACGATTGAGTTTGTTGATGGTCTCGATCATGTGCACCGGAATACGGATGGTGCGCGCCTGGTCGGCGATGGAGCGGGTAATGGCCTGGCGAATCCACCAGGTGGCATAGGTCGAAAATTTAAAGCCGCGACGGAATTCGAATTTATCTACCGCCTTCATCAGGCCGATGTTGCCTTCCTGAATCAGATCGAGAAATTGCAGGCCGCGGTTGGTGTATTTTTTGGCGATAGAAATCACCAGACGCAGGTTGGCCTCCACCATTTCTTTTTTGGCGCGGCGTGCGCGGGCTTCGCCGATGGACATGCGGCGGTTGATGTCTTTAACGCCTGCAAGGGTAAGTCCAGTTTCGTTTTCGATATCAACCAGGTTGTTTTGTGCGCGCAAAATATCCTCTTCGAGGGCGCGCAGAGCGTCCGAGTAATCGCGCTTCTTTTTAATAATGTCGGGAATCCAGCTCAGATTGGTTTCGTTGCCTGGGAACTCCTTGATAAAGGTTTTGCGCGGCATGTGGGCGCGGCGCACGCACAGCTCCATGATGGCGCGCTCTTCTCTGCGCACTCGCTCCAGCACATCGCGGGCTTTGGCGTATACCGGGTCAAACTGACGCGGGGGGAGCTTGAAGAATTTGAACAGGTCGCCAAGGGTGGAGAGCTCTTTGTCGGCTTGCTTGCTACCACGACCATTTTTAGCAACGGCTTTTTCCGCCTTGTCGAGCTGCTTCTTGAGGGCATCGAAACGTTGGCGAGCTTCTTCCGGATCTACGCCGGAATCGGTTTCATCGTCATCATCCGAGTTTGAAGAGTCGTCTTCTTCGTCGTCATCGTTAGGGGCCGCTGTCTTGCTGTTGGCAGCAACGGGCAGCTCAGCTTCTTCTTCCGTGGCGGGGACTTCTTCCACCGGATCGAGCCAACCAATAATAACGTCCGCCAGACGGCGTTCTTCTTTGGTGACCAGGGCATATTCGTCGAGCACTTGACGCACGGCGCCGGGCCAGTAAGCCAGGGCGTGCATGAGTTCGCGGGTGCCTTCTTCAATGCGCTTGGCGATAACGATTTCGCCTTCGCGGGTGAGCAGTTCTACCGTGCCCATCTCGCGCATGTACATGCGCACCGGGTCGGTGGTTCGACCGGCTTCGGTTTCTACGGCGGCGAGGGCGGCGGCGGCTTCAGCGGCGGCGATTTCGTCGGCGGCGGAGTCGCCATCGGTCATCAGCAGGGTGTCGGCATCCGGCGCAGTTTCGTACACGCGGATGCCCATGTCGTTGATCATTTGGATGATGTCTTCGACCTGATCCGGATCTGAGATGTCTTCGGGCAGGTGATCGTTTACCTCGGCGTAGGTGAGGTAGCCCTGTTCTTTACCACGGGCGATCAGTTCTTTGATTCGAGACTGTTGCTGTTGGACGTCGTCAGACATTCGGGACCCTGTCAGTACTGGAGGTGGAAACGAAAAGCGCGGGATTATATCCCATATGTGGCGCCGGTATCTAGAAATCAATAGGTGTCTTCGTGTGCGCCGGTTGTGCGCTGGCTTTGAGTCATGCAGAAGGCGGTGTTTTATTGGCCAATACCTCGCGCACCATTTGCTCCCGCTCTTCTCTGGTCAGTTGAGTAAAGTCGGCCTGCTTGAGTTTTTCCAAGGAGATGTGACTTTTTTTTGTGTCTCGTTGGCGCGCAAGGCCCGCAAGGGCGTCGCAAAAGGCGGTTTTGGTGTCGTAGTCCGCTTTGGGTGCCTTGTCCTGGCGGGGCTGGGTCAGGGCGTTGGCGGCCAGCAGCAGGTCGTGCCCGGCAATCCCGGCCAGGTATTCCGCATCCTCGGCGCCGTAGCTGGCACGCCAGTAGCCAATCACATGGGGCAGTTGGTAGTGGGATCGCTCGCGCAGGAGTTTTAGCAATCGACCGAGCATTTGCTCGTCCCTGTCCGGGCTGTCGGGTAACTCCAGGTTGGCTGCCTCTTCGTTGGCCAGGCTTGGGTAGGTGAGCAGCAGGGCAATGGCCTTGCGCGCCGGGGGCATCAGGTATTTGCCCGGCGCGCGTGGGCTGAGTGCGGCTTGATGGGGGTGATGGCGCTGGTGGTCATCATAATGTTCGCCATAACCGGGTGGGGGTGCCTCTGGTGGGGGTGCATTCTCCAGCCAGGCGGGCGCGCCCGGCCAACTGTCGGCATTGGTGCTGGCTTCCGGGCGCTGGAAGGGGGCAGGTGTGGAGACTTGGGTTTGGGCGGCCGGGCTGGGTGGCACTGGTACCAAAGGTTCGGGGTTTTCGGCTCCCAATTCTTGCAGGAGTTTGCGACTCAGGCCGGTGCGGCTGGCCAGGTTTTCAAACATCAGCTCGCGAAACACGCCCTTGGGCAAGCGCTCCAGCAGGGGCGCGGCGCGGCGGCTGAAGCTGGCGCGGCCCTCCATGGTGCGGATATCCAGACCCTCGGCCACGGCATCGAATAGATAGTCTTCAAAGGGCACCGCCAGCTCGATCATGCGCTCGAACTTGTCCGGGCCTATCTGACGCACCAGGGTGTCCGGGTCTTCACCTTCGGGCAAAAACAGAAACTTTACCCGTCGCCCGTCGCTCATGCTGGCAATGGAGGCTTCCAGGGCGCGCTTGGCGGCGGTGCGACCTGCCTGGTCGCCATCAAAACAGAAAACCACTTCGCTGGTGTATTTAAAGGCGCGGTTAAGATGCTCTTCGCCGCAGGCGGTACCCAGGGTGGCCACGCCGTAGCGAATGCCAAACTGGGCCAGACTGACCACGTCCATATAGCCTTCAACCACCAGCAGGCGCGGCAGCTCGCGGTAGGCGAGGCGAGCTTCGTAGAGGCCGTAAAGCTCCTGGCCCTTGTGGAATACCGGAGTTTCCGGGGAATTGAGGTACTTGGGTTTGTCGTTGCCCAGCACGCGACCGCCAAAGCCAATCACCCGGCCGCGAGTGTCGCGGATGGGGAACATGATGCGGTGGCGAAAACGGTCGTAAACGCGCTTATCCTGCTCCTGATAGATGAGCATGCCACCTTCGATCAGCAGGTGTTTGTCTTCGTCGGTGTGCGCCAGGGCTTTCAGCAGGTTGTCCCAGCCAGGGGGCGCAAAGCCCACGCCATAGTCTTTGGCGGTTTTGCCGTCTAGCCCCCGGCCTTTGAGGTAGGTAACCGCCATCTGCTTGCTGGGGTGCTGGCGCAGTTGCTGTTGGTAAAAATCGTCGGCCTTTTGCAGCAGGGTGTAGATACTGCGCTTTTCTTCCTCGCGTTTGGCCTGGGCCTCGGTCTGGACTTCGCGCGGCACTTCCTGGCCGGTGATGCGCGCCAGTTGCTCCACGGCTTCAGGAAAGCTGAGGCGCTCGTAGTCCATGACAAAACCCAGGGCGTTGCCGCTGGCACCACAGCCGAAGCAGTAATAAAACTGCTTGTCGGGGCTTACGGTAAAGGAAGGGGTTTTTTCTTCGTGGAAGGGGCAGCAGGCGCTGTAGTTTTTGCCGGTGCGCTTGAGTTTTACGCGGGAATCCACCAGCTCGACGATATCGACCCGGTCGAGCAGGTTGTCGATAAAGCTTTGGGGGATAAGTCCGGCCATAGATTGGTTGCTAGCTGGGCGAGAGAATCAGAGCGAGGCGCTAGTATCGACTACTGGCTCCCGGCTGGCCATAGGTGCTTGTTTTGGGTTTCTCTGGAAAACACAAAAACCGCCATCACCAGAGACAGGCTGGTGAATCAGGCGGTTTGTATGGCATCAGCGGATTTGCCTGTGTGACAGGCGGGTGATGCTTGCTGGGTCAGGCGCTCGCTGGGTAAAAGCCGGGCCCGCCTAGGCAGTTAATACGGGCTAAACAATCAGTACAGGCGAGAAAACTTTTTGGATTCGCGCTGAACCTTTTTTGCATGACGCTTAACAGCGGCAGCAGCTTGACGCTTGCGCACGGTGGTGGGCTTTTCATAGGCTTCGCGAGCGCGAACGTCGGCCAGGATGCCGGCTTTCTCGCAGGCGCGCTTGAAGCGGCGCAGAGCTACGTCAAAAGGTTCGTTTTCTTTGAGTTTTACTGAAGGCATGTCGTTACCTTTAACTGTCTTTAATTGCCCCGCGGGTGCGCCAATGCATCCGGGGTTCCGAGGGGCGCAGATTCTATACACTTATGTTTACCGCCGCAACCTTGCATTGTTCGGTTTGCAACTGGGCCAGGTTTTGGCTGGCCCAGACTCTTCGCCAGCCGTATCATAGCGCCCCCTCACCCCCGATTAAGACAGTGTTTTATGCGAGTTTTGGGCCTGGAAACCTCCTGCGATGAAACCGGCGTGGCTGTTTACGACAGCGAGCGCGGCCTTCTGGCGCACACCCTTTATAGCCAGATCAAGCTCCATGCCGACTACGGTGGGGTGGTGCCGGAATTGGCCTCTCGCGA
>CBFGWO010000074.1:0-16286 GCA_965652595.1 uncultured Cellvibrio sp. | reverse complement strand
ACCAGCTCAAGGAATCTATGCCCAAGCAACTACATTGCTCTGTCTGTAGCAAATGCAATAAAAAGGCCAGATTTGGCCTTGGTTGGTTGTGGTGGTTTCGCGCAATTATCGGGACAACATCTGGGCTTGGAGTGAAGCTCCATAAACCACATACATCACCCATATACACCACCCATAAACATCATGTGGTTGCTCCGCGCTTACCCGAACATTTGGTGGATAGCGACTGGCACAAATCCGGCTACGTACCCGAAGCGGTTTGGTTGAAATTGGCGAAGGAAGCGGGATTTGTATTGGAAGCCAGCAGCGATATGCACATCAATCCAAAAGATACGGCCACGCATCCGCGCGGTATATGGACCCTGCCGCCAACCCTGTCACTGGGCGAAGAAAACAAAGAAAAATACCTGGCCATAGGGGAACCCACCTGCATGACGCTTAAATTCAGAAAGCCCGCAAACTAGTCCGAGCCATACACAAAGCAGGCCGATATACATCGAACTACCGGCCTGCTTTTTTGTTGACGATCACATCCATCTCGCACGCGCTTACGTAAGTACGATATGCACCAGATTAGCCCCGATTTGCCTTCGACCAGCAAAATAAGTGCAAATACGTCCCACGAATCCTTTTGATTCTCGGAATGAAGCCACCTGAAGTGTTTGGAAAGTGTCTTCCTTTAGGATGTCACCCAGATAACACTCTGCATAAATAACGAGGACTTATGCTACGTCAGCGCTCAATTTCCTACTTATCATTGCTCCTGATATTTCTCGCCTCTCTCTCCAGCGCAAACTCCAGTGCGAACAATAACGCCATTCTGGTGGTGACTCATCACCTCGAATCTGCGCCCTTAACAAGTGAGTTGGTGTTGAGCGGTACGATTAACTCACTGCGCGACTCAAGGTTATCTGCCTCGGTGAATGCCTTGGTAAAAACCCTGCACCGGGATGTTGGCAGTAGTGTTAAGCAGGGTGAGCTACTAGTTGAATTAGACAGTGCCCTTGCCTCCCATGAGCACCAACGAGCACTTGCCCAGGTTGTCGCCGCTGAAGTTGCCGTTCGAGAAGCGGAACGGCTCCTGGACGAAGCCCGGCGCTTGCAAGCGCAAAACCATATTGCCGAAAGTGAAGTCAGCGCCCGCGAAAATGCCACCAGACTGGCAAACGCCAGGCTGCGCGAAGCTCAGGCAACCGCAGGTATTTCCGCTGAATTACTCGAAAGGCACCGTGTGCTCGCTCCCTTTGACGGCCTGGTCAGTGAGCGGCTAACGGATGTGGGGCAATGGACAAGTCCTGGCGATGCGCTATTCAACTTGATTTCGCTTGATGCACTGAGACTGGATGTGCAGTTACCCCAGGAGCAGCTGCTCAACATCAACCATGTTAAAACGGTGGAGATTCGCCCCGACGCTCAACCCGGTCTCAGGCTTCCGGCCGACGTAGATACATTGGTTCCGGTGGGCGACTCGTCGCGCAGTTTTTTAATGCGCATCGCTGCAAAAACAACTTCTCCTGCCTTGGTGCCCGGCGCTTCGGCCAGGGCCGTGATTCGGTTCGAATTCCCCCAAGCGGCAGTGCTCTTACCACGGGATGCTCTCCTACGTAACATCGACGGCAGCTTCAGCGTGTTTGTTGTGGAAGACGGCAAGGCGCAGCGGAGACGGATTGAATTAGGTCTATCAAATAGAGACGGCTATCTGGTTGAGGAAGGCTTGCAGGAAGGCGAACAGGTTGTTATTCGCGGTAACGAATTATTGGAAGATGGACAACCGGTGAGAATATCCGAGTCCCCTACCCCAACCACTTCCGCAGGGGAAATGCAATGATAGAGCGTTGGGTTCTTCAGGGGCGATTGCTCAGCGTTATTGTGTTGATCGTTTGCGTGCTCGGTATAGCCGCCGCATTACGCATGCCGGTTCAGATGATTCCCAACCTGGATACCAACATTATCTCGGTTGACACCGGCTGGCCCGGAGCTACCCCGCAGGACGTCGAAAAAGAAATACTTCTCGAGCAGGAACGTTATCTTCGTTCATTACCCAATCTCAAACGCATGGAATCCTCTGCATCCATGGGGCGCGCAACGATTGAGCTTGAGTTTACCGCTGGTGTTGAAGTAAATGAGCTACTTATCCGCGTCGCTAACGCCCTTAGCCAGGTGCCAAACTACCCGGAGAACGTGGATCAGCCCCGCCTGTACAGTGAATCTTTTTCGGAAAATGCGTTTATGTACTTCGCGGTTCTGCCGCAACTAGGCAATCCGCACCAATTGGATATGGATATGATCGGCGACTTTGTCGATGACCATCTGCGCCCACGCATGGAAAGGATTCCAGGTGTTTCCCAAATCGAAATGAATACCACGCTGAGACAAATTCAGATTCATGTCGATCCAGCGCGATTGGCTCAGCGCAACCTCAGCCTCGAAGAGGTCAGCAACGCTATTCGGGCGCGCAACCGGGATACCTCTGCCGGAGATATCAACGAAGGCAAGCGGCGTTACCTGCTTCGCACCACGGGCCGCTTTGACAATATCCAGGATTTGCAAAACCTCATCATTTCCCACAGTAACGGTAGCTATACCCGCTTGGGAGAGGTTGCTGACATCCAGCTCGATCACTACGAAAAGCGTGGCTATGCCATCGTGGATGGTGAAGAGGCCCTGTCGCTTTCGGTCAAACGCCAACAGGGCTCCAATGTCATCGATATCAAACGTGCGATGCTCGCAGAACTTGAAAAAATTCGCGTTGATCTGCTCGAACCCAACGGCTTGCGAATCATTATGATTGGTGACGACGTTCGTTACGTGGAAGCGTCTGTTAAAAATGTGTTTATCAATCTGTGTCTGGGCGCCCTTCTCGCAACACTGGTGATGTACTTCTTCTTACGTTCGGCCCGTGCAACTTTTATTTGCTTGCTCGGGATTCCGGTGTGCACGATTGCCGCCTTTATTGGCTTGGCCAGCTTTGATCGGACGATTAATGTTATTTCGCTTGCCGGTATCGCATTTGCGATTGGCATGACGGTAGACAATAGCATTGTTGTGCTGGAGAGCATTGAGCAACAGCGAAAACGTGGGCTGGATCGTATAGAGGCGGCGGTAAGAGGTGTTGGTGATGTCTGGACGGCAGTCATTGCCTCCAGCTCAACCACCGTTCTGGTTTTTGCACCCGTACTCTTCATCAGCCAGGAAGCCGGACAACTCTATTCCGATATCGCTTTGGCTATTTCTGGCGCAATTCTGGCGTCGATGCTGTTTGCGCTTTTTATTGTGCCTGCAGCCAGCGCGGCTATCGGAGGGCGAATGGACGCTGGCGAAGGATCCAGGCGCGAAGCTTCTATTTTAAACCTCACCGATTGGCTATGCCGGTCGAGCAAAAGCCGCTATCTCACTATGGGCATAGCGCTATTCAGTAGTATTGGACTCGCCATTTTGCTGATGCCCGCGGCGGAATATCTCCCTGAAGGAGAAGAGCCCAAGGCGTTTACGCGTATGTTTGCGCCGCCGGGTTACAACATAGATGAAATGCGCAAGATCGGCGAAGAGATAAAAGTCGAATTAAACGAGGCGGTTGCTCTTCAGGCGGAGACAGGCGGTGCCACTAAAAATGGAATTCCCCCACTGAAGTACTACTCGCTGCGTGTAGGAACCGGACAGCTCTGGCTAATGAGCGAACCCAAAGA
Organism: uncultured Cellvibrio sp.; assembly: GCA_965652595.1. Lineage (GTDB taxonomy): Bacteria > Pseudomonadota > Gammaproteobacteria > Pseudomonadales > Cellvibrionaceae > Cellvibrio. The sequence goes on along the minus strand of CBFGWO010000074.1, from coordinate 12,600 downwards.
CGCCGCCAATATTGATGCGATGATGGACTCTCTGGTCACCCTATTTGAGCGCTATCCTGGCATGCGTGCTTTTTCATCTCGCGGATCAATTATTTCCAGCAATCAAGGTGGCACCCGCGCAGTTGAACTCAATATTACCGGGCCCAATCTGGCAGATCTTTATGACACAGGTCGCCATGTGATGCGCCGCGCCGATGAAGTTTTTGTAAATCCCCGTGTGGATTCTTCACCTTCATCACTATCACTTGATCAACCGCTCATCGAAATTCGTCCGCGCTGGGAAAGATTGGCTGAGCTCGATTTTAGTCCCGCAGAATTTGGCTTCACCATAGCGGCTTACAGTGATGGCGCCTTTGTTGGCGAGTTTATCGACGGCGACGACAAAATTGATATGTTCCTGTTTAGCACCGCTGGTAATCAGCAGCGACTCGCCGATTTGGCGCAGGCACCTATACGCACGCCGAGCGGACAAGTGGTGCCGCTAACCGCCTTGGCAGAATTGCATGAAACGGTAGACAGTGAACAGCTTCGGCGGGTCAATGGCCAACGGACAGTGACTGTATACATTATTCCCGCCGAAGATGTGGCGCTGGAAACCGCTGTTGATAGCGTGCGCAACGAGTTGATTCCCGCCATGCGGCAGGCCGGCGAATTGCCCAACAATGTGTCACTGTCAATTACCGGAGCGGCAGATGACCTGGCATCTACACGCACTGCCCTGCTCAACAATTTTGCTATTGCGCTTGTGCTGATTTACCTATTGCTGGTAGCGATTTTCTCTCATTGGGGATATCCATTGCTGATTCTCACTACCGTACCCCTCGGACTTGCGGGTGGATTGGTGGGCCTGGTTGCAATTAACGGTTTTGGCGCGCTACTGGGCAGCATAGGTATAGACGCAAACCATCAGGCATTTGACATGATAACCATGCTCGGATTTGTGATTTTGCTTGGCACAGTGGTTAATAACCCGATATTGATTGTTGAACAAACTCGGCTGAATTTACAGGAACGTCAACTACCGATAGTCGAGGCTGTGCATGAGGCGGTTGCCAGTCGTTTGAGACCAATACTCATGTCCACCGCTACCACGCTCTTTGGACTGGCGCCGCTGGTGCTGATTCCCGGTGCGGGCACTGAACTTTATCGCGGTGTAGGTATTGTCGTGCTTTGCGGCTTGGCCGCTTCCATGCTGTTGACCCTGAGCTTTTTGCCCAGTTTGCTTATCGAGGTATTGGATCCCAACGCCGCCTGGCGCAGAAAGTTCAAAGCCATTTCCTGATCAAGTCCTGCATAAAAAAAGCAGAGCCCGGACGAGGGCTCTGCCTTAGAATATTCAATTAATTGACAGCGGCGAAGCTCCGCTCAACCTTGGGGCGGGTGATTTTATGAGGGTAATCGACGTGGCTCAAACTCAGGACTTCGGCCATGTTGGTTGAGTCCTGTTCATCCAGGGCCTCGAGTTCGAGACCCAAACCCTCAAAGCTTTTGCGCACCACTATGGTGTTTAGCTGGTAACGGCGGGAATCCTGTGGTGCAAGATGAACCACAATTTCAAGCACCAACTTTTGCAGCAGGTTTACATCCTCTACCGGCGTTTCGATGTACAACCCGTGTTTACTGCCGTTTTTAATTTTGCCTGTACCCAACAAGAGGCCTCGCTTGTAGATGCTAGCCTTTAAATCGACATCAACACGCTGGCTGTATCTGTGTTCCATAGCATTCACCTCATCATTAAAACAGCATTAAGAAAGACGATCGTATATTTGTAGTGCGCGACGCACGCGGCTAGCTAAATCAGTAGGCACCATGTCCCAATCAAAGCGCCACATCCAGTTATTCACCACAGTGCCGGGCATATTCATGCGGTGCCCGTTGCCCAATGCCAAAAAATCCTGCATGGGGATAACCGCCATTTTTCCTACCGACGCCAAGGCCGATCTGATCAGCAACCAGGGCATGGACTCCTGAGGCTCACCAAAGTATTCGGCGATATACTGCTTTGCGTTTTCATCAAGCGTTTGATACCAGCCGAGGGTGGTGTCGTTGTCGTGAGTGCCGGTGTAGATCACGTCGAGCGGCAAATGACAATGCGGCAGATGTGGGTTTTGAGGATTGCCGTCAAAGCCAAATTGCAGCACCAGCATACCGGGCAAGTTAAACTCCTTGCGCAGCGCTTCAACTTCTTCTGTGATCAGTCCAAGGTTTTCGGCTACCAGCGGAAGTTCGCGAAATTGTTCAAAACATTTGGCCAGCAGCGCCCTGCCCGGCGCCTTTACCCAACGACCATTACGCGCGTCCTTGTCCTGGCCCGGAATTTCCCAAAAGGCTTCAAAGCCCCGAAAGTGATCTATGCGCAACAAATCGAACAGTGCCAGTTGTGAGCCGAGCCGTTGCAGCCACCAACGGAAACCATCGGCCTCCATGGCTTGCCAGTTGTAGTGAGGGTTGCCCCAGTGTTGGCCGGTTTCCGAAAAATAGTCTGGCGGCACACCCGCCACGGTAATGGGATTGCCCTGCCCGTCTATGCGAAAAAACGGCTGATTGGCCCAAACGTCAGCGCTGTCATGCGCTACAAAAATCGGGACGTCGCCAAATAAATAGATGCCTTTGCGCTGAGCATAATCGCGTAGTGCGTGCCACTGTTGGCTAAACACAAACTGCTCAAAGCGAAAGTAGCGCAAGCGGCAGCCGTGCGTGTGTTCCAATTCTGCCAGCGCTTGTGGATCGCGTTTTACGTAAGTGTCTGGCCACTGATTCCAGGGGCGATTGTTGTAAAGTTCGCGCAGCGTTTGAAAACGCGCAAAGTCCTCCAGCCAATGTGCCTGGGTGGTGCAAAAAGCCTGATAGGCCTCAAGGTCTTGTCCAGTCGTACCTTGATCTGTTGCAAAGAAAATTTCAGCAGCCACCGCGATCAAGGTCTGCGTGGATTTTCCTTGGGCTTGCAAGCGCGTGACAAAGCCTTTTGCGATTAGCCAATCCGGGTCAATCAGCAGCGGGTTACCAGCGTGAGCCGAGAGACTTTGGTAGGGTGATCCATCGCTGTGGGTTGGGCCTATAGGCAACATTTGCCACACACTAAGGCCCGCTTCTGCCATAAAGTCCACCAGGCGCCGCGCATCTTCCCCTAAATTTCCTGAGGGCAATGACGTTGGATGTAAAAGGAGTCCCGCACGGCGCTGTTGGAAAATGGGTGAGATTTGGGCGCCACTAGCCATTAATGCTGATCCTGTGTCGCGTGCCCTTGCCGCATAACTCCGCCCGTTGCCGGTGCGCCAGTACCCACACTGATGACCTCACTGAGGTAGTCGGGTTCCGGTGCTTCAAGTAATTGATAGAGGTTTTTTAAGTGAGTGCGAAACAGGTACTCAAAATCACTCACGCTTTCCGCAGGATTGTAATCGCCAAACCACCAAAACCAGTCGGAGCCTTCACAGAGTGCGAGTTGTTTTTCAATGTGTGCGGTTTTATCCGCTGAAAATGTTTTTGCCGCCATGATGCGATCGGCGCAGCTTTTGGCGTCACACAGCATGTCCCAGCCGCGATTTTTATCGCGATCACCAATCCAGGTTGAAAAGGTGCCATAGACCCAGGAACCGGCGACCAGATGTGACATCGCTATAGGAGTAGGCTGTTGAGTACTGAGAATATCCCGGTAGGTGGATAGTTCCAGTAGCGGGTGCTCGCTCAAACGACGATAAAGTGCATCGAGAAAATACCAGGCATTTTCGGGAAAATATTCCCAGGCATTTTCGCCATCCATAATGATTGAGATAACGGTGTCTTTGGCGTTGGCCCCTGCGCGGGCAATATTTTCCAGATGGTGAATCAGATCACCCACTGCATCCTCTGCGTGCCATGTGGCATATTTAAATCCAATTAAATCCGAAAGGCCGTCGTCGCGAAAAAAAACCCGCAAGGGTAATTTGTTGAATTCGTAGGCCCGGTGTAAGCCAGTCGCCTGCTGGGTAACACTTGCCTTAACTTTGTGGTTATCGGTGTGATTAAGACTGTTGTGCAACACAGAGTCACCGGTGGCTGTCCAGCAGAAGCCCGCTTTGCCAAGCAGCGCCAGAGTGGCGTCACTGAGCGCACCCTCCGACGCCCAGCAGCCCCTGGGCCTTTCACCAAAAAAATGCTCGAAGGTTTTTATGCCTTGCGCCAAGTGCCAGTTAGCGCGAGCTTCACCACCTGGGTAGTGTTCCGCTTTGGGGAGGCTGGCATTGGGCATGGCTTGGTGGGTGGATTTTAAATCCAACAGCAGTGGCACTATGGGATGGGCATAGGGGCTCATTGCCAATTCCACTTGCCCACGCTCAGCAAGCTTGCGGTAGCGAGGGCCAATGGATGCCACCTCCTCACCGATAATCTTCAGCAGCTGTTTGCGGTCATCCATGGAATAACCGCCTTCCTTCTCTTGCAGTTGCTGTATACGCTTATCGTTGCGCCGCAGCGCTTCGCCCATCCAACCCAGGTGATACCACACCAGCAAGTCAATCAGAAACTGATCGCTGAGATAACACCAGGTGCGCGGATTTTGATCCGCCAACGCCAGCGTATCGGCAAGCCAGGTGTAGGCGGGAAAACGCTCGATAATACGTTCACGATTTGCGCGCAGGCATTTTTTGGCGAGTACCAAAAAGTCCTTGCTGCCGGGTGTTGGCAAGTTTTCAGCAACCAGCGCGGCGAGCAAGGAATCCTTGATGCGCGTGCCCTTTTCCAAACACGCATCAATTTGATCGGCATAGTCCTGCAACTGCTCAAGCAATATGGGAGCGAAGTTCACCACCGCTCGCGCTCTGGAGTGATTTTCCAGATGCGCGGCCATATCTGTGTAGTCTTTGATGGCGTGAAGGTAAGTCCAGGGAAAGTAGTATTCTCCCGTCATCATGTCGCGATAATCCGGCTGATGCATGTGCCAGCAAAAAACGACCTTGACTTTGGGCTCAGACGACATGGGGATAATCCTCATCCAACATTTCCGGCGTCACCAGCACGACACCGCCCGGTGAAACATAAAAGCGCTTTTTATCTTCCTCTTCATCGTAGCCAATGACTGTGCCATCAGGAATTTTGCAGTAGCGATCGATCAGTGCCTTACGGATGCGGCACTTGCGCCCAACTTCCACACTTGGAAAGAGCACTGAGTCGGTAATTTCACTGTAGGAGTGAACCCGCACACGAGGGAAGAGCAATGAATGGCGCACCGTCGAGCCAGAGACAATACATCCACCGGCTATCATGGAATCCACCGCTAGGCCGCGCCTACCTTCATCGTCAAACACAAATTTAGCGGGCGGAACCTGCTCCTGATAGGTCCAGATCGGCCAGGACTCATCGTAAAGATCCAGCTCCGGGCTCACACTGGCCAGCTCCAAATTCGCTTCCCACAGCGAATCCACAGTGCCCACATCGCGCCAGTAGGCTTCGCCGCCGCTTACCGGGTCGCGAAACGGAAAGGCAAACACATTGTGGGTTTTTATCATTGAGGGAATGATGTCCTTACCAAAATCGTGAGACGAGCCGGGCAGATTTTGGTCGCGCAACAACTCACGAAAGAGTACCTTGGTACTGAACACGTAAATGCCCATGGACGCCAGCGCCACGTCAGGTTTGCCCGGCAGGGGTTCAGGCTTGGGTGGCTTTTCGGCAAAGCGATTAATGCGGTAGGTGTCGTCTATTGCCATCACACCAAAAGCACTGGCGGTTTGGAGAGGCACTTCAATACAACCGACAGTGATATCCGCACCCCGCTCCACGTGCGCGGCGAGCATGGTGCCATAGTCCATCTTGTACACATGGTCGCCCGCCAGAATCAGCACATACTCCGGGTTGTGGCGACGAATAATATCCAGGTTTTGTAACACCGCATCGGCGGTTCCGGAATACCAGGAGGTTTCAAGGCGCTGCTGCGCGGGCAGAAGTTCAACAAATTCACCCAGCTCGCCACCGAGAAAGCCCCAACCTCGCTGTATATGTCGATCCAGAGAGTGAGACTTGTATTGTGTAAGTACGCTAATACGACGAATACCGGAGTTGACACAATTCGATAGGGGGAAATCGATGATGCGAAATTTTCCGCCAAAATGTACGGCGGGTTTAGCACGCCAGTTGGTGAGTTGGTGGAGGCGTGAACCTCTGCCTCCGGCCAGAATGACCGCCAGTGTTTCGCGGGTGAGGCGACTGACAAAACGACCTGATGTCTGAATACTCATTAACGCTCCTCTGTAGGCTAGTAGTATGAAAAACCATTTGGCACCCTACCCGCTCAATCTGCGCCTGATTCACTAGGGGTTGAGCAATATCGATGCCAAAAAAATATCCGGGTAAAAATCCTTCTGCGATTGAGTAGTCCGCGTCGCAAGCATTGAGCAGATGACAGACTGCCTACCAGTGTAGTCACTGGACTGGCATTGAACCTGCAGATGATTAAACGCCTGAAAAAAATGGCGCTCGAAATTGTGTAATACTGCGGGCGCTACCCTAGCTGCCACCTGTGACGCTTTCATGTAAGCATAGCTTCGGCCCCGCAGCTCTGAGTTGATCCACAACAAATTGAGGAAACACAGTGAATGTCCAGTGAAAAACAAGGATCTGCCTTGCCCGACGCCTGGTTGCGAATCATTGCCGCGCAACACCATGATCCTTTTGACGTACTGGGAGTGCACCCACTGACCGAGGATTCACTTGTTGAAATACGCGCCTATCTGTCGGGTGCGCGCGAAGCCAATCTGCGAATTGGCGCCCATGAACAGAGGATGTCACGCCAACCCGGCACTGACTTTTTTACGCTGCGGCTCGCCAAAAATTTGCTCTCAAGCCCCTACCAGATCGCCTGGATTGATACTCATGGACAGCCCCATTGCGATTACGATCCCTACGCCTTTGCACCACAATTGGGCGATCTGGATCTGCACCTGTTTAGCGAGGGGCGAAATTGGCGCATCTACGACAAGCTGGGCGCCCAGTTGCACCAGGTTGATGGCGTAGAGGGCGTACTCTTCGCAACCTGGGCACCGGGTGCTGAGCGCGTTAGTGTGGTGGGCGATTTCAATGCCTGGGACGGACGGCGCCACCCCATGCGGGTGCGCGGTGGCAGCGGCGTGTGGGAGTTGTTTATACCGGGGCTCAAGCCTGGTGCCCTCTACAAGTTCGAAATTCGCAACCGCGCCTCAGGGCAGGTCATGGTCAAGACAGACCCCTACGGCCGCGCCTTTGAATTACGCCCCAAAACGGCCGCCATGGTTTGCGAAGACAACTACACCTGGCAGGACCAGGCCTGGATGCAGCAACGTCGCCACTGGGACTGGCAACACTCGCCCATCTCGGTGTACGAAGTGCACCTGGGCTCCTGGCGACGCAGCGGAGAAAATACCTTTTTGAACTACCGCGAGCTGGCTCATCAGCTGGTGGACTATGCGACGCCCCTGGGCTTTACCCATATCGAGATACTGCCCATTACCGAGCACCCTTTTGACGACTCCTGGGGCTACCAAACCACCGGCTACTACGCACCTACCAGTCGCTTCGGCACGCCGGATGACTTTCGCTATTTTGTCGATTATCTGCATCAACATGGCTTGGGCATCATTCTCGATTGGGTGCCCGCTCACTTTCCCAAAGATGAATACGCCCTCGCCCGCTTTGATGGCACAGCGCTTTACGAGCACGAAGACCCGCGCAAAGGCGAACACCGGGATTGGGGCACACTGATCTACAATTTTGGCCGCAATGAAGTGCGCAACTTTTTGTTGGCCAGCGCACTTTACTGGTTAAAGGAATATCACATCGACGGCCTGCGCGTGGATGCCGTGGCCTCTATGTTGTACCTGGATTACTCGCGCGAACCTGGAGACTGGGAACCCAACATTCACGGCGGCCGCGAAAACCTCGAAGCCATGCAGTTTTTATCCGAGCTGAATGTGCTCTGTCACGGCGAATGCCCAGGCGCCTTGGTGATTGCCGAAGAATCCACGGCCTGGCCCCAGGTCACGCGCCCTACCTGGGTAGGCGGCCTGGGCTTTTCGCTCAAATGGAATATGGGCTGGATGCACGACACGCTCACCTATATGACCAAGGACCCAATTCACCGCCAGTATCATCACGACCAACTCACCTTCGGCATGATGTACGCCTTTACCGAAAATTTTCAATTGCCCTTTTCCCACGACGAAGTGGTACACGGCAAAGGCAGCATGCTCAGCAAAATGCCCGGTGACGACTGGCAAAAATTTGCCAACCTGCGTTTGCTCTATACCTACATGATGACCTACCCAGGTGCCAAGCTGCTGTTTATGGGTTCGGAGTTTGGCCAGTGGAGTGAATGGGCCGCCAACCGCTCGCTGGATTGGCATCTGCTCGACCATGCACCTCACCAGGGATTACAAGCCAGCCTGCGCGATCTTAACCATCTTTACCGCGATCAATTGGCACTGCATAAATTCAGCTATGAACACCAGGGCTTCGAGTGGATTGATTGCCATGACAGCAGCCAATCATCCATCAGTTATATTCGTCGCTGTGGTGACGATTTTGTGGTGGTGATTATGAATTTCACGCCTGTACCTCGCACGGGTTATCGCATCGGTGTGCCAGCGGCGGGCAACTACGAAGAAATTTTTAATTCAGACTCCGGTTACTACGGAGGATCCAATGTGGGTAACGGCAATCACCCGCTGTCTACTCAACCCGTGCCCTGGATGAACCAACAACAATCTTTGGTATTAACCTTACCGCCCCTGGCTGGCGTTGTGTTGAAATTGTGCTGAGGGATTTATGCTGAAAGTGCTATTTGTTACCAGCGAAGCCCATCCACTCGTAAAAACTGGGGGGCTGGCTGATGTCGCTGGCGCCCTACCCAGGGCGTTGAACAAGTTAAAACAGGATGTGCGAATTCTTTTGCCCGCCTACGCATCTGTACTGCAAAAGCTCGACGCGGATAGCCTAAAAAAACTTATAAGCCTGGAGATCGATGGGGACTCTGTTACCCTCTGGCAGTGCACTTTACCCGGCACGCGCGTGAAAGTGATTTTGGTCGATATTCCCGCCTTTTCTGAGCGCGAAGGCAACCCCTACCTCAACACCCAAGGCCAGGATTGGCCCGACAATGCCCAGCGCTTTTATCGCTTTTGCCAGGTGGCTGAGCTCATCGCCATGAACCAGGCGGGGCTCAAGTGGCAAGCGGATGTGGTTCACTGCAACGACTGGCAAACCGGCCCTCTACCCGCACTACTGAATCGCCATGCGCAACGCCCTGCGAGTGTTTTTACCATTCATAATTTGGCTTATCGCGGCTTGTTTCCCTGGCAAACATTTAGCGATTTGAAAATGCCCGATAACTGGTGGCACCACCAAGCATTGGAATTCTATGGCCAACTGGCGTTTATAAAAGGTGGGTTGGTGTACGCCGATGCGGTGACTACTGTAAGCCCGAGCTATGCGCAAGAAATTCAAACCGGCGAATTCGGTTGGGGCCTTGAGGGCCTGCTGAGTTATAGGCGCCATGTGCTCCACGGCATACTTAATGGTATAGACACCGACGAGTGGCATCCGGGCCGCGACCCGCACCTGCCCAACCACTATCACGCCCGCAGCCTCGGCAATAAACTTAAAAACAAATTGGCGCTCCAAACTGAACTTGGGCTGGAAAATACCGAGGCAATGCCGCTACTGGGTTTTATTGGTCGGCTGGTTGATCAAAAAGGCGTGGATCTATTGCTGGCTGCGCTTCCGCCTTTGTTAAAAAAAGGCGCTTGCCAGTTTGTGTTGTTGGGTAGCGGCATGACCCATTACGAAGCGGCATTTCAACAGCTGGCGCGGGATTTTCCTGGGCAAATGGCCACGGTTATAGGTTACAACGAAGGCTTGGCTCATCGCATCGAGTCGGGCATAGATGCCTTCATAATGCCCTCGGCGTTCGAGCCCTGCGGTCTTAACCAGCTCTACAGCCTGCGCTATGGTACACCACCATTAGTGCATGCCGTTGGAGGATTAAAAGATTCGGTTGTCGCCTGGGACGCCGAGTCAACCCATGACGCCAATGGTTTTGCATTTACCGATTACACCACCGAGGCATTGTTGGACGCGATACAGCTGCTGCTGAGTGTGTACGCAGATAAAGCCGCCTGGCAGCAATTGCAAAAAAACGCGATGGCAGCCGATTTTTCGTGGAAAAAAAGCGCACAAGCCTACCTGGATCTGTACCAGAGCTTGTGCGCAACGCAACCACACTAAACAGTGTTAAGGCAGCGCATCCAACTGCGTTTGCTGTTCCTCTCGACTCGCGCGCAGTTGGCTTTTGCCCAGGCGAATGCGCCGCTCACCCAACAGATACACGATGGGCGCGGCGATAAACATCGACGAGCTGGTACCAATCAACACACCAAACAGCATAGGCAAGGCGAAGCTGGATACGGCTGTGCCACCACCGATCGCCATGGGCAAAATCGCCAGCAGCGTGGTCATCGAGGTAAACACTGTGCGCGTGATGGTCGAATTGATACTTTCGTTAAACAATTGCAGCAGTGGCTTGTCGGGCGTTGCGCGCAATTTTTCGCGGATACGATCAAACACCACCACCTTGTCGTTCACCGAATAGCCAATCAGCGCCAGCAGCGCCGCCACCGCCGTGAGATTAAACTCCACGCCCGCCAATACAAAAAAGCCCAGGGTTTTGGTGAGATCCAGCGCAATAGTTAGCATGGCGCCTATGGCAAAGTGAGACTCAAAGCGAAACCAGAGATAACCCAGCATACCTGCACCGGCAATTAATAACGCCAGAATGCTGGCATCGGCAAAATCCCCACTCACGCGCGGCCCCACCATTTCCACGCGCGGAAAACTGGCTTCTTCACTCAGTTGACTAATGGTTGCTTTTACCTCTGCAACGGCGCCGCCGCTGGCAATTTCTTCGGCGGTTTGCGGCGGTAGGCGCACCAAATAATTACCCGGCTCACCAAATTCCTGGATCGCCAGGTGCATGCCTTTTGCGTCCAAGCCAGTCCGAATTTGTTCCACACTCAGCGCAGGTGCGTTCACCTCAACCAGGCTTCCACCCGAAAAATCTATGCCATAATTCATACCCGGTGTCACCACCAGCACCACAGATGCAATAGACAGCACCGCAGAAGCAATAAGCCCCGCAAAGCGCGCGCGCATAAAATTTATATTGGGGGCTTTTTGATTTTTAAACCATTCGCGCACACCACCCATGTGTAACGGCCTGCGGCCCAATTTGTTCACTCGCCATTCCATGATCAGGCGTGTGACCGCAATGGCCGTAAACATCGACAGGATTAAGCCCACTGCCATGGTGATGGCGAACCCGCGTATGGGTCCTGAGCCGAATAAAAACAGCAAGCTAATGGCGATTAACGTGGTGACGTTGGAATCGAGAATGGTGTTGTAGGCTTTGCTAAAGCCATTTTTTAAGGCGGTGTGGGCGCTGGCTCCGCGCTCACTTTCTTCGCGGATGCGCTCATTAATCAGGATATTGGCATCCACCGCCATACCAATCACTAAAATTAATCCCGCAATACCCGGCAAGGTAAGGGTCGCACCAAAAAGGCTGAGCACACCAAAAATCAAACCTACATTCAGGCTCAGGCCCAGGCTGGCAATCAAACCCCAGCGCCCGTAGAGCGCCACCATAAAACCCAACACCAACAAAGCGCCCAGCACACCGGTGCTCACACCCATAGCGATAGCATCGCTACCCAGGTCTGGCCCTACGGTGCGCTCTTCGATCACCGTCAATGGCACTGGCAAGGCGCCGGAACGTAACATCAAGGCAAGGTGATTCGCTTCTGTGGTAGTGAAATAGCCGCTGATTTCGCCACTGCCGCCGGTAATCGGTGTGCGAATGACCGGTGCGGTGATAACGCGGTTGTCGAGCACAATCGCCAGTGCGCGGCCAACATTGGCAGTGGTCATATCGCCAAAGCGGCGCGCCCCTTCGTTATCCAACCTGAAGGTAACGACGGGTTCTCCCGTTTGCTGGTTATAGGCCAAACGTGCGTCTTTGATATGTTCGCCTTCCAATGCCACACGTTTTTCCAAACGGTAGCGTTCACCCTCCGCCTGGCCTGGCAGGGTCATGGCTGCTGCACTTGCACCAGGTTCTGATACCCAATGAAAGGTCATAGTGGCAGTAGTGCCGAGCAGCTCGCGGATATACGCCGGATCATCCACACCGGGCAGTTGCACCAGAATAGTGTCTTTGCCTTGGCGACTGATCAGCGGCTCCACCATGCCGGTTTCATCCAAACGCTTGCGGACAATTTCCAGGCTCCGATCCATCAAATCGCGCAGCATTTCATCACGCTGGCCAGGGTCTTTGTCTTTAAGTACTGCCTCGGCATCCAAGGCCAATAGCAAATGGGACCCGCCACGCAAATCCAAACCAAGCGTGAGTTGGTTTTGTGCGTACCAGTCGGGCAATTTTTGTAAGGTGGATTCAGGTAACACATTAGGCAGTGCGCTAAGCAGGCCCATAAAAATAACCAGACCATAAACCATGGCCCGGGAAAATAGAGAACGCATGTGGGAACCTCGCCGTCGGCCGCGCCGACATTAATTTCGGTGAAAAGGGTTAACCGAGTG
>CBFGWO010000073.1:0-16402 GCA_965652595.1 uncultured Cellvibrio sp. | reverse complement strand
CTAGCATGGTTTTTAACGCGACTTTCAATATCCTGCATGGATGGTGTATATAAAATTCTCTCTCCTTCAGCAGTGTAATAATGAACCAGATCACCGACCTCACGAAAAATTATCCTCGCCCGCAACAAAGAGCGTTCATGAAAATCTGGATGCTGTTCGGGATCAAAATCCTCTTTTAAAACCTCTCGAACATCTACATCTTTCGCTAGCGCGTAGTGCCCATTGACTACTGAATAGCCCGACCATCCCATAACCGCCCGCCAGAGCACAAAGAAACTGCCAATTAACAAGAGGAGGGTACCGAAGCGCATTTCTGATCTCAAAGCAAGCTTACGGGTTCCCTCATAAACCATGAGTACACCCACGCCAACCAAGAACCAAACAAGTGCAAAATCCAGCCAATCTAGAATATAAGCCATATCAATATCCCTGATGCCATTGGTTTTTAAAGCTTACTCACTCAACGCGCAAATTTTTGCTTAAGCGCCGCCTCAACACTGGGCGCAACAAACTTGCTGACATCGCCACCCAGCACCGCGATTTCGCGCACGATGGAAGACGAAATATAAGAAAGGTGTTCGGCGGGGGTAAGAAACAGGCTTTCCATGTCTGGCGCCAGGGCGCGGTTCATATTGGCCAATTGAAATTCGTATTCAAAATCCGATACCGCGCGCAAGCCGCGCAATACCGCCTGGGCCTTTTGCTGACGCACAAATTCCACCAACAAAATATCAAAACCACAGACTTCCACATTCGATAAATGACTGAGTGTTTCGCTCGCGAGAGCCACGCGCTCCTCCAACGAAAAGAGCGGATTTTTGCGGCTGGATACCGCCACCGCCACCACCACGCGATCGAACAGACGGCAAGCGCGTTCCACCAGATCAATATGGCCATTGGTAATGGGGTCGAAGGTGCCTGGGTAAACCACTGTGCGCATGGAAATATCTCGGAAGTTGGGGCAGAGGAGGGACGCCGCTGCGGCTGTTGGAAAAAGTTTCGACACCGGAAAGAACGCCGATAGTACAAAAGTTAAGGCGCTGCTGCCAGTCACGCACAATTGCGCTACTATCCCTAAGCACTCCAAACAGCGTGATTGGGATGCCGTTGTTAAGGATCGATCTACGCGCCACATAACGATATAAGGAGAAGATCATGATAATTCGTCTGGCTATTGGCGGTTTTCTATTTCTTAAACACCGCTGGAAGGGCCTGCTGTGGTTAGTGCTTGCCTTTATCGCTTTTATGTTTATCACCCTCGCCATTGGCAAAATCTACCAGCACTGGGACGACGATCCGGATCGCGGTGCCATGGCTATCGACAACGGCCATTTTGGTGAGAACTATTCCACCCCCATCTATCTCGACCAAGGCTGGGACCCTACCGACAGCCTCTGGTACTACAACACCACTCAGGGCTCGGGCCTGCTGCCTTACGACCTGTTTATCGCCTTGGAACAGGCCGACAACGAAACCCTGTTTCGCGATAACCAGCTGATCGACAAGTACCGCTACCTGCCGCAAAAGCCCACCTTTTTTAATCCCGATGGCCTGCCGGTCGGCTTTGTCAAAGAGTATTACAAGGGCAAGGATTACGTGGGCTACACCTGCGCCGCCTGCCACACCGGCCAGGTCAACTACCAGGGCCAGGCAATTCGCATCGACGGTGGCCCGGCGATGGCGGATATGGTGGGCTTTTTAACCGCGCTCGAAAAAGCCATGCGCACCACCCTGGCAGACAGCGCCAAGCAAACGCGCTTTGTTGAGCGAGTAGTGGCCCTTGAGAATGACTACAAAAAAGCCGATGCAGTGTTAGCCGATCTGGAAGAGTGGACGCAAAAAATCGAGATGTATAACACTATCAACCACAGCCATATTGACTACGGCTACGCGCGCCTGGATGCTTTTGGGCGCATCTACAACCGGGTGCTCCAGCATGTGCTGAATAAATCCCAGCTGCGTGAACTCCTGCTTACGGTCACGGCTCCCGGTGGGCGAGCAGTGCTCACGCCAGCGCAGGTGGATCTGGTACTGGCCGATATCGATGACACCATCATCGGCGACGATCAGTTTTTGCTGATCAGCAACCGTCTGGAATCCAAACAACCCGGCTACCCGGCACTCAACGCCCGCGACATGCTGCGCATCCGCAATGCCATATTCAACGAGCCAGATGCACCGGTGAGCTACCCCTTTTTGTGGGACATCACCCACTCGGATTATGTGCAGTGGAATGGCCTGGCCAACAACGCCGGGGTAGGGCCATTGGGGCGCAATGCGGGGGAGGTGATCGGTGTTTTCGGCATCCTGGACTGGACCGACAAAAAGCCCGGCTTCAGTATCTCAGCGTTTATTACCGGCCAGGAGAAAAAACAGCGGCAGGTGGATTTCACCTCGTCCATCGATCTCATCAACCTGCAACGGCTCGAATCCCAACTCAAAAGCCTCACCTCACCCCAGTGGCCGGAGGAGATTCTGGGCAAAATCGATTACCAAAAAGCCGCCCGTGGCAAACCCCTTTATGCCCAGTATTGCCAGGCCTGCCACGAAGTCATCGACCGCACCGCCTGGGATCGCATCGTGATTGCCAAAATGTCGAGCCTCGAGAACATCGGCACCGACCCGGCCATGGCGGACAACAGCGTCAACGACAAAGGCCGGTCGGGCAACTTTAAATCCACCTACCAGAAAACCGATGCCGGTACTCTGGTGCTGGAAGACCCCGCACCTGTGGTGCAAATACTCACCGCCGTCACCTCGGGTGTGGTCACGTCGGCCGATCCAGACAAGTGGTTTATTCGCCGCTGGGCCGACTGGCTCTACACCCTGGGCCTGTCCTTTTTCGAAAACGACATCAAGCTGAGCGTTAAGGCCGGCAATTACAACCCAGACACCACCGCCCAACCCTACGCCTCGCTGCGCGCCTATAAGGGCCGCTCGCTCAACGGCATCTGGGCCACAGCGCCCTACCTGCACAACGGCTCTGTGCCCTCGCTCTACGATTTGCTGCTGCCGCAAAAGCGCGCTGAAGACCCAGAGGAAGGCGAGTATCGCCCCGACGAGTTTATGGTGGGCAGTCGCGAGTTTGATCCAGTGCGCGTGGGTTTCCGCACTGAGGGTTACGATGGCTTTTTGTTCCGCACCCATCGCGTGGGGGATTTGAATTCCGGCCACGAGTACGGCGCTGGGCGCACCGCGCAACCGGATGGCACCATCCTGCCCGCCCTTACCGAGCAGCAGCGGTGGGATCTTGTGGAATACATGAAAACTCTCTAGTGGCAGGGACTGGGTTTGGCTGGGGGTAGTAGCGTTCATGACCATCGTCCGCGGGAAGCGGGCGTTGAGCCCCCAGGGATGGGTTTACGGCGTGTCTTGAACGCTACTACCCCCAGCCAAACCCTTCCGACGCACAATCAAAAAGCAAAGGCTTGTTAGGCTGCTAGACTTTGCTTCACGACGCGAGTAAGTTCTCGCGCCATAAAAAGGAAAAGTGAAAGAGGATTTTTTTCGCGTTAGCGCAATCACACCATCCACCCTCTTTTCGCAGCCAGAATCATTTATGTCTTTCAGCTACGTCCTTCGCCGCTCGCTTCAACTCACCAGCATCACACTTCTGGCCAGCCTCACCGCTCTTGCCCAGGCGGACAATCATCTGCCCCAGTTTGTCAGCGAGTTTGAGCGCTTTGTGGCTGAAGTGGTCGCGCCGGAGGTGCCGGGGGCAGCGATTGCTGTGGTGGCCGACGGCAAGGTGCAGTTGATTCGTGGTTATGGTGTGCGCCAGCAAGGCCAGCCGGAACCGGTAACCGAAGATACGGTGTTTCGTTTGGCGTCGGTTTCCAAAACCTTTGCAGGCACAGCGGCGGCCTTGTTGGTGCAGCAGCAACAGCTGAGCTGGGACACGCCGCTCAGGGAAACACTCCAGCATGTGCGCTTTCACAACGCCCGCTACGCTGGCCAAATTACCCTGCAAGACCTGCTCTCCCACACCACTGGCCTGGTGCCTCAGGCTTATACCAACCTGATTGAAAGCAATGTGCCCTATCCGCAGGTGGTGGAGCGTTTACGCGAAGTGCATTTTTCCTGCCCGCCCAAGCGCTGCCACGGTTACCAGAATGTGGTTTTCAGCCTGGCGGGCGATATGATCCAGGCAAGGTCTGGCAAGACTTACGAGGATTTTGTGTCCGAGCAGCTGTTTCGCCCGCTGGGTATGTACTCTGCGTCCTTCGGCCTGGATGGACTGAAAAGCGCCAGCAACCATGCAATGCCCCATGTGCGCCGTCGCGGGGCCTGGAAGCCGGTGGATATCCAACAGAACTACTACAACCTGCCTCCCGCCGCGGGCGTCAATGCCAGCATTAACGACATGGCCAAGTGGCTGCTGGCCAATATGGGTCAGCGCCCCGAGGTATTGCCCGCCCACAGCCTGGACCAGCTGCAAGCCAAGCTGGTGCCCACCCGGGTTGCCCGCTCCCACTATGGCCAGCGCCCCGATCAAGTGAAAACCTGGTACGGCCTCGGCTGGCGAGTGTTTGATACCGGCGATCACCAGAACTTTGTCCACCACGGCGGTTGGGTACAGGGCTTTCGCGCCGAAATGCTGTTCAACCGCGAGCTGGGCATAGGCATGGTGTTTCTCACCAATGCCGAAACTCGCCTGGCGCGGGATGTGATCTTTGAATTTGTAAATGCCTACGAAGCTGAACAAGAGCGCCTGGATAGTCTCCCGGTTCAGTTGATTACCCAAAACGACAAGCAGAAGCTGGAAAAGCCTTCCAACCCCTTGTGACTGGCGTTTTCGCCCCTATAAAGGGGAGATTCGCGGCGAGGGCCGCTATTAACCGCCGAGCTGTTGATCATGAGCGAACTCTTTATTCTGCAAAACCAGGACAAATTGTTTTTTGGCAAAAACAAGGAATGGCTGGATGGCCAAGAGCCCGCCAGTCTCTACAAAACGCCTTACAAAGATGAAGCCATCAATCAGATGGTAGAAATCAGTGCCAAAGACTACACCCAGCGCATCAAGGTGCTGACCTGCCCCCAGGACGACAAAGGCCTACCGGTCATTGAGGAGGCGCTACTGCCGCCGCCCCAGCCGCGTAAATCCAGAGCAGAGGCAGGCCAGAACCTGGAGGAAGACCCACAATCCGACCTGGCGTTTGAGACCAGCACCGAAACACCCGCCTGAGCAACAGGCCCTCAACCCGCTGCCCTCCCAGGCCAGCCCGCAAGGAGATATACCTTGGCTTCAGGCTTGCAACACCTTCTCCAACGGCTGGCCAAACCGGCGGCCAACCAGAGTCTCACCGGCCTGCTGCGCGGGCTCGAAAAAGAGAGCCTGCGCATCACCCCCGAGGGCACACTGGCACAAACCCAACACCCCGACAGCCTGGGCTCGGCGCTCAAGCACCCCCATATCACCACCGACTACAGCGAAGCCCTGCTGGAATTTATTACCGACCCTTTCCCGCGCATCGACCAGCTGCTAGAACAATTGGACGATATCCACCGCTTTAGCTACGCCCAACTGGCGCCCCTGAACGAGCGCCTTTGGCCAGCGAGCATGCCCTGTAAGCTGGAAGGGGACGAGCGGATTCCCCTGGCGCGCTACGGCAACTCCAACGCCGGCACCATGAAAACCATTTACCGCCGGGGCCTGGGCTATCGCTACGGCCGCGCCATGCAAACCATCGCTGGCATTCACTACAACTTTTCCCTGCCCGACGCCCTGTGGGAAATCCTGCGCGAAGACGAGGCCAGCAGCGAGTCATTGCAGGATTTTAAAACCCGACGTTATTTCGGCCTGATACGCAATTTTCGCCGCTACTTCTGGCTACTTATCTACCTGTTCGGCGCATCACCGGCGGTGTGCAGCAGCTTTGTCAAAGGCCGGGAACACCGGCTGCAACCCCTGGGCAGCGATGGCTACACGCTCCACTTACCCTATGCCACCTCGCTGCGCATGGGCGATCTGGGCTACCAGAGCAGCGCCCAGGAAGCACTGCTGGTGGACTACAACCAGCTCAGCAGCTACCTGCAAACCCTGTGCGGCGCCATCACCCGCAGCCACCCCGCCTACGCCGATATAGGCCTGCTGGACGAGCAGGGCCAATACCGCCAGCTCAACACCAGCCTGCTGCAAATCGAAAACGAGTTTTACTCCAGTATCCGTCCCAAACGCCCGGCCCGCTCCGGCGAAACGGCGCTCCAGGCCCTGCGCCTGGGCGGGGTGGAATATATCGAAGTGCGCTGCGTCGACCTCAACCCCTACGAACCCCTGGGTGTCACCCCCACCCAACTGCGGGTGATGGACGCCTTTTTGCTGTTCTGCCTGCTGGAACCCAGCCCCGAGACTGACGCCGACGAATACCGGCAGATTCAGGAGAACCAAAAACGCATTGTCTATGAAGGGCGCAAACCGGGACTGAAACTAAGCCATAAGGGCGAGGAGGTGGCGATGGACGCCTGGGCGAAAGAGCTGTTGTTGCAGATGGCGAATTGCGCGCGCCTGTTGGATCAGGCCTGGGGCGGGGAAGAGTTTCAAGCAGCGGTGGCAGAGCAGGGCGCCAAGCTGGCCGACCCATCGCTCACTCCCTCGGCGCGGGTGCTGGCCGATCTCAACGCCAGTGGCCAGAGCTTTTTCCGTCACACATTAGGCCTGGCGCAGGCCCACAGCGCCTACTTTGCGGGCCGCCCACCCACGCCCGCGAGCCAGGCCCATTTTGCGCAACTGGCCAGTCAATCACTCCAGGCCCAGGCGGAGCTGGAAGCCCAACCCCAGGTGCCCTTTGCCGATTATTTGGCCAGCTACTACGCCCAATATGAGTCCTGCCGCTGCCGCGCTGCCGAAGAAGCCGCTGGCAGTGCCGCTACTGCTGAATAATCAGGTTATTGAAGTAGACCTCCACCACGCCGCTCTTGCCGTCCTCGGCGGTGATCAGGTCGTTGATCTCTTTAAGGGCGGTCTGGCGCAGCCGCTCCTTGCCCTCCTGGGTATTCACCTCCTCTTCGCTCTGACGACTAAAAAGCATCACCAGATTGTTGCGAATCAACGGCATATGGTGGCGCACCGAGTTCGCTGACTCCAGGTCATCCACCCGCACCGACATCTCCGCTTTGAGGTACTTGAGCCGACCCGGTCCGCCGTAATTGACCACAAAGGGCGGCGCCAGAGGGATATAGGTGGTTCGGGCATTGGCCGGTGGAGCAGAGGACGCGCTGGCGTCCTGCTTTTCCTGAACGTCCTGCGGCTCCTGGGCGCTAACCACAGCGACCAGCACACCCAGGAGCAGAATCCCAACACCCATGGCTTTTTTTATCAACATTGTTGTACACACACTCATGCGAACTCCCGGAATTTCAATAACAGCTCAAGGTCGATAACAGCTCTAGAATAGTCAAACTTTAGCGCGTCTCGCGGGTCAATCTTTGGATTTTCTCGCCCCGCAAAATTTTGTGTAGACTCTCGCCATCTCTGAACAAGGACTCCCTATGTCGCTCCCGGCCCCCCGCACCACCAACCTGATCCTCTTTCTCGGCTGCGCCAGCTTGCTCGCCATCGCCTTTTACCTGGAGCTTGTCCAGGGCATGGAACCCTGCCTGCTGTGCCAAACCCAACGCTTCTGCGTGGGCCTGGTCGGCTTGATGGCACTTATCGCCTTTATCCAAAACCCGCGCACTACCGGGCGACGCAGTTACGCGCTGCTCGGCATGGCGTTCGCCGCTGGCGGCATCTACTTCGCCAGCCGCCAACTCTGGCTGCAAAGCCTGCCCCCGGATCAGGTGCCCGCTTGCGGCCCCACCAGCGTTTCCTATTTGATGGACGTCTTGCCCTTTTGGGATGTGATGCAAAAGATGCTGCAAGGCGATGGCAACTGCGCCGAGGTACATAAGGTCTTCGGTGTCACCATCCCCTTGTGGAATCTTTTCGCTTTCGGCGGCATGGTGCTGGTCAACCTCTGGCAGATGCTGCGGCGCGCCTGAATACAGAGATGCGCCTGAGTACAGACACGCGGCTGAAACGCCGCGAGTATCTTGCCGGGCGCGGCCGAATAGCCTAAGGTGAGCCCCTAAACCTTAAGCTGTAATGACCAAGGAAACACTCCATGCTCGACAACTGTAAATCCGCTAAAGAACGCTGGGGCGGCGTCAACGATATCATCGACCGCTGGCTGCAAGAGCGTCAGGACATGCTGGTGCAATACTGCGCCCTCAGCGGCCTGAGCAAAACCCCGGACAACGCCAGCGCGCGGGAAGACAAGTTGCGGCGCCTCTGCCAAATCATGGTGGATTATGTGTCTGCGGGTCACTTCGAAGTTTACGATCAACTGGTGCGCGAAGGCCGGGATTTTGAAGACCAGGACGCGCTGCGCGAAGCCGGTGAACTCTACGACCGCATCGATGCCACCACCGAAAAAGTACTCGACTTCAACGACAAATACCTCGAAACCGACGACCTCACCAGCCTCGACAAAGACTTATCCGATCTCGGCGTCATTCTCGAAGCCCGCTTTACCGCCGAAGACCGCATGATCGCCGTGCTTCATATTTCTCACAAAGACCTGGTCAGTTAATCCTGGCCTGCGCACTCTCCTCATGAAGCGGCCGCTGCTTATCGCCCTCACCCTGTCCCTGATCGCCTGCGGCCAACCCCGGCCGCTGGAATCAACCCAGGTTGCGGCGCGCAACATTTACGCCGCCGCGCTCAGCCACAACAGCGAGCTTGCTCTGATCGGTGCCGAATACCACGGCGGCGCTCTCTGGCGATTAAACGATGGCGAGCGCTTGTTTGACTGGAATCATCGTCAGGGCGAACACACCGACATCACCGCCGCCCGCTTTTCACCCGAAGCCCAGTGGGCGCTCACCACCGACAGCAAAACCCTGGTGCTCTGGGACGCACAAAGCGGTGCCGGAGAGCGCTTTTGGACTGCCCCGGCCGACGTGCTCGACCTCGACCTGGGCGCCAACGGCAACCTGGCGCTGCTCGGCCTGGCCGACCGCACAGCGGTCATCTACGCCGCCAAGCGCGGCGGCATTTTGCGCACCCTGCAACACGCCGAGCGGGTCAACAGCGTCGCCTTGAGCCAGGACGGCAAACGCGCCCTCACCGGTGCCGATGACCGCTCCGCCATTGTCTGGGACACAGAAACCGGCAAAGCGCTGCACAGTCGCAACCACAAGGACCCGGTGCAACTGGTGGCCCTCAGCCCCGATGGCCGCCGTGCGCTCTCGGCCGCGCAATATGACAGCGTGGTGATTTGGGATACCGACACTGGAGAACTCGTTTGGGAAATGCCGCTCAAGCAAAGTTGGTTACAGCGCGGCATGACCTTCAGCAACGCGCGCTTCAGCACCGATGGCAGCTGGCTACTCACTGGCAGAGCCGATGGTGTTGTGGAGCTGTGGAGCCTGCAAGATCAAACGCGTGTTTATGATTGGCGCCTGCCCAAGCGCAAAGCCTTTGCGCCGCACAAGCCGGGGGTGGTAGCCCTGGGTTTCGGGCAAGAGGGCAACCGATTTTTCGCCGTGAGTAATGACGGGTTTGTACACCAACTGGGTTACTAAACTCAGTTAAAATAAGCCGCGTCTTTGAAGTTCTTAGCCAGCTGGTCTTTTGCCGATAACTGAATTTCTTCAGCAATCTTAGGCCAATCTATCGCCAGGTCCCTGTCGTTCCAGAGAATGGCTTGCTCGTGCTCGGGCGAATAGTAGTTGGTGGTTTTGTAGAGGAATTCTGCCGTTTCACTCAAGGTGAGAAAGCCGTGTGCGAAACCTTCCGGTATCCACAGCTGCCGTTTGTTTTCCGCTGAAAGTATTACGCCCACCCACTGACCAAACGTGGGGGATGAACGCCGAACATCTACCGCCACGTCAAAAACCTCACCCACAACTACTCGCACTAACTTAGCCTGCGCCATAGGCGGCAGCTGGTAGTGCAGTCCTCGCAAAATCCCGCGACCGGACTTGGAATGATTATCCTGAACGAAATCTCGCTCTAAGCCGGTAGCATCAGCAAATAGTTTTTGATTGAAACTTTCGAAGAAAAAACCACGTTCATCCCCAAACACTTTGGGCTCAAAAATTTTTACGTCAGGGATGCTAGTGTCTATTAATTTCATTTGGACAATTTCATTTGAGCAATTTCATTCAAGAACAAGCAGAGTTTGGTGAGGGTTTCGAGCGGGATCTTCGATTGGAGAAACTGAGGGGGAGAGAAACTGGTCGCCAATACCCTAGAGGCATCGGCGACCAAGAGAGATTACTCGCCTGCTTTAACTTCCAACAGCTCAACTTCGAAGGTCAGGGTAGAGTTTGGCGGGATAGGGCCGTTGCCACCGGGGCCGTAGGCCAGATCAGAGGGAATATAGAGTTCCCACTTGGAGCCTTGGGGCATGAGTTGCAGGGCTTCGGTCCAGCCAGCGATCACACCACCGACCGGGAAGGTAACGGGTTCCTGACGGGTGTAGGAGCTGTCGAACTCGGTACCGTCGAGCAGCTTGCCTGAGTAGTGAACAGTAACGCTGTCTTCCGCTTTGGGCTTAACGCCTGTGCCTTCGGTGATGATGCGGTATTGCAGGCCGCTTTCAGTGGTCACTACACCTTCTTTAACTTTGTTGGCTTCGAGGAAGGCTTGGCCTTCAGCCAGGTTGGCGTCGCTGATTTTCTTTTGCTCTTCAGCGCGCTTGGCCATAGCCTGCTCTTGGAACTCTTGCATAACGGTTTGCATTTCTTCTTCGGTCAAACGCAGCTCGGCACCGTCGCGCACGTCTTTAAGGCCTTGGGCAAAGGCTTCTACTTCGATGGGCAGACCGCCGCCTTTGAAATTTTCGGCCATGTTTTGGGCAATGGCGTAGTTCACTTTTTGCTCAAGCGTGGTCAGCTCTGCGACTGCTGCCGGTTTCTCTTCTTTGTTACAGCCGACCATCAAAGCAGATGAGATCAGGCCTGCAACCAGTAATTTTTTATTGATCATAGGACACCCTAGTATTGGTAAATTTGTGGCCTGTTCGGCGGTGCTGGCTCGCTGGGCCAGCCGATAGGCTCAGTAGTGGCGGCGCTGGGGTGCGCCAGGCGAGCGGCAATGGTATACCAAAACCGGGCAAAAAAGCTGCCCTTTGACGCATACACTTTTCACACCGGCAACACTAAAATGGCGCTCAGCCAGCGGCGCACCTGGGTAAACCTGGTGGCCGTTTTACGTCTTTCCATTTTGTTGTCATTGAGTGTGCATCACCCTGGCTTTGACTCCCACTCACTCCCTTTAACCCGATAGGACACTGTTATGGCCGCAAAGAAATCTTCTGTATCAAAATCTGCTGTATCGATTAGCTCCTTGGAAAAAGAGATTGCCAAGCTCAACAGCGAGCTGCACAAGGCGCGTATGCAAAAGCTGATGGCTGCCGAAAAGGCACTGGCGGTGGCCAAGGCGGCGGTGGAAAAGGCTAGGTTGTCGAAATCCAAGGCGGAGCTGGCCAAGCAAGGGCAACTTGTGGCCAAGGCGCAAGCCGAGGTAGACGCGGCCAAGACCCAGCTGCAAATTGCCGAAGAAACAGCAAAAGAGCTGAGTAAGGCAGCGGCGAAACCGGTTAAGGCGGCTAAAGCGCCAAAAGCCGCTAAAGCAAAGAAAACCCCCGCTAAGGCTGAAAAGGCCCCAAAGGTAGAGAAGCCTGCAAAAGCCCAGAAGCCCGCACAAGCGCCAAAGCTAGCAAAGGCCAAAAAAGCGGCCGCCAAAAAGGACGTTAAAAAGCCCACGCCGGTAGCGCCTGAGGCGCCGGTGACCGGTGTGTTGGCGGTTCCAACCAGCGAAAGCAGCCAACTGCCGGGCCATGCCACCACCAGCATGATTGAGCCGCGCGACAATCCGCTGCCCAAGCCAACACCGGTTATCTAATCAAATCCAGCAAGGCGTGTTGTTGGGCGGCATCCACCCCCAACGCAAGCAAGTAGTCGCGGATATTGTTACCCAGGGCCAGGGCAGGCCCAACCGCTTCCGGCACAAGATTGGCCAACCATTGCAGTTCTACCTTTTCAGCCGCCAGCTCGGCGGCTTTGAGTTGCTTGTAAAAGCCCGCCAGCGCCAGATCATTCAGCCCCCCGGCTTTGAGTTGGCGGCGCATTTGCCGCAGAGGCCGGGTATTTTGTTGATGCCAGGTGGTTATGCGCTGCTGCGCTTGTTGCAGCAAGCGCGCGCTTATCACCTGACCCCGCCGCTCCAACCAGAGCAACCAAAGCACCAGATTGATGCTCACCTGCTGCTCGTCCTGCCAACGCAAGAGCAACTCGGCCACGCCAGGGCGCTGGTAGGTTTTGAGGGCAAATTGCCAAAGATTGGACTCAGGCGGCATGACGATCTCTCAGCGGGACAGATTTGGGTAGAATAGCGCCCCCCGCCATCAGATGAACCCCTGTTTATGATCCAGTTGCAAAATGTCAGCCTGCAGCGCGGCAGTAAATTTCTGCTCGAATCCACGGACCTCACCATTTTTCCCTGCCAGAAAGTGGGCCTGATTGGCGCCAACGGCAGTGGTAAATCCACGCTTTTTCAGATGCTGCTGGGCAAACTGGCGAGCGATACCGGGCGGGTGGATATTCCCCGCCAGTGGCGTACCGCCCATATGGCGCAGGAGGTGGATCACTCGCGCCGCTGCGCGCTGGATTATGTGCTGGATGGTGATAGCGAGCTGCGCCGCCTGGAAAATGAAATCACCAACGCCGGTGATGACGGCGACAAACTGGCTCAGCTGTTTGCCGAAATGGATGAAATCGATGCTTACAGTGCCCCGGCACGAGCCCAGCAGTTGCTCAATGGTCTGGGTTTTAATCCCGGCGACGATCAGCGCCCGGTGAGTGATTTTTCCGGCGGCTGGCGCATTCGTTTGAATCTGGCCCAGGCGCTCATGTGCCCTTCGGATTTGTTGCTGCTCGACGAACCCACCAACCACCTGGATCTGGATGCGACCCTGTGGCTGGAAAACTGGTTGCAGCGCTACCCAGGCACCCTGGTGATCATCTCCCACGACCGGGACTTTCTCGACAACATTGTTGATCGCATTGTGTGCATCGAAGGCAAGCGGCTGGATACTTACAGCGGCAACTATTCCGCCTTTGAGCGCCAGCGCGCCGAGCGACTGGCGCAGCAGCAAGTCAGCTACGAACGTCAGCAGGAACAAATCGCGCACATCGAAGATTTTATTCGCCGCTTTCGCGCCAAGGCGTCCAAAGCACGCCAGGCCCAGGGGCGCATCAAGGCGCTGGAGCGCATGGAAAAAATTGCCCCCGCCCATGTGGATTCGCCCTTCAGTTTTGAATTTGCCTGCGCCGACAAAGTGTCTGTGCCCCTGGTACATATTACCCGTGGCGAAATTGGCTACGCCGGTAAAACCGTGCTGCGCGGTGTGGAGCTGAGCATAGTGCCGGAAACCCGCATCGGTTTACTCGGCCCCAACGGCGCGGGCAAATCCAGTTTGATCAAAACCCTCGCAGGAGAGTTGCAACTGCTCGCGGGCGAGCGCACCAACGGCGAGCATTTCAAACTGGGTTATTTTGCCCAGCATCAACTCGAAGCTCTGGACATTAACGCCTCGGCGGCGCTGCACATCCAGCGTATTTCTCCCCAGGCGCGCGAGCAGGAAATTCGCAACTTTCTCGGCAGTTTTGATTTTGTCGGCGACCGCGCTTTTGAGCCTATTGCGCATTTTTCCGGCGGCGAAAAAGCGCGTCTGGCGCTGGCGATTATCGCCTGGCAAAAACCCAATGTGCTCTTGCTCGACGAGCCCACCAACCATTTGGATTTGGAAATGCGCCAGGCGCTGACCATGGCCTTACAGGATTTTGGCGGCGCGATTATTGTGGTGTCCCACGATCGCCATTTGCTGCGCAATACCGTCGATCAATTTTTGCTGGTGGCCGATGGCACAGTGAGCGAATTTGATGGCGAGCTGGAGGATTATTACCGCTGGCTGTCACTGCAAAAGCAGGCGCCGGCGAACACAAAACCGGTTGCTGCGGCCAAAGTGATTGAGCCCAAGCAGGATAAAAAAGCCTCGCGCCAACAAACCGCCGCCCAGCGGCAGGAACTCAAACCCCTGACCAACAAACTCAAAAGCCTCGAAGCCCAGATGGAAAAATTGCAAGCGCGCTTGCAAGCCATAGAAACCAGCCTGGGCGCTGCGGATATTTACGATGAGGAAAATAAAACGCAGCTGCAAGCGCTGCTGCAAGAGCAAACCGACCTCCAGCCCAAGCTGGCGGAGTGCGAAGAGCAGTGGTTGGAAGTAACTGAGGCGCTGGAGGCGGCTGGTAGTTAGCCAGCCTGATTGATGGTCGTGAATATGGTGGACACTGTTTTGTACTCAATCACGGCTGGAGCCACCGTGTTTGCGCTCATTCAGTCGCTAAAGCCTCGCACTCAACGCCAGCTTAAGCCGCAATGGCTCACAACCTTGTTGGTGTTGCTATTGGTTCATACGCTGGGACAATTATTTATAGCCGCAGGCGCCTATCAGCTTGCGCCCCATCTCGCCGGTGCGGAATTGCCTATACGTATGCTTTTAGCGCCAACACTCTATTTGTATACCCGTAGTCTTATAACCCCGGAAAAGCCAAGCCTGCGCTTTATCCTGCTTGCACTACTTGGCCCCTTGATCATCATCCTTGTCATGCTGCCTTTTGCCAGCATAGGTGCCGAAGATAAGCTCGCCCTGGCGCATCCGGCTACACGAGATCCTGAACTATTTCGCTTGGCCAAAATGACCTGTATTGCGGCCACCACAGTATTTATTGCATTGACTGCTGCCTACCTCGTCATGGCCCTGCGTCTACAACAACGCCATCGACTCCACATGATGCAGCTCTACTCCAATTTGGAACAGCGCTCCCTTGATTGGCTCAAACTGATGCTATTTGTTTGGGGTGGCTCCTGGACACTCTATGCCATTGATGAGGCGCTTTGGGTATTTGGTTGGCATTTGCGTGGCTTGGATACAGTGCTGGCAATTGTTGAAGCCTGTACTTTGATCGCGTTTGCTCACTTGGCGCTTAACCAAGCTGCTGTGGTTAGCGAAACCAGCAAATCTCTGCCTTTAACCGAAAAGATTCGAGAAGCCAGTTTGGATGCTGGGCGGATGCAGCGAATTGCTGACCGGCTAAAAACACGGATGGCTGAGGACAAGCTGTACTCCGAGTGTGATTTGTCACTGCGTCGCCTGGCTGAGGTATCAGGTACCACGGAAAACCATCTGTCGGAGACCTTTTCACAATTTCTCAAGACCAATTTTTTTAACTTCGTCAACGGCTACCGCATCGACGAAGCAAAACGCTTACTCAGCTCTACTGACACCTCTATTATCACCATCGCCTTTGAAGTGGGATTCAACTCCCGCTCCACGTTTAATAGCGCCTTCAAGAAAGCAACGGGTGTTACACCCCGCACCTTTCGAAGCCAGGTTTTTGCGGACAACTCACCCCCAAATAGCTATTAGCCGAAAAAATCTGGCCCAAAATGAACGAATGGGCCCATTCGGACGCCCACCGATGACAAATCGGCGATCCTCAAGCACTCGTATGCAACCACGCAGAGGATTGATTGATGGGTTCGGTAGACAACTTTTTATTACGCACATCGGTCAGGTTTTGGTTTGTAGTAGCCATAGTCGGCCAATGGGCTTTTTTTTATTACATCATGGCGTTTTACGGTTCTTCCGTTTTGAGCAACGATCTGGAGATCTGGAATCGCCTGGAAGCCCTAGGGGCGAAGCCGTTTAGGCCCGGAGATACCGGCGGTAACCTCGCTTTTGCCGCTCATGCTTTGGGTGCCGGCATAGTGGCCTTCGGCGGGGCTTTACAGTTGGTGCCGTTTATCCGACGTCACGCCCCCAGGTTTCATCGGTGGAACGGCCGCGTTTTCCTGTTTACCGTGATTGGATTGGCTTTGTCGGGCTTTTATCTGGTGTGGGTTCGCGGATCCAGTCCAAGCATTCTGTCGGCCGTTGGCAGTAGCCTCAACGGCTTTCTGATTCTTGCCTTTGCATTCCTTGCGTTTTATCGGGTGCGCACCGGTGATATCGCCAGCCATCGTCAATGGGCCTTGCGACTCTATTTGGTTTCCAATGCACAGTGGTTTCTTCGCGTAGGCCTTTTTAGTTATCTGATGGTGGCACGCAGCCTCGGTTTTGAGGTCAGTTTGGGCGGAAGCTTTTTTACGTTTTGGACGTTTGGCTGCTATCTGGTTCCGCTGGGGATACTCCAGCTCTACTTTTTTGCTGCTAAGACATCCAACACTGGTATGAGAAACACAATTGCATGTCTGTTAGTGACCTCAACCTTGCTGATGGCCTTGGGGATTGTGGGTTATACGATGTTTACCCAAATGATCATCACCGGTGCGCCGCTTGCGCTTTAGCGC
>CBFGWO010000072.1:0-16455 GCA_965652595.1 uncultured Cellvibrio sp. | reverse complement strand
CAGGTCTACTACGGTTTGGCGCAGGTGCCTGCGGACCATTAACACGGACCAATAACACGTATCAGTAACTCGGCTGTTAGCAGAACTCACCATCCAGAGAAACTCATGAACAAACATGCATTTTTTGTAACAGGCACAGACACAGGTGTCGGCAAAACCCTGGTGTCGGCGGGCCTGCTGCTGGCCGCGCGGGATCTGGGCCTGACCACGGCCGCGCTCAAACCCGTCGCTGCCGGTTGCGAGACTACCCCCGAGGGGCTGCGCAACGAGGATGCTCTGCTGCTGCAATCGGTGATCACCCAGTCGCTGGCCTACGAGCAGATCAACCCCATAGCACTGGAGCCCGCTATTGCGCCCCATATTGCTGCCCAGCAAGCCAGGCGGGTGTTGTCGGTGGATCGGATTGCGGGTTTTTGCCGCGCCAGTCTGGGTCAGGCAGATCTAACGCTGGTGGAGGGCGCTGGCGGTTGGCGCGTACCCCTCAATCCCTCGGAGACGCTGGCGGATCTGGCCCGGCAGCTGCGCTTGCCGGTGATTCTGGTGGTGGGTATACGCC
This sequence comes from uncultured Cellvibrio sp., assembly GCA_965652595.1. Lineage (GTDB taxonomy): Bacteria > Pseudomonadota > Gammaproteobacteria > Pseudomonadales > Cellvibrionaceae > Cellvibrio. The sequence continues at coordinate 15,899 of CBFGWO010000072.1, read as the reverse complement.
TGGGCTGTATCAACCACGCCCTGCTCAGCGCCGAGGCTATCGCTCGCGACGGCCTTACGCTGGCGGGCTGGGTGGCCAACCACCTGGACCCGGACATGCCGGTGCAAGCCGAAAATATCGCCAGCCTGGCCCAGCGATTGCCCGCCCCCTGTCTTGGGCAGGTGCCCTGGCTGCCCAAGGCCGAACCTGCCGAGTTGGCCAGGGCCTTCGACCCGGCGTCGCTGCGCCGCTTTTTGGGTGCTTGAGCGCAGCCGTGGGTTTGTTACGCCGTATGGTGTTTTGCTGTGTGCTGGCCTTGATGGCGGGCTGCACCGGCCTTGATCCGCACAAAATCCCCCTGGAGGACGCCCCTCATCGGCTTCACCTTGTCTACAAGGGGTGGCACACCAGCCTGCTGGTGGAGGCAGAGCCACTGCTGCGCCACAGCCCGCGCCTGGCGGCGGATTTTGAGGGGCAGCGTTATATCCGCCTGGGCTGGGGCGATGGCGACTACTTTACCGGGGTGTCCAAAAGTTGGGGAACTGCGACCAAAGCCTTGGTGGCGTCCGACTATTCAGCGCTTCAGGCCCTGGCTTACGACTTCGAACCCTTTGACCAGATACCCGCCCATACCCGTGTGCCTTTGGCCTTAACCGAGGATGGGGTGGCGGAATTGGCGGCCTTTATCGAAGCCAGCATCGCCCTGGATGCCCAGGGTGAGCCGGTTCACCTGCCGCCCAGCAAGACCAATGACAATCTCTTTTACCTGGCCAGTCACCGTTACAGCCTGGTTTATAACTGCAATACCTGGAGCGCTCAGGCCTTGCAGCGTGCGGGTTTGCCAGTGGCCAGCCGTGGACGGGTTACGGCTGGGAGCGTCTTTCGTCAGGCGGCGCGTATTTCAGCGGTTCAGGCAGAGCGAGGGCTTTTCGAGTCGGGTGATGCGAAGCCTCTGGATTTATCCGGCGCCGGGTTATAAATCCTTCATTTTTAAAGCAAAGTCATCTTAAAAAGGGGCATTAAAGCGGCAATCCTGGCTGTTTATTGAGCAGTATCCGGCGTAAACTGGCATAACTTGGGTCGGGGGTTGCCCCGGCTTCGCCGTGTTTGCCATTTTCCAGACGTACAGAGGTTAAGGTTATGGAGATTAATTCCGGTTCTGCTATCAACCAGGGGCTGATTGGTATGCAGCGCAGCCAGGTAGAGATGCAGCGCTCCGCCCAGCAGATCGCCGAGGTGGGTACCACCCAACGCGACAATCCCCAGGCCAATGACCTGGTTGAGCCCATGGTGAATATGAACCTTCAGGCCAAACTCTTTGATGCCAATGCCCAGGTGGTGAAAACCGCGAACGAAACCTTGGGCACGCTTCTGGATACCAAGGCCTAGACCATGATTACCCAGATTCCTTCCTCCTTTGCCAATGCGGTGGCGCCCTTTGCGCCCCTCGGCCGCCAGCCGGTCGGGCAGGAGAATGCGGATCTGCGGATGACCAGCTTCAAGCCCCTGGAGCAACTAGCCGAAACCGCCCCCGGCGAAAACCGCCGCTCACCTGACGAACGCCCCGCCGAGGTGGACGAGCAAGAGCGTTTGCGTCAGGGGCGGGGCCAGCTAGCCAACCCAGCCCTGCCAGAGGACAGCCAGCGCCAGCGCGAGGAGGCGCAAAAGCGTCAACAGGAGGCGGATCAAAAAGTGATCCAGGAATTGGCTGCCCGCGATAGAGAAGTGCGCGCCCACGAACAGGCTCACGCCGCCGTCGGCGGCCAATACGCCAGTGCCCCCACTTACGAATACCAGCGCGGCCCCGACGGGGTTGCCTATGCGGTGGGCGGTGAAGTGTCTATCAGCACCAGTCCCATCCCTGGCGATCCAGAAGCCACTCTTCAAAAAGCGCAGCAAATTCGCCGCGCCGCCAGCGCGCCTGCCGAGCCGTCACCGCAGGACAGGCGTGTTGCCGCCGAAGCGGCACGCATGGAGATGCAAGCGCGTACCGAGATTCAATTGCGTGATGCTGAAGAGCGCCAGCTGCGAGCGGAAGAGGCCGAGCGCGAGCGCGCGATTAAAGAAGAGGAAGAGACTGAGCGTCGAGTCGCCGCGGAGTTGCGCAGTGAACAAAATGCCGCAACCGAAAATACCGCGCGCGATGATGCACCGCTGTTGGAAGAAGTGCGCAATCGCAATATTGATGTCACCCGTCGTCTGATTGAAATTGGCGTTATTCCCCGTCCCCCCAGTCTGGGTGTTTCACTCAATCAGATCGCCTGATCTGATCTTGCCTGCCTCGTGTTTTCCCGGCATAGTCCTTCGCCTGTTCAGTTTTCAATTGGCTCTCACCTTCCGTACCGGAGATTCAGCTATGCCCAGTCGCCTTTCACCCGAAGATCAGGCGCGAGTAGATCAAGTGATATCGCGCGGCACCTACGCCCCCGAGCGCAAACCTTTTAATGGCTGGTTGCTGTTGGGCATGGTGTTCGTGGTGATGGTGGTGTTGGGCTTGGTCAGTTTGGTGCTCGGATTGCTTTTTGACGTGACCTGATTGGCGATAGATTATTCTTTTATTGAGCGGCCAATATTCCCTTGACCACCCACAGGTGTCTCCCTATAATGCGCGACCTCACTTGAGCTAAGGCCAGCAGGCCAAACGCACAGCGAGTTTTGACGCGGGGTGGAGCAGCTTGGTAGCTCGTCGGGCTCATAACCCGAAGGTCGTTGGTTCAAATCCAGCCCCCGCAACCAAATTTACTAACTCGGTTTCCTGACGCCGGGTTAGCGTCCAGAAGGCCCCGTCAGGGGCTTTTTTGTATGCGTTTTTCAGTCACAGTGGCCTGTGACGGTGTTAAAGCAGTAATCGTTAATGGGCCTGGTGCCCATTTTTTATTGGTTTTGAAAAAGCTGGCGCCAGGCCAGTGCGGAATTCACACATGGCATCCAAGCAGGAACAATTGCAGGCGCTTATCGGGCCAGTGGTCAGCTCCTTGAATTGTGAGCTTTGGGGATTGGAGTATCTCACCCAGGGCAAATACACCACGCTGCGCCTTTACATAGATGCGAGCGAAGGCGTCACCTTGGAAGACTGTGAAAAAGTCAGTCGTCAGGTGAGTGCAGTGATGGATGTGGAAGATCCCATCGACGGTGAATACACGCTGGAAGTTTCCTCTCCCGGTATGGATCGCCCGCTCTACACCCTGGAGCAGTACGCGCGCTACATTGGCGAAATGGTCAATCTGCGTTTGCGCCTGGCGCGCGATGGCCGCCGGAAATTTAAAGGCAAAATTTTGGCCGTTGAAGGCGATCAAGTGCGTGTCGCCGTTGATGATAAGGAATACTTGTTGGCGGTTGATAGCATCGATAAAGCCAACATCATTCCACAGTTTTAATTTAGGCAATCTATTCACGCATCCCCAGGGATGCATTACGGAACAGCTAGCTGGCTTAGGTCAGTTCGGGGAGTTTACAGAGGCAATCAAATGAACAAAGAAATTTTGCTCGTCGCTGATGCAGTGTCCAACGAAAAGGGCGTAGATAAGGAGCTGATTTTTCAGGCCATAGAAACCGCCCTGGCCACTGCCACTAAAAAGCGCTTTGATGAAGACTCCACTATTGAAGTCAATATCAATCGCGCTACCGGCGACTATGAAACTTTCCGCAGCTGGGAAGTGGTTGCCGATGATGTGCTGGCCGAATTGGGTACCCAATTCACGCTGGAAGAGGCCCATGAAAAAGATACATCGCTTAAAGCGGGCGATGTCTATCGCGAAAAAATCGAAAACGTTGAGTTTGGTCGTATCGCCGCGCAAACCGCCAAACAAGTGATTGTGCAAAAAGTGCGTGAAGCCGAGCGCGCACAAATGGTTGAAGAGTATCGCGATCGTGTGGGTGAGCTGATTAGCGGTACCGTCAAAAAAGTAACACGTGACAGCATTATTGTGGACTTGGGTAATAACGCTGAAGCCTTGTTGCCGCGCGACCAATTAATCGGTCGCGAAATTTTCCGCATGGGCGATCGTATTCGCGCACTCCTGCAAGATGTGCGCACCGAAGCGCGCGGTCCGCAGTTGTTCCTCAGCCGCTCCTGCCCGGAAATGCTGATCGAGCTTTTCAAAATTGAAGTGCCCGAAATTGCCGAAGAAGTCATCGAAATTAAAGGCGCGGCGCGCGATCCCGGCCTGCGTGCCAAGATTGCCGTAAAAACCAACGACGGTCGTATTGATCCCGTAGGTGCTTGTGTCGGTATGCGCGGTTCGCGCGTGCAGGCGGTCTCCAATGAATTGGGCGGTGAGCGCGTTGATATTGTGCTCTGGGACGATAACCCGGCGCAGTTTGTAATCAACGCCATGTCACCTGCGGAAATCGAATCCATTGTGGTGGATGAAGACGCAGGCTCGATGGATGTTGCTGTGAGTGAAGACAATCTGGCTATGGCCATTGGTCGCGGCGGCCAAAATGTGCGTCTTGCTTGCGAGTTGACCGGTTGGGATATCAACGTGATGAGCGTTGCCGATTGGCAAGCCAAGCAACAGGCCGAGTCCGGCAGCTATATCCAGGTATTTATGAATGCCCTGGATGTGGATGAGGATATTGCGGCGGTGCTGGTCGAAGAAGGCTTTACCACGCTCGAAGAAGTCGCTTATGTGCCGCTGGAAGAAATGCTGGCCATTGACGGATTCGATGAGGATATCGCCGAAGAGCTGCGCGCCCGCGCTAAAGATGCCTTGCTGACGCAGGCGCTGGCATCGGAAGAGCGCCTTGAAGGCGTAGCGCCCGCCGAGGATTTGCTGAACATGGAAGGCATGGATCAGGCTCTGGCGATCACGCTTGCGGGTCGCGGCATAGTGACCATGGAAGATCTCGCCGAGCAGGCGATTGATGATCTGCTCGACATTGAGGGAATGGACGAAACCCGTGCTGCTGCACTGATTATGAAAGCCCGTGAGCCCTGGTTCGCTTAAGCGAATCACTAGCTACCATGGGTCACGAGAAAATACAGAGGAAACACAATGGCAGAAGTAACAGTAAGCGAACTCGCCAAGTCTGTTGGGGCACCGGTTGAGCGGCTGCTAAAGCAAATGCAGGAAGCCGGTCTCGCCCACATGACCGCCGATGCGCCTGTTTCGGATGAAGAAAAGCAGCGGTTGCTCGCCTACCTCAAAACCAGTCACGGCGAGTCGAGCGTAGAGCCCAAAAAAATTACCCTGCAGCGCAAAACCACCACGACTTTAAAGACGGGGTCTGGCAGTGCGCGCAAAACGGTGAATGTTGAAGTGCGCAAAAAACGCACCTATGTGAAACGCGAAGATCTTGAAAACCCGGCGGAAGAAACAGCTGAGCTTGAGCTGGTGCCGGTTCAGCCTGAACCTGCCGAGCCAGTTGCTGAGCCTGTATCTGCGCCTGTTGTGCCTGAGCCTCCGGTGGCAGAAGCCCCGGCTGATGAAACTGCGTCGCAACGCACGTCGTTTACCGATGGCATCGAAGAAAAACGTCGCGCGGCCCAGGAGCGTCGCCAGGCAGAAGAAGCTCAGCGTCTTGCTGACTTGGCTGCAAAACGCGAAGAAACGCGCGTGCAGGAGCCTGCACCCAAAGCGGGTGCAGAAGTCGCACGTCCCAAGCCAAAAGCGGTTGAGAAGGCTGAGCCAGATAGCAAACACTTGCCAAAGAAAAAAGAAGTGCGTCGTGACGAGGACTTTGATGATGGCGAGAAGCATCATTCCAAGCGTGCCGGCAAATCAGCCAAAAAGGCCACGGCGCCCAAAAAAGGCGTCAAGCTGGATTTGTTCGAGCTTGAAGCGGATGAAGGTGAAGACCAAGACGTGTTAGCGCGTCGCCGCACCATGCGTGCGCACCACAAAGCATCCAACAAGCATGCCTTCAAACGTCCCACGGCAAAAATTGTTCACGAAGTTGAAGTTCCCGAAACCATTTCTGTGGCTGATCTGGCGCAGCGTATGACGGTGAAAGTGGGCGAACTGATCAAGCAGTTGATGAAGATGGGGGTTATGGCCAACATCAACCAACCGCTGGATCAGGAAACGGCGCAGCTGCTGGTGGAAGAAATGGGCCACAAGGCCAAGCTCGTGAGCGAGGATGATATTGAGCACGCACTGGCTGAATCGCTGGTGATCGAAGGTGAGCGCCATACGCGTGCGCCTATAGTCACCGTGATGGGTCACGTTGACCACGGTAAGACGTCGCTGCTGGATTACATTCGTGAATCGCGCGTAGCTGCCGGTGAGGCGGGTGGTATTACCCAGCACATTGGTGCCTACCGTGTAAAAACCAGTCGCGGCGAAATTGCGTTCCTTGATACCCCCGGTCACGCCGCTTTTACTGCGATGCGTGCTCGCGGTGCCCAGTGTACTGACGTGGTCATTCTGGTGGTGGCTGCCGATGACGGTGTTATGCCGCAAACCGAAGAGGCCATCCTTCACGCCCGCGCTGCCAATGTGCCGCTGGTGGTTGCGATTAACAAATGCGATAAGCCCAGCGCTGATCCGGAACGCGTAAAAAGCGAGTTGGTGGTTAAGGGTGTGATTCCTGAAAACTACGGTGGCGACACCCAGTTTATCGAAGTGTCGGCACACACGGGTCAGGGCGTCGAAGAACTGCTTGAGGCTATTTCCTTGCAAGCCGAGGTTCTCGAACTTTCTGCTGTCGTCAATGCACCTGCCAAGGGTGTGGTGATTGAGTCTCGTGTTGAGAAAGGCCGCGGTGTGGTCGCTACCCTGCTGGTGCAGGAAGGCACACTGAAACACGGCGATCTGATTTTGGCTGGACAAAGCTACGGTCGCGTGCGCGCCATGAGCGACGAGCGTGGCCAACAAGTGAAAGAGGCTGGCCCATCCACACCGGTTGAAATTCTTGGCTTGGGTGAGGCACCCAGCGCCGGTGATGATTTTGTGGTGCTGGCCGATGAGCGCAAGGCGCGCGAAGTGGCTGAATTCCGTGCGGAAAAAGAGCGCAAGGATCGTTTGGCGCGTCAGCAGGCCTCCAAGCTGGAGAACATGTTTGCGGGCATGGATGCAGGCCAGAAGAAAGTGCTCACCGTGGTGGTCAAGGCCGATGTGCGTGGTTCCCTCGAAGCTATCCAGGCCTCACTGGCTGATATCGGCAACGAGGAAGTTCAGGTGAATGTGGTGTCTTCCGGTGTTGGTGGTATCACTGAAAATGATGTCAACCTGGCGCTCACAACCGGCGCGATTATTGTTGGCTTTAATGTACGCGCCGATGCCGCAACTCGCCGAGTAGCGGAGACCGAAGGTGTGGACATTCGCTACTACAGCATCATTTACCAGTTGCTTGACGAAGTGAAAGCGGCGCTGAGCGGTATGCTTGATCCGGAGCGTGTCGAAACAATCCTGGGTATCGCCAACGTGCGCGAAGTATTTAACTCGCCCAAGTTTGGTCAGGTGGCCGGTTGTATGGTGGTGGAGGGTACGGTGCATCGCAGCAAACCTATCCGCGTACTGCGCGACAATGTGGTGATCTTCGAGGGCGAGCTGGAATCTCTGCGTCGCTTTAAAGACGATGTCAACGAAGTGCGCAACGGCATGGAGTGTGGTATCGGCGTGAAGAACTACGATGTTAAGGTCGGCGATCAAATTGAAGTCTTCGAAGTAAAAGAGGTGGCGCGCCAGCTGTAATTTTTCAGCCAGCGTCGCTTCGCCCCGAAGTGCCTCGCGGCCTTCGGGGCGTGTTTGTTTTTATGCCGTTGCTGCGGCGATGGGATAAAAATTACGAGGTTATCGGCTTATGCCAAGAGAATTTACCCGCTCCGACCGAGTGTCGGATGCCATCCAACGGTTGCTGGGGCAATTGATTCCTCAGGAAATTCGCGATCCCCGTGTGGGCATGGTTAACATTAACGATGTCACCGTCAGCCGCGACATGGCCTACGCCAAGGTATATCTGACCTTTGTTGGCGCCAGCGAAGAAGAGAGTCTGGCCGGTGCCCAGGCGCTTAACAAGGCTGCCGGTTTTCTGCGCACACTCATCGCTAAAGAGCTGAGCATGCGCACAGTGCCGCGCTTGCAGTTTATTTATGACAAGACCGCCATTCGCGGTCAGGAACTTTCTTTCCTGATCGACAAGGCCATCGCCAGTGATAAACAGCACCACAACGACACTGACGATTCCAGCGAGACCAATTGATGGGCAAGCGTAAAGGCCGCCCGCTCGATGGCGTGCTCCTGTTAAACAAGCCTTCGGGCATGACGTCCAACCGCGCCCTGCAAATGGCCAAACGGCTCTACCAAGCGGAAAAGGCGGGCCATACCGGTAGCCTGGACCCTTTGGCGACCGGGGTTTTGCCGCTCTGCTTTGGCGAAGCGACCAAGTTCTCCCAATTTTTGCTGGATGCAGACAAGGGTTATTGCAGCACTTTTCGGCTGGGCATCACCACCGACACGGCGGATGCCGAAGGCCAGGTGCTGAGTCAGGCGACTACCGAGGGCATAAGTCGAGCGCAGGTGGAGCAGGCACTGGCGAAATTCCGGGGCGATATCCTGCAATTACCGCCCATGTATTCCGCGCTCAAGCATCAGGGGCAGCCGCTCTACAAGATGGCGCGCCAGGGGGTGGAGATTGAACGAGAGCCCCGCCCAGTGCGTATAGATCGGCTGGAAATCCAGGATTTTCGCCCCGGACCTGCGGCGGAGCTGGATGTAGAGGTTGTTTGCAGCAAGGGCACCTATATCCGTAGCCTGGCGCAGGATATTGGTGAGGTTCTGGGCTGCGGCGCCCATGTTCAGCGGCTGCACAGGAACCTGGCTGGCGAGTTTGACGAGAGTCGGTGTGTGACCCTGGATGCCTTGGAAGCAGCTCTCGAGCAGGGGGGCTTCGCGACCATAGACGCCTTGCTGCTGCCGGCAGATGCGCCTGTGACGAGTTTGCCAGCCCTCTATTTGCCCCCCCAGAGTGGCTATTACTTCCGTCAGGGCAACCCGGTGATGGACCCTCAGGTCTACCGTCTGGGAGACCAAGGTGATATTGTACGCGTCTTTTTATTAGGCGATTTATTGAGCGATCCGGTCGTCGAAACTGGCGCGGGCGCCCCCGAGGGAGCCCGCTTTCTCGGCCTGGGTGAGCTGACCGAAGACGGTCGGGTAGCGCCCAAACGCATTATTGCCAACCGCACAGATTGACGCGCGCGGCACAGAATTTGTTTTTGCCCAAGGCAAGAGCAAACCACCGCAGGATTTTCCTGCATAGCCCTCCTGTAAACATGCACGGGTGTGGCTGTAATCTTTTTGCATGTTAAATGAGGTAAGTACCATGGCACTGAGTGCTGCTGAAAAAGCTGCTGTCGTAAAGGAGTATCAACAAGCGGAAGGTGACACTGGCTCACCGGAAGTGCAGGTTGCACTGTTGACCACCAATATCAACAAACTGCAAGAGCACTTCGCTGGTCACAAAGCCGATCACCATTCCCGTCGCGGTCTGATCCGTATGGTTAACCAGCGTCGCAAGCTGCTGGATTACCTGAAGAGCAAGAATGTTGAACGTTACTCAGCACTGATTCAAAAATTGGGTCTGCGCCGTTAAGTGTGTCCCGTGCCCGCTTTTGCGGGCACGTTTTTTTTAAGGGAAAAGATAGCGATAAGCCAGATTGAAATATCTTATCGCCCGGGCAGGACGCAACCATAGCTGTCGTCATTGTTAATTTTGTGAAGATAGATATTTGTTTGAAAATAGTTGTTTGGCGCAGACATAGGCGCGTAAAAAATTAACGTCATGAAAGGATAAAAGAGTGAATCCGATTATTAAAAAGTTCCAATACGGTGACCAAAGCGTCACCCTCGAAACCGGCCGTATTGCTCGCCAGGCGACTGGTGCAGTGATGGTCACTATGGGCGAAACCTCGGTCTTGTGTACCGTGGTTGGCGCAAAAGAAGCTTCGCCAGGTCAGGACTTCTTCCCCCTGTCTGTTCATTATCAGGAAAAAGCCTATGCAGCCGGCAAGATTCCCGGCGGCTTTTTCAAGCGTGAAGGTCGTCCTTCCGAAAAAGAAACCCTGACTTCCCGTTTGATCGACCGCCCCATTCGCCCGCTGTTTCCTGAGGGCTTTTTGAATGAGGTGCAAGTCATTTGTACGGTGATGTCCACCGACAAGGTGAATGACCCGGATATCGCGGCACTCATCGGTACCTCGGCTGCTCTGGCGATTTCAGGTATTCCTTTTAATGGCCCCATAGGCGCGGCCCGTGTTGGTTACACCCCGGACAAAGGCTACTTGCTCAACCCTTCTTACGAAGCACTGTCTGCCTCTGAGCTGGACATGGTGGTTGCCGGTACCAAAGACGCGGTGTTGATGGTGGAGTCCGAAGCCAAAGAGTTGCCGGAAGACATTATGCTGGGCGCGGTGTTGTTTGCGCACCAGGAAATGCAAGTGGTGATTCAGGCTTGCGCTGAGCTGGCTCGCGATGCGGGCAAACCCCGTTGGGATTGGCAGCCAGCGGCAGTGAATAGCGCGCTCAAAGCAGCGCTGGAGCGCAGTTTTGGTGATTCAATCGGTGTGGCCTATCGCATCACTGATAAAGCCAAGCGCTATGAGCGTCTGGGCGAATTGCGCACCCAGGCCGTTGCTGAATTGGTTAACGAAGAAGCGGGCGTGAGCGCTGACGATGTAAAAGATATGTTCGGTCGCGTTGAATCCCACATAGTGCGTTCGCGCATTGTGGCGGGTGAGCCGCGTATCGATGGACGCGATAACAAAACTGTGCGTCCGATTCTGGTGGATGTGGGTGTGCTGCCCAAGGCTCACGGCTCTGCGCTTTTTACTCGCGGTGAAACCCAGGCACTGGTCGTGGCAACCTTGGGTAACGCGCGCGATGTGCAGATCATTGATGCCCTCGAAGGTGAACGCAAAGATCCCTTTATGCTGCACTACAACTTCCCACCCTATTCTGTGGGTGAGTGTGGTCGTATGGGTGGTACAGGTCGCCGCGAAATCGGTCACGGCCGTTTGGCGCGTCGCGGTGTTGCTGCTGTACTGCCGAAGGAATCTGACTTTCCTTACACGCTGCGTGTGGTGAGTGAAATTACCGAATCCAACGGCTCCAGCTCCATGGCCTCTGTGTGTGGTTCATCGCTGGCGTTGATGGATGCCGGTGTACCGCTTAAGGCACCGGTAGCGGGTATTGCTATGGGCCTGGTGAAAGAAGACAACGGCTTTGCTGTGCTTACCGACATCCTCGGTGATGAAGACCACCTGGGTGATATGGACTTTAAAGTGGCGGGTACCGCCAGCGGTGTGACGGCGCTGCAAATGGATATCAAGATCGAAGGCATTACCGAAGAGATTATGGAAATCGCGCTTGAGCAGGCACTGCATGCGCGTTTGCATATCCTTGCGGAAATGAACAAGGTAATTTCCACCGCGCGTTCAACCATCAGCGAAAATGCCCCGCGCTTTGAAACCATCAAAGTGCATCCGGACAAGATCCGCGACATTATCGGTAAAGGCGGCGCCACTATTCGCGCCATCACTGAAGAAACCAGTTCTTCAATCGATATTAACGACGATGGCACGGTGAAGATTTATGCCGACAACGCCGACAACCTGAAAGCGGCTGTTGACCGTGTGTTGGGCATAGTGGCAGAAGCGGAAATCGGCGCTATCTACGAGGGCACTGTGGTGCGCATCGTTGACTTTGGCGCTTTTGTGAACTTCCTGCCCGGCAAGGATGGTTTGGTACACATCTCGCAAATCGCGGATGAGCGTGTTGCCAGTGTTAGCGATTACTTGAAGGAAGGCCAGGTAGTGAAGGTTAAGTGTCTGGATGTGGATCAGCGTGGTCGTATCAAGCTGTCCATTAAAGAGGCATTGGCGGAAGAGGCCGGTGAAGTTTCAGCTGACGCTGAATAAACCCGACAGCCTTCTGATATAAAAAAGCCCGCGATTCAGCGGGCTTTTTTTTGCTTCAAATACTGACTGAGGTTTACTGTTAGTGCCAATGCATAAACGGATTGAACAAGCGCTGCCAACCGGTAAATTTAATCGGCGCGTCCAGCACGGTAAGGCATATGCAATCTTCATTTTGCAGGGCAGTGGGGCTGTGTTTATGGCTCGGATCGCGGGCAATAAAATCGCCCGCGTGATACACCCCAAGCTCATCGGAAAAACCACCACTCAGAATAACGGTCAACTCAGTGCCGCCATGGGTGTGAGTGGGTACGCGCGCGCCAGCAGCTATGCGCTGCAGGGCCACTTGAAACCCAGGCACTTTGATCAGTCGAGAAAGATCGAATTTGCCAATCTCTTTGGTCTGTTGCTGCCAGTCCAGCCGTTCCAGAGGCGCGGGAAGATACTCCAGTAACGGGTTGTTCGAAGCAGATTTTTTTTCAGTCTGAATTTGTTCAGCCACCGCCGGAGCGGCATCTATGTGTGCCATAAGCGCGTCAAAGCTGCCCTGCTCCAAACTGGCGGGAGTGGCTGTTTCCAGCAAAGCGCCGCCTATAGCATTCATTTTGCTGATTTGACGACGACATTGACTGCAAAAACACAGGTGAACCGACACCGCCAGCGCTTTGGGTATGGGAAGGCTTCCCGCCACATAATCCAGCAGCGTGGCTTCGTCAGGATGGTGCAAACTCATAGCTCTGTTGCCTCTAACAAAACGCGCAATTTTTTCAGTGATAATCTCAGCCGACCCTTGAGGGTGCCGAGCGGAATATTCAGTTCTTCGACCACCTCCTGGTGGGTTTTACCTTCGTAGTAGACCTTGCGAACAGCAATCATCTGTTCTTCCGGCAGGGTCGATATAGCTTCATGAATAAATTTTTCTGACGAACCGGATTGAATAGAGCGCACGGTGGTGTCTTCTTCCGTGGGTATCTGCCACAGGTCTTCGGTTTCTACTGCAACCTCCGCCTTGGTACGGTTCATCTTACGCAGAAGATCAATACGCTGATTGCGCGAGATGGTAAAAATCCAGGTAGACACAGACGCGAGCGACTCTGTGTATTTGTCGGCATTACGCCAAACATTGATCATGACTTCCTGCACCAGAACTTCAGCCTGCTGACTGAACCCTTGGTTAATGGCGTAAGCTTTTATGCGCGGTGCGAAATGTTCATAGAGCTTACGAAAGGCTTCCCGGTCGTTATCTCGGGCGACGCGCCCCAGCAAATTAGCCCACTCTTGCGCCTGGGCCTGGCTGGTGGCGGAAACATCGGTCATGGACTTTGCCTTGGTGGTTAGCATGCGAAGCCTCGATTATGCGCCATAAATAAAGGAAATCCACCCTAATACGTGCAGAGAAATCCGCTGGATCATTGGCTTTATCGACCTGTGCACTAGATCGCCGCGCATTGCACTTTTTTGATGATTTATCCCACGCTTTTTGTTCTCTCGTGATCTTTTCCTGAAATACGGGCGTAAACCGTCGGGCAAGCAGTTCCCCGATCTACCCCAAAGTGGGGTTTCCCCAACGTCTCGTACACGAGGAAAGGAAGATGAACATAATGTCCTTTTACAAGCTGCTCCTGGTGAGCCTTGTAAGCTTGATACTCGCCGCCTGTGGCGGCAGCGATAGCAAGAAAAACGTCAGCGTCAGCTTGTCACCCACGTCAGTGAGTTTACTGACGGGTGCCAGTCAAACCTTTACTGCCAGCGTCACTGGCGATTCCAACAGATCGGTGGTTTGGTCGGTTCAGGAATCAGGTGGCGGTAGCATCACCAGCGGCGGTGTTTACACTGCACCTATGACCGCTGGCAGCTACACAGTGGTGGCAACCAGCTCCGCCGATTCGAGCAAGCGCGCAACGGCGACAGTTACCGTCACCGCTCCGCCAGTCGAAAATGCCATGGTTCGTGTTTTCCACGGCTCCCATGACGCACCCGCTGTGAATATTTGGGTGGACGGCAGTGTGGTTGCCGAAAATCTGGATTATCAAGAGTCCACTGGCTACCTGACAGTGCCTGAAAAAACCTACGAAATTGCTGTCGAGGGCATCATCCCCAGCGGTAATGCGGTGGTGATTGGCCCAGCCCAGATTCCACTGGATGGCAACACCAAGTACGACGTGATCGCTGTTAACAGCGTTGCCGACATCGAGCCGCTGATTTTGGCCGATACGGGTAGCCTGAGTGACAGCGCTCTGGTGCGTGTGCGCGTTGCTCACCTCGCCAGCATGGCACCAGAAGTCAAAGTGTTTGTTACCGCACCCGACGGTGATTTGAGCGGCGATCCGCTTGGTAGCTTCTCTTTCAAAGACACTCTGGGCCCGGTTGAAGTCCCCGCAGGCGATTACCGTGTGCGTGTGACCTTGATGGACAACACGGTGGTGTTTGATTCCGGCACCCTTAACCTGGCCGCTGGTAAGGATCTGCTCGTAGGTGCCGTGCCTAATGTGGGTACTGGTGCTTCTCCCATTCAATTGGCTGTTCTGGATGGCAACGCTGTAGCAATCGTGTCAGACGCCAGTGCGGGTAGTGACCTGCGTGTAGTACACGGTTCCGCCGATGCCCCCGCCGTGGATGTGACCGCCAATGACAGTGCCACTCCCGCGATCATGAATCTGGCCTTCCCCCAGGCAACCAACTATCTGAATTTGCCCGCTGCTACCTACAACTTCAAGGTGATGCCCAACGGCGCCAGCGCGCCTGTGGTGATCAATGCCGATGTGCCTCTGGCGAACGGCGCTGCCTACACCCTGATTGCGGTAGGCGAATTGGCCAACATAGAACCCTTGCTGCTGACCGACAATAACCGTCCGGTAGCGACCGAAGCCAAGGTTCGTCTGGTGCACGCTTCTACCCTGGCGGGTAATGTGGATATTTATGTGGTGGCTGTTGGCGCCTCTATCGCTGATGCCAGCCCCGCGTTCGCCAATGTTCCCTTCAAGGCAGAGACTGGCTACGTAAGCCTGGCCGAAGGCAACTATGACGTCATCATCACGCCCACTGGTACCAAAACCCAAGCCATCAAAGCCAGTGTTGCTTTGGATGCGGCTGGTGTTTACACCGCCATTGCGCGCGATGGCGCTGGTTTGACGGCGGATTTGGGTGTAATCGGCTTGGATGGCTTGGCGCCCAAGCAGCCCACGGTTCGCGTTTTTCACGGTTCGGCTGATGCGCCCAAGGTGAATCTCTGGGTAGAGGGTGCTGTGGCTGCTTCGGGGTTGGATTACCAACAATCCACTGGTTACCTGACCCTGCCTGCTGACACCTACAACGTCGCTGTTGAGGGCGTTATCCCCGGTGGAAATCAGGTGGTGATTGGCCCGGTCGACTTGGCCTTTGATGCCGATACTCGCTATGACGTTTTGGCGGTTAACTCGGTTGCCAACATCGAGCCACTTATCCTCACTGACTCTGGCCTGCTGCCTGACAGCAACAGTGTACGTGTGCGTGTAGCTCACCTGGCCGCCGCCGCACCGGAGGTAAATGTGCATGTAACCGCCCCGGATGACGCTATCTCTGCCTCCAGTGTTTTGGGTGGATTTGAGTTCAAGGAAACCTTGGGCCCTGTAGAAGTACCTGCTGGCACCTATCGTATCCGTGTAACTCTGCCCGACAACGCCACTGTGGTGTTTGACTCAGGTGCTGTGCCACTCATGGGTGGTAAGGATCTGTTGATTGGCGCGGTTCCCAGCGTGGGTTCTACCAGCGCACCCATTCAACTGGCGGTGCTGGATGGTGACGAGGTGGCGGTGATCAGTGACGCCGCTTCTGGCGCTAACCTGCGCGTGGTTCATGGGTCGGCTGATGCCCCGGCGGTGGATATCCTGGCCAACGACGGCGCGACGCCAGCGGTGACCAATCTGGCCTTCCCGATGGCTACCGGCTATCTGAACCTGCCTGCGGCTACCTATAACTTCAAGGTAGTGCCAACAGGCACCACCAATCCGGTGGTTATTGACGCCGATGTACCCCTGGCCAATGGTGCCGAGTACACCCTGCTGGCGGTAGGTGAGTTGGCCAA
>CBFGWO010000071.1:0-16646 GCA_965652595.1 uncultured Cellvibrio sp. | reverse complement strand
TCACTCAAAAATTTCGTTACAGGCGATTTCCCTTTGCGGGTCGCGCTGGCGCACTGGCTGGCTATCCTGACGCTGACGCACGCGCTGGATATCGGCTCTGGCCACCAGATCTGCCAGGGAAATATCGCTTAAAAATTGATGTATCTGGCTGCTCAGGTCTTCCCACAAATGGTGGGTAAGGCACACCTGGCCTTCCTGGCAATTGCCCTTGCCCTCGCAGCGGGTGGCATCCAGGGATTCGCTCACCGCATCCACAACCCGGGCAATGGAAATGGCATTCATGTCGGTTCCCAAGCAATAGCCTCCACCCGGGCCGCGCACGCTTTTGACCAGTTCTTCCCGGCGCAGCTTGGCAAACAGCTGCTCCAGATAGGACAGGGAAATGCCCTGACGGGCAGAGATGTCGGCCAGACTGACCGGCCCCTGTTCGCTATGGAGGGCCAGATCCAGCATGGCAGTGACCGCGTAACGGCCTTTGGTTGTCAGTCGCATGGCGAACCCCGGTTAAAAAACAGCCCGCGTGGCGGGGCTATAACCGAGTATTTTACTCAAGTATTTTTTTGCATCAAGCAAGAATTCACTCAAGCACTCCTAGATTGAGGCTATTCCTCACTTTCACTCGCCGGTTGGCGGGCTGCTGGACGCGGTTTACCCGCCAGATCCAGCTGGTTTTGCACCGCTGCCAGTACCCCACGGAGGATATTCAGCTCCATCTGATCCAGGCGCACCCGGTTATAGAGACGGCGCAACCGGGTCATGGTCTGCTTGGGGTTGTCCGGATCAAGAAAACCCAGCTGGATCAAGGTATCTTCCAAATGGGTGTAATAAATGTCCAGCGCGCGCGGATCTGCCAAAGGCATATCCCATTGGTGGCCTACCAGCGTCTTTCCCTCGGCAGCCTTGAGCATGGCCATGCGCACCTCGTAGGTAATGACCTGCACAGCGGTGGCAAGATTGAGGGACGAATAGTCAGGATTTGCTGGGATATGCACATGAAAATTGCATTTACGCAGCTCTTCATTGGTCAGCCCGCGATCCTCACGCCCGAACACCAAAGCCACTTCGTGCTGGGCAGCCTCCTGCCACACACTTTCGCCGCATTCACGCGGGTCTAACAAAGGCCAGGGGATGCGCCTTTCGCGGGCGCTGGTGCCGACCACCAGACCACAACCGGCAATGGCGTCATCCAGGGTATCCACCACCACCACGTTATCCAACACGTCCAAAGCACCGGCGGAGCGCCAAACCGCTTTATCCGAGGGATACTCCTTGGGTTCCACCAGGTAAAGGCGAGAGAGGCCCATATTTTTCATCGCCCGCGCCGTGCCGCCGATGTTGCCTGGGTGGGTGGTGTTCACCAGCACTATGCGAATATTGGCGAGGGCGTCCTGGGTCATGCAGAGCAACTCCGATGGGGGGTTTTAAGGGGCGCGCAGTGTATCACCACTGGCCAGACCCCGCTAATCCAGCTAGAATCGCGACCCCGGCGAGAGGCGTCCCGAAAACGACCTGCGGCCCTGTTCTTTTACAGCTTCCCCTTTCACCTCTCTTCACTGGATTTTTTATGGAACCCATGTTGACCATGGCTCTGCGCGCTGGGCGCAAGGCCGCTGAACTCATCGAACGCGCATTTGAGCGTGTTGACCTGCTAACCATAGAAACCAAAAGTCGCAACGACTTCGTTACCGAGGTGGATAAGGCCGCTGAAAAAGAAATCATCTACCACCTGCGCAAAGCCTACCCGGATCATTCGATTCGCGGCGAAGAAGGCGGCAGCCTGCCCGGCAAAAATCCCGATTACGAATGGGTCATCGATCCCCTCGATGGCACCACCAACTTCATTCATGGGCTGCCCCACTTTTCCGTTTCCATCGCCTGCAAATACAAAGGCCAACTGGAACATGCGGTGGTTATCGACCCTATCAAGCGTGAAGAATTTACCGCCAGTCGCGGACGCGGCGCGGCACTCAATGGCCGTCGTATTCGCGTATCACCGCGCAAAGGTCTGGAAGGCGCCTTAATCGGCACCGGCATTCCCTTCAGCGGCTACGCGCTCGAACATATCAGCAGCTATTTGTCGGTCATGCAGGAACTGGCAGGCCAAACGGCGGGCATCCGCCGCTGCGGTTCTGCGGCGCTGGATCTGGCCTATGTGGCATCCGGGCGCTTTGATGCCTTTTGGGAAATGAACCTCAACGAGTGGGATATAGCCGCAGGCTTGCTGTTAGTAAAAGAAGCGGGCGGCCTGGTGAGTGACTTTAACGGCGGTGCAGATTTTTTAGAGAGCGGCCATGTAGTGTGCGGTTCACCCAAAGTCTTTAAACCTGTGTTGCAAACCGTGCAAAAACATATGGGGCATTTGAAATAAGTGTGGTGAAAATGTTTTCGGGGAGGTTCATTTGGAGCATGGAATCCGGGTGAGGTGGAGGACATAGAACCAAGACACCCACCCAGACCGGATTTCAGCACACTAAGCCAACAACTCGTTCAAAACCCTTATCAACAGATTAATGTCCACCGGCTTGGTGAGATAGTGATAGAAACCTGCCTGGCGACCCCGCTCGATATCGTAAGGCATGGCATTGGCGGAAAGGCCCACAACAGGAATATGTGCCGTGACTGAATCGCGCTTCAACACCGACAGCGTTTCGTAGCCATCCATGCCAGGCAAGTTAATATCCAGAATAATCACATCCGGTTTGCCGGAACGCGCCTTATAAATTCCCAAAAATGCCTCTTCGGCAATGTCCAACTCAAACTGTGGATAACGCGAAAAAATTTGTTGCAGCAAACGCACGTTCGAAGGATTGTCCTCTACGTAAAGTAATTTGCACTTGCGCTCAACCTGCATCTCTACCGGCTTGCCCTTGCTATTTACGGCGCTTCCGGATTGCAGCAAGTCCTGATTCCATTCGTTACTCAGTGGCAAGTCAATCCAAAAGTCGGTGCCCTCCCCTTCGCGGCTGGAAAAATCCAATTTACCCTGCATGATTTCAATCAGTTGCTTGGTGATAACCAAACCAACGCCAGAGCCTTCTATTTTGGAATTTTCCGCGCTGAGTCGATTAAAAGGTTGGAAGACTTCACTCTGTCGATTGGCCGCAATACCCTGACCCGTGTCGCGCACGCCGATACGCAATTGCTGCTTGTCGAGCTGTTTCATATACAGCTCAAGTTCACCGCCAATTTTGTTGTACTTGACCCCGTTGCTGAGCAGGTTAACAAGCGCCTGCTTGAGTCGTACATTATCCGCCACCACATAGGTGCTCTCCAGGTTGTTGAACGTGGAGTAGAGGCGAACACCGCGCGCGTCGGCCTGGGGTTGAATGAGCGTAAAGCATTCGGCCACAACCCGTGACACCAGCACAGGCTCAAGGGAAACGGTCATCTTGCCCGATTCAATCTTGGCAAGATCCAGCACATCGTTGATCAATTGCAGCAGGTGTTCACCTGCACTGCGTATCTCGCGCAGATTATCCAGCTGCACCTCAGTCAAATTACCATCATATTCAAACAGCTGCGCATAACCGAGAATGGCGTTGAGTGGCGTGCGCAATTCGTGGCTCATGCTGGAGAGGAATTCGGATTTGGCGCGGTTGGCTTTTTCGGCGGTTTCCTTGGCTTGCAGCACACGCTCTTCGGCGCGCTTGATATCGGTAATATCCATATTGGTTCCTGACATACGAAACGGCTTTCCCTGTTCATCCAAATCAATGCGACCACGAGCACGAATCCAGCGCAGATCACCCTGCTTGCTGTGAATGCGATACTCGATGTCAAACATACCCTTGCCTTCCACATGATCGTTGAGCGCACGATCAAACTTGGGCAGATCTTCGGGATAAATATGGCTGCGCCAAACGCGCAGCCGATTTTCTCCCTGGGTAACTACATCATCCTGCTCATCGTAACCCAGGAGTTCCCAGCAGCGAGCAGAGAAGTGGAAGCCACCTGAGCCCGCATACCATTCCCAGATGCCATCGTTGGCTGCCTGAAGTATACGCACCTGACGCGCCTCGCTTTCGCGCAGTGCCGCTTCAACGTCCTTGAGTTCGCTGATATCAAAATTTACGCCCGATATATAACGCGCCCAACCCTTTTCATCGCGAATGGAGTCGGCGCGAACCTGGGTCCAAACATAGCGACCGTCACTGGCACGAACCCGGTAGCAGGTGCTCAAGGGTTTGCCGGTACGCAAATGCTCCAGGGTGGCCTCGCGCATCATGTGGCGATCATCCGGATGGATGTACTGGATCAGTTTTTCGGTGTTATTGACCTCATCGGCGTATTCCGGGCCATAGCCGATACTCTCCCAAAAACCGCCCGACCAGTCGACATAATCCGTCTCCAGATCCCACTCCCAGAAGCCGTAACCACTGCCATTGAAAATACGCTGGAAGCGCGCCAGGGTTTCACGCAGGCGAACCACATCATCGCTGTTGCGCAGATCTTCACGAAAGCTGAGGGGCTTGCTCATGGGAGGTATGCACCGCTGCCGGGTTTATGTGGAGAGCCTGACGAAGATAAACCAGAAGCTGCGCAAATTCCACCCAAACAAAAAAGGCGCCTTGCGGCGCCCTTTGGGTTATCCCACATCCAACTCAGGGTAATTCATCAATCTCACTGGTCTCACGCACTGTGGGCACCAGATCCTCTCGAGTTACCCCCATGGCCATCAGGATATTAGCCGCAATATAAACAGAGGAATAAGTACCCACGCTAATACCCACAATCAGTGCGAAGGCAAAGCCATTGATCAGCTCGCCGCCAAAAATATAGAGCACCACCAGCGTAAGCAGGGTAGTCAAGGAGGTTAACAGGGTGCGCTCCAGGGTTTGCGACAGAGACACATTGATCACGTCGGCGGGTTCTGTCTTGCGCAGGGTGCGGAAATTATCGCGAATCCGATCGAACACCACGATGGTGTCGTTGATCGAGTAGCCTATCACTGCCAGCACCGCGGCGAGTACGGTTAAATCAAAGTCTTTTTGCGTGATGGAGAAAATACCCAGCACGATAATGACGTCATGCATCAAAGCGGCCACAGCAGCGACAGAGAACTTATACTGGAAGCGCACCGCCACGTAGAGCATCACCACGATGAGCGCACAAAGAATACCCAGGCCACCATCGTCACGCAGTTCTTCGCCTATCTGAGGACCAACAAATTCGCTTCTACTCAAGCTTATTTGCGCCCCTGTTGCCTCGCCAACGCGCTTGAGTAGCTGAGCCGTGTAAACAACATCCAGCGAGCGCCCAATATGCACGAGTGTTTCCTGGCCCTGGGTTTCCAGGCTGAAGGCACCATAGCTTTCGTTGGTAAAAATACTCGCCTGGCGCAAGTCCTCTGCTGATACACCTTGAAAACGCAGCGTCTGGGCATAGCTTTCCTGTTCACGCGGTGCGGCCCCCACCCCCAGCAGTTCAGCCTCGGAATTTAGCCGCTGTACAGCTTGCCGCAGGTTATTGGCGCCAGCCTCCTCCATGGAACCCTGGGTGCGGATAAGCACATCCCGCTCGGAACCAAAAAGCACAGCTACGGGATTACTCAAACCTTCGTCTACCAGCACCTGACGAATGGCTGGAATATCGGCTGGCCGATCCAGGGCAATTTCAACCTGACTGCCACCAGTAAAATCCAGGCCCAGCTTCAAACCATTAATCGCCAAGGATGCAATGGAGGCAATCAACAGCAAAATAGAAAATGCGCTCGCAAAATGCCGAGGCCCCATAAAATTAATGACTTTCACATCTTGTGTCATAGCATTTGCCTCGTTGATCAGATCCAGAGTTTCTGGAGATTTTTGCGTCCGCCACAGGCCAGATTCACCATGGCGCGGCTACACATAATGGCAGTAAACATGGAGGTAAGAATGCCCACCGATAGCGTCACAGCAAAGCCTTTGATAGGGCCAGTGCCCACCGCGTAAAGAATCACCGCCACAATCAAGGTGGTGACGTTGGCATCCAGAATGGTCACGAAGGCACGTTCATAGCCCGAGTAGATAGCTGCCTGAGGTGGTGCACCGGCTTTTAATTCCTCGCGGATACGCGAAAAGATCAAGACGTTGGCGTCCACGGCCATACCAATGGTCAGCACAATACCGGCAATACCCGGCAAGGTCAGGGTCGCGCCCAACAGGGACATCACCGCCACGATCAACAGCACGTTAAAAGCCAGTGCAATATTGGCGGCCAGCCCGAAGGCGCGGTAGTAAAAAAGCATAAAGATCAGCACCACGCCCATGCCCCACTTAACCGCCGTCATACCCAGGGCAATATTCTCGGCACCGAGGGAGGGGCCGATGGTGCGCTCTTCAACAAAATACATGGGTGCCGCCAGCGCACCTGCACGCAGAAGCAACGCCAGTTCGGAGGCTTCGGCCATGGATTCCAATCCGGTAATACGGAACTGGACGCCAAGGGCGGATTGGATAGTCGCCAGACTGATAATTTTACTTTCGACGTACTGCACCGGTTTTAAAATAGGCTCGCCGGCTTCATCCTGGGCCTGCTCCATACGGGTTTTGTATTCAATAAACAAAATACCCATACGGCGGCCGATGTTGTAGCGCGTGGCCAAATTCATTTTGGTGCCGCCCGCGCTATCCAAATTAATATTCACCTGCGGGATATTGGTTTCTGGATCCAGACTACTGCTGGCGCCGTTGACGTGATCACCACTGAGAATTAGCTGACGCTCCAGAAACTGATTACCAAAACGCGCTTGATCCGCCTCGCTGCGCCAAGGGAAAGATTCCTTACTCGACACCAGAGCTTCAGGCTTCGCTTCCAATCGGAATTCAAGATTAGCCGTTTTGCCGATAATGCGCTTGGCTTCCGCCGTATCCTGGATACCGGGCAACTGCACGATAATACGATTGCGACCCTGACGCTGAACTACCGGCTCAGCCACCCCCAATTCGTTGACACGGTTGCGCAGAGTGATCAGGTTTTGGCTCAAGGCCTCGTTTTCCAATTGGCTGACACTGTCTTCACTCAGCGTCGCGCTAAAGCGAAAATCTTCCTGGCCAGCCGTTGGTTCGGTGGGCGTAAATACCAGATTGGGATAATCGCGACGAACTTCATTGATAGCGTTGTCCCGCAATTCCTCACTGCGGAAACGACCCACAATGACTCCATCGGCATTAATAGCCACGTTGGAATAGCGAATACGCGCCTTGCGCAACTTGTCCTTGATTTCATCGGCTGTGACTTCCTGGCGTTTGCTCACCGCCGAGGCAGTGTCAACTTCCATCAAAAAGTGAACGCCGCCGCGCAGATCCAGGCCAAGCTTCATGGGTTCGGCGCCCATCGAGCGCAGCCATTCGGGCGTGGTGGGAGCAAGGTTGAGTGCTACTACATAGCTCCCACCCAGAGCTTCTTGAATCAAACGTTTTGCCAGGAGTTGTTGTTCATCTGATCTAAAGCGCAACAGCGCTGCACGCTCATCGACCTGCGCGCCAAAATAGTCAATACCGGCGGACTTCAGTGCGGCCTCTGCCTTCTCCAAAACCTGACGATCAATAGTCATGCTACTGGATTCACCCGATATCTGGATGGCCGGGTCGGGGGCATAGAGATTGGGCACAGCGTAGATAAAACTGAGCGCCACAACCAAAAGAATGACGAGATACTTCCAAAGCGGATAGCGGTTTTGCATAGCAGTTTCCGTGACGAGTTCGCGGCGGTTATTGTGGATGATCGAATGGCCGGGGTGCTTCCACGGCAAGCCAGAGGGCCAGAGCGCAGCCTTTGCGCCAAGACTGATCACACGGGGTCAATCATCATAAAAGGGCCGGATTATACCGATTTCGGGGCAGACAACAACGCGCGCGCCTCCGGCCCTGATAGCCGAATCAGGGGCTGGGACTGTCAGTTGGGGGCAAAGGCGGCACTTCCAACCCCTGGCGCTGATAAAAATTCGCAACATAGGCCTCGAAGCGATCCTCATCCAAGGCGCGGCGCATACCCGCCATCAAATTTTGGTAGAAGCGCAGATTGTGGATGGTGTTCAACTGGGCGCCGAGCATTTCGTTGCACTTGTCCAGATGGTGCAGATAGGCGCGGCTGAAATTTTTGCAGGTGTAACAATCGCAATCCGCATCCAGGGGGCCAGTATCGTCCCGATAGCGGGCGTTGCGCAGCTTGACCACGCCGCTGCTGGTAAACAGATGGCCATTGCGCGCATTGCGGGTGGGCATAACGCAATCGAACATATCCACACCGCGACGCACTGCCTCCACTATGTCCTCTGGCTTACCCACTCCCATCAGGTAGCGGGGTTTGTCGGCGGGCATTTCCGGAGTCAGGTGTTCCAACACGCGCAGCATATCCTCCTTGGGCTCGCCTACCGACAAGCCGCCAATGGCATAGCCGTCAAAGCCGATCTCCACCAGGCCGCGCAGGGATTCGCTGCGCAGGCTCTCGTACATGCCGCCCTGAACTATGCCAAAGAGCGCGGATGGGTTATCGCCATGAGCGGTTTTGGAACGGGCCGCCCAGCGCAGCGACAATTCCATGGAGCTGCGCGCCTGGCTTTCGGTGGCGGGATAAGGCGTGCATTCGTCGAAGATCATCACTACATCCGAACCCAGATCCCGCTGCACCTGCATGGAGGTTTCCGGGTCGAGGAACACCTTGCTGCCGTTAATGGGCGACTTAAAAGACACACCTTCTTCGGTGATCTTGCGCAGTTTGCCGAGGCTAAACACCTGAAAACCACCGGAATCCGTGAGTATGGGACCGGGCCATTGCATAAAGTCGTGCAGGTCACCGTGGGCTTTGACCACCTCAGTACCTGGGCGCAGCATTAAATGAAAGGTGTTGCCGAGAATAATGTGCGCACCGATTTCCTGAATATCGCGCGGCAGCATGCCCTTGACGGTGCCGTAGGTACCCACCGGCATAAAGGCCGGTGTTTCCACCACACCGCGCGGGAAAATCAGGCGGCCACGACGGGCGCGACCGGAAGTGGAATCCAGTTCAAATTGCATAAAACAAGTGCGGCTCACGATGGTGTCTCTGGGCTCTTGGCTGTGGGGTTGGATGATTGGGGCAGTTCCGCGACTGCTGCCGGGTTTCGGGTAATAAACATGGCGTCACCGTAACTGAAAAAACGGTAGCGCTCGGCAACGGCGGCAGTATAAGCCGCCATGGTGTGACGGTAACCGGCAAAAGCAGATACCAGCATCAGCAGGGTGGATTCGGGTAAATGGAAGTTGGTGATCAGCGCGTCCACCACTTTGAATTCATAGCTGGGGTAAATAAAAATGCGGGTTTCGCCTTGGTAGGGAGCTATCCACCGGCTTTTGTTCAGGTCATCCGCCATAAAACCCGCCGCACTTTCCAGCGAGCGAACACTGGTGGTACCCACGGCGATCACCCGCTTGCCCGCTACCTTGGTGGCATTCACCAGATCACATACCTCGGCGGATACCTCCATGACTTCACTGTGCATCTGGTGTTCGTGGATATTGTCCACCCGGACCGGCTGAAAGGTACCCGCTCCCACATGCAGGGTCACAAACGCCAGCTGTACGCCCTTGGCCCGCAGTTGTTCCAGCATGGCTTCGTCAAAATGCAGGCCAGCGGTGGGCGCAGCCACTGCGCCCTGCTTGCGACCGTAAACCGTTTGGTAGCGCTCGCGATCCGCCGCTGCATCGGGGCGGTCAATGTAGGGGGGCAGCGGCATATGGCCTATGCGGTCGAGCACCGCCAGCGCTGTTTCCGGGCCGGGAAAACCCAACTCGAAGAGCGCGTCATGACGGGCAAGCATGGTGAGCCGGGTACCATCTTCGAGAATAATCACAGAGCCGGTTTTGGGGGACTTGCTGGCGCGCACATGGGCCAATACCCGCTGCTGATCGAGCACCCGCTCCACCAGTATCTCAACCTGACCACCGCTTTCCTTTTGACCAAACACGCGGGCGGGAATCACGCGGGTGTCGTTAAACACCATTAGATCGCCCGGCTCCACCAAGGCCAGCAAATCGCCAAACTGGCGATGGGCAAGCGCGCCGCTGGGGCCATCAAGGCACAGCAAACGGCTGGCGCGGCGCTCGGCCGTCGGCTCGTGAGCGATCAATTCTTCGGGAAGCTGGTAAAAAAAATCCTGACGACGCATAACCATAAACCGCTGTAAAACCGCATAAAACCCGCTAAAACCAAGGGCGGCAAGGGTATAGCAAATCATCACAGCTGGCTATTATTTATAAGTTGACGCCTAGAAAGTCGTTGTTATAATGGCGCCCGCTTTGCCGGGTCACGAGTGGCCCGCGACAAATTGCCAGAGTGGTGAAATTGGTAGACACAGGGGATTCAAAATCCCCCGCCCTTAAAAGCGTGTCGGTTCGAGTCCGACCTCTGGTACCACATTCAAAAAGGCCTGCAAACGCAGGCCTTTTGTTTTTCCGCCCTAAAATGCGCCCTAGCCCCCGGTTGTCAACAAACTGTATGATGGGCGCCCCGGCTTCGACAAATAACGCACGTCATGGATCAACCCGACAGCCTGCAAGCCATTATGTTCGCCGATGTCTCCGGCAGTTCCGCGCTCTACAAACGCGTGGGCAACGAGGAGGCCAAGGCGATCATCGATCAAGCCATCCACTTTATGACGGCACTGACCATCGTCCACGAAGGCACGGTAGTTAAAACCCTGGGTGATGAAGTGATGGCGCGCTTTGATCACAGCACCCAAGCCTGCGAAACGGCCGTTGCCATTCAACAGCGCTGCCTGAAGGAATCCGATCTGCTGGGTCTCTCGGTACGTATTGGCATTGCCTATGGCCCTATCCTGCTCGACAACAACGATGTGTTTGGCGATACGGTCAACGACGCAGCCTGTGTCGCACGCATCGCGCGCGCGCGCCAGGTTTTGCTCAGCCAAAGCGCCGTGGATGATCTGGATAAAGACATGCTGCGCGACTGCCAGATGTTTGACCGAATCAACATCAAGGGCGATACCCAAAAAAGCCTGATTTATCGCTTGCGCTGGGAAACACAGCGCCAGGATCGCGCCACCCAATTGATGCCCCTGCAAGACGTTACCCAGTTTGTCGAGAAGTTTCAGTTGGTATTACGGATTGGCGCACGAGAAATTCAGCTGTTACCCGAGCAAACACCTTTCAGTATCGGCCGCGATCCGGACAAAACCCATTTGCACATCAACCACGAGCTGGCGTCGCGCGATCACTGCCACATTGAATTTCGGCGTGGTAAGTATGTGCTGGTGGATCACAGCACCAATGGCACTTATGTGAGCAGTGCCGACCAACCTCATATTTATTTGCGGCGCGAAGAATTGCCACTGCAAGGTTCGGGCGAAATCGGCCTGGGCCAACCCACCGCCAAGGCAGGCGATTGGCTTATCCGCTTTCAGGTTTAAACATTTATGACTGACGCCCTGCCCTATCCCTCCGCCGGACTCTTTCGCCGCCTGGCGGCTTTGGTGTACGACAGCCTGCTGCTGGTCGCCCTCAGCATGGCCTACTTTGGTCTGGCAGTACTGGTAAATGTGCTGGTTCAAGGCTCACCCGCAGAAGGCCAGCGCGTCGAATGGGGTCTGTGGCGCTACCCGGTATTTGTGGGCTGGGTGATAACGCTGATGGGTTTTTACGGTGTCTTCTGGCGCCGCTTTGGCCAAACCCTGGGTATGCGCGCCTGGCGGCTGAAACTGGTGAATACAAAAGGCGGAACGCCCAGTTGGGGCCAGTGCTGGTTGCGCTGCCTGCTGGCCTGCTTATCCCTGGGATTGTTCGGCTTGGGTTACTTTTGGCGTTGGCTGGATCCGCAACAAACCACCTTCCATGATCGATTTAGCCGCACGCGAGTCCTGCTGTTACCTAAAGATAAAAATTGAATCTCAGCGTGCGCGCTTAAGCAGGAAAATACCCAGCCCCAAACAAAAAAGAATCGGCAGTAAAACGGCAATCAGCGGTGTGAACCCAAACACCACACTCGACGGCCCGAGCAGATCCTGCACCAGGCGAAAAACCACACCAAAGACCACGCCAGTAAAAATCCGCTGGCCCATGGTGACACCGCGCAGCGGCCCAAACACAAACGAAATAGCAATCAACACCAGGCTGGCCGTCGCCAATGGCTGCAACAGCTTTTGCCAAAATGCCAGGTTGTAATCACTACTGACGAGATTTTGTTCGCGCAGGTAGCGCACATAGTAGTGCAGGCTGCGAATCGACAAGGCCTGGGGCTCGGCGACGAGAATGTTGAGCAAACCCGGCGACAGGGGTGTATCCCAACGACGCGACGTCAACTGCTCGCTACGGGTACCGCGCAGGCGATCACTGGCGTCTTCGGTGGATTCTGTGGGCAAAAAATAGGTCACGCCAATTTCTTCTTCCTGCCAATAGCCGCCCTGGTAAATAGCCTGCTCACTAAAGCTGGCCTCAACCAAATTACGCTGCTCATCAAACTTGTAGCGGGTAACGCCGTAAAGCACGCCGTTGGGCAAGACCGCATTGAAGCGCATAAACTCGTTGGCCTCGCGGTTCCACATGCTGCTGAGACGCGCCGAGGTGGTGGGCTTTTGCAGGGCAATTGCGCGGCGGTTTTCCGCTACCTGATCCGTGTAAGGCGTAACCCACTCACCCAGACCAACCCCAAGAGCAATAAAAAGTGCGGCGGGTTTCAACACCATCAAACTGATACGGCGCACAGAAACACCGGCGGCGCGCATCACCACCAACTCACTCGAACTGGCGAGAACACCCAAACCAATCAGACAACCAATTAAACAGGCAAAGGGAATAATGTCGTAAATACGGCGCGGTAAACTGAGCAACACATAAATCAGCATTTCAAAAAACGTATAGCTGCCGCCCAGTTCACCAATCTCATCGATTAGCGCGGAGATAAACAGCAGTGCTGTCACCACCAGTAGCACCATACCTACCGCCGCGCTGACGGTGCGAAATACATAGCGATTGAGTTTACGCATGGGCCGTCCCCTGCAAGCGGCGCTGACGCCAAAGATCCAGGTTTTGCCAATTGATCAGGAGTAAAGCCAAGGCCAGGAAAGCGGCGTGAATGGCAAAAAGCCCCGGCAACAAAGGCCAACGCCCCTCGTCCATCATGCCCCTGACACCAATCAGCGAGCCCAAGTACACCAAATACAGAATCACCGCCGGCAACATTTTCAGATAGCGCCCCTGGCGCGGATTGGTGCGACTCAGGGGCACAGCAAGCAGGGCCACCACCAACACCAGTAGCGGCAGCGACAGACGCCATTGCAAGGTAACCAGGCTCGCCAGGTCGCCTGCTTGCCAGAGTTCGGATGTCGTTTTGGCGTCTGCTTTATTTGACACAGTTAAAGAGGGGTCCACCGGTGGTAAAAATTGGCCGTAGCGTTCAAAGCGCATGATTTTAAAATCTGCACTGCCGGGCCGACCTTCGTAGCGCTGCCCTTTGTGAAGCATCAGGTAGCGCTGATCGTAATCCGGATGCAGCATCTGCTCGCCATACTCCGCGAGCATGACCACATCGGCGCCCTGCTCGTTGGCGTCGGTTTGCGCTACGAACACATGATTCAGTCGCTTGCGGTTATGACTCAGCGCTTCGACGTAGGTCACTGCCTGGGCTTTACCAAGGGTTTGAAAACGCCCTTCCTGCAAACTTTCAAATTCGCTGCGCTGACGCTGCTCCAGCAGCAGCTGATCGGTTTTTTGCGCACCGAGTGGCCCCAGCCAAAGTGCCAACACCGCAACCACTACCGAGACAAATATCGCCGATACCAATGTGCGGCCAATCAATTGCCGCTGGCTCATACCACAGGCCGACAGCACCACCATCTCACTTTCGATATACAAACGACCATAGGCCAGCAAGATGGCGATAAAAAACCCGAGCGGCAGGATCAACACCAAAAATTCCGGCATGCGATAACCGATAAGGCTAAAAAGAATATCCACAGATATGCGCCCGGTGGTGGCTTCCGCCAGATAGCGCGCAAAGCGACCGCTCATCACAATCAGCAGCAGGATACTGCTTACCGCCAGGGAGGCGACCAGGATTTCGCGGTTGAGATAACGCAGAATAATCACGGATTTTTCCTGAAGCTGGATGCCGGGGCCGCCTGAGGCAGGGCCCGCAAAAGTGTGGCATTATCACGCACTTGCGCGCCTTTGTCTTGGCCTTGCCGCACTCGCCACCGGATTTATCAACCAAGGAATCACCATGCAATTCACTGCCAAAGTTCTCGATCCCGTTAAACAGCGCAGTCAGTGTCTGATTGTTGGCTGCTATGAAAAGTTGCAACTCACACCCGCCGCCACGGCAGTGGACAACGCCAGCCAAAACCAGCTGCTGGCGCTGCTCAAGCGCGAGGACTTTCAGGGCAAAGCGGGCCAGGCGCTGTTGGTGCTCACGCCCCAGGGCCTCACCGCCGAACGGCTGTTGGTGTTGGGTCTTGGCGCACCGGAAAAAGGCGGCAGCACCAACCCCGACAATCTCAGACGCGCCCTGCAACGCATCCCCGAGCTACTCAAAAGCACACCTTGCAAGGAAATTTGCGTTTTTCTAGACCAAGTGACTGACGCGACCTACAGCGCCCGCGCCCTGGCCGAAACCCTGAGCACCGCTGCTTATCGCGCCGATCGACTCAAAAGCAAACCTGCCGAGAATGGCTTTGCACCCACCAAAATCACCCTGGCGTGCAGCAAAAGCGAGCTGAGCGCCGCCAACAGTGGCCTGGCCCTGGGTGCTGCGATTGCCACAGGCATGAATCTGGCGCGGGAACTGGGCGACCTGCCCGGCAATATCTGCACGCCGAGCTACCTCGCCAAAGAGGCCCAAAAGCTCGCCCGCAACCAGCCCAAGCTGAGCGTGAAAGTGCTGGACGAAAAACAGATGCGCGCATTGGGCATGGGTTCCCTGCTATCGGTATCCGCCGGCAGCCATGAACCGGCCAAGCTGATCCAACTGGAATACCAGGGCGGCACCAAAACCCAGGCACCCCAGGTGCTGGTGGGCAAGGGCATTACTTTTGATACTGGTGGCATCAGCCTCAAGCCCGGCGCCGCGATGGACGAAATGAAATACGACATGTGCGGCGCTGCCAGTGTGCTGGGCACCTTTGCCACCCTGCTGGAGCTGCAACCCAAGATCCATGTGATCGGTCTGATCGCCGCCGCCGAAAACATGCCCAGCGGCACCGCCACCAAGCCCGGCGATATAGTCACCTCCATGTCGGGCCAAACCATCGAAATTCTCAACACCGATGCCGAAGGTCGCCTGGTACTTTGCGACGCCCTCACCTATGCGGAACGCTTTAAACCCAAAGCCGTGGTGGATATCGCCACCCTTACCGGCGCCTGCGTGATTGCCCTGGGCAACCATGCCACTGGCCTGTTCAGCAATAACGAAGATCTGGCCCAGGCGCTGCTCAAGGCGGGCCAGCAGGCCAACGACCGCGCCTGGCAAATGCCGCTGTGGGATGAGTATCAAAAGCAGCTGGACAGCAATTTTGCCGATATCGCCAATGTGGGTGGGCGCGAGGCGGGTAGTATCACCGCCGCCTGCTTCCTGGCGCGCTTCGCCAAAAAATACCCCTGGGCTCACCTGGATATTGCGGGCACCGCCTGGAAATCCGGCGCGGCCAAGGGCGCCACCGGTCGCCCGGTGCCCCTGTTAGTGCAATATTTGTTAAACGCCTGAAGCTGTTGAACGCCTGATGACGCGCATCGACTTTTACATACTTCAGGAAGCTACTCAGGACGCTCGCTGGCACTTCTGTTGTCGACTGG
This sequence comes from uncultured Cellvibrio sp., assembly GCA_965652595.1. Classification (GTDB taxonomy): domain Bacteria; phylum Pseudomonadota; class Gammaproteobacteria; order Pseudomonadales; family Cellvibrionaceae; genus Cellvibrio. Next base: position 885 of record CBFGWO010000071.1, on the reverse strand, counting down.
TCGACAAGGCACTGCGTGCGGGCAGCCGAATTTTGCTGCTCGCCGATAGCCCGGAAGATGCCAAGGCGCTGGATGATTTACTCTGGACGTTCAAACCCGAGTCGTTCATTCCCCATCAGCTGCTCGATCCGGCGCGCCCGCAATCCGCACCGGTTGAAATTGCCACTGAACTGCCAGCCAACTACCAACCCGCAGAAAACAACCTGCTGATTAACCTCAGCCGCCAGGTTCCCAAAGGCTTTGAGCGGTTTGCGCGGGTGAGTGAAATCGTGATTCAAGACCCAGCGGTGCTAAAAAATACACGGGAGCACTATAGTTTTTATCGACAAGGCGGCTATGCTATCGACAACCGCCGGGTATGAGTCGGAGTCGAAACCCCATGCAAGACCCCCGAGAGCAGAATAAAAAAGTTAAAACCAAAGCCGCCATGCTCGAGGAGCTGGAATCCCTCAAGGGATTGCTGCGCGAAGAAGACGAAATCCCGATATTGCAGGAGGTGATAGAAGCGCGACCCGCAACCGGGCGAGCAATGGGGCCAGCAACCGGGCCAACAATGGAAAGGCCTGACAAACCCCTGTCTCCCCAGGCACTGCACCAATTGCAAGATGACTTTACCGCCCTCAGCCAGACGATGACGGGAAAAGCACAAATCGTTAAAAAACAGGAACCCGCTCCAACCACCTCCGCCAGCTTGCTCGAAGCCTTTACTCGCGCATCGCAACACGAGGCTGAAGAGCACAAGGCATCCAGCGCGCCGCAAGCCATGCAAACGGATCTGCCCCTGGATTTTGATGAAGAAGAATCACCCGCACTTAGCGGGTCTGACACCCAGCGCGCCGATAAGCTGCAAACCGACAGGCTAGTCAACGAGAGGCTAGTCAACGA
>CBFGWO010000070.1:0-17133 GCA_965652595.1 uncultured Cellvibrio sp. | reverse complement strand
GTTCTACGCACTGTGCCATTTATAAGCCAATTGCGTTCAGCCAGGCCTGCGAGTAGTAGTTTGCTAGCGCTCAGATAGATGTCTGTTCCGGAATCATCGCGTGCACCTACAGCGGAGGGGATAAAAAAATCGCGGTTGTGTTTGTGCTGTACACCAATACTGATTTGCGGCATTGCTGTGTAAATAAGATCCCCGGCCAAGCGAACTTTGACACCGATAATCGATTGACGGATTTCATCTTCCGCAACACCCAGGGCACGAGATAAGGGTTTGTGAATCAGGGTCTGCTCCGCCAGCGAAACCTCCAGACGATTGGCCCAGTTCCAGGCGCCACCCAGAACACGCAACTGAAAATCTCCCGTATCGACATGGCTGGCAAAGGCGGCGCCACTTTGCTCTTCACGCGTCGCCGTACCCGCCAACACCGCCATAGGGACTATGCCACCCCCTGCCGTACCCTCAATACTACTAGCGCCGCCTGTTGCCGGTAAGCGGGTACCGGCAATCACCTCTCCTGCCAGCATCCATAGCAACAACAGCAGCGGCCTGCAGAATCTAGTCATTTTTTATCGTCTCCAGGTAGTCTTTCATCCAGGCCGTAAAATCTATTTCGGTCAATGGCCGACTAAAAAAATATCCTTGCAATGTGTCGCAATTGAAGCTGCGCAACAAATCTCGAGCACCGGCGGTTTCTACACCTTCAGCTGTAATGCTCAAGCCCAAGGTATGCCCAAGATCAATTGTCGAGCTTACGATCCGTTGATCACCAAGACTATTCTCAAGATTAAGCACAAATGACTTATCGATTTTGAGTTCACTGACGGGCAGCTGCTTAATTTGAGATAAGGATGAGTAACCCGTACCAAAGTCATCAATCGAGAGGTCGAGCCCCATAGTGCGCAAGCGTTGCAGATTGTGCAGGCTTCGCTCCGTCTCGCGCATAATGGCGCTTTCGGTTATTTCCAGGCACAGGAATTGTGGTTTGATTGCGAACTCGTCGAGCAATTGCTCCACATACTCCGGAAAGTCATCAACCAACAAATCCATTGCAGAAATATTAATCGACAATTGCTTTAGTGGAGATTCAGGTGCCTGCCGAGATAAAAATGCCAGTGTCTGCTGCACCAGCCAACGAGTGAGCGAATGAATTTGACCGCCGCTTTCAATTAGCGCAATGAATTCGTCGGGGTTGACGAAGCCGAATTCAGGATGCCGCCAACGAACGAGTGCTTCCGCCCCCAGCTTTTGAGGAGTCCGCAGTGATACCTTGGGTTGATAGCAAACGCTGATTTGCCCGGATGCCAACGCAGGTTTGAATTCCCGCAACAACTGCAAACGCCGCAAATGATGCTCGTCCCAACCGTCTTGGTAAACGCAAGTTTGATGGCCTTGCAGTCGCCCTTGTTTGAGCGCCAGATTTGCGCGCCTAAGCAGTACATCGGGATGATCGCCATCCACCGGATAGCGTGCGACACCTATATTAAGTTCAACCTTGATACTGAGTTCGCCCAAAATCAAGCGCGCGAAAAATAGCTGATGTATTGCTTGCACACAATCATCAAGTGACTGATCTTCTCGCGCCCGCTTAAGCAACAGAAATTCGTCACTGCCCAAGCGCAACAGCTGATCCTCGGGCTGGGTGAGCAATAGAATTCGTTGCGCAATCTGCTGTAGTACCTGATCACCTATATCCGTCGAAAGTTCGTCATTAATTTGCGTAAAATTACGCGCGTCTATAACCATCAGCACCAGCTGCTCATTTGCATGACCCGCCTTTTTCAATTCCATCGCCATTACCGGCAAGACGCGGCTACGGTTGGGCAAGCCAGTCAGTGAATCATGCTCAGCCTGGAACAAAATTTTCTGTTCACGCTCGCGGATAGCCGTTTGCATAGTGACAAAGGCTTTCGCCAGATCACCCATTTCATCGTTACCAACAACACTCACTGGCTGCGCGTAGTCGCCTCTACCTATCGACTTGGCCGTCTCCGCGAGACTTCGCACTGGCCGCGTAACACCACGAGCGAGCAAGAATGCCAACAAGCCGGCAACCATAAAAAAGGCCAGCGCCAGCCAAAAAAGCTGAGCATCCAGACTCGCAAAGGGTGCCAAGACCTTTTCGATTGGCACCTGCAACACGGCAGCCATGTCTTTTTGTTCTGGTGCTACAGCTACGACCAGACTCATCATGTCACGCGTTTCCCAGACTTCCCCGATGTTCCGGGGCTGGCCTTGCAAATCTGCCAACAACAGCTGTTGCTCGAACGGTTCCAATGTACCGCTCAGATATTCCAGGCTGTCGTTATTGCGACTGACAAAAGAAACCTCCAATCCCGTAAGGTGCTTTAGCGACCGCGTAAGATTTTCCTCGATTTCAAAACCCATACCCGCTACCCCCACCAATAGGGGAGCGCGCACACTAGCGAGCACAAATTGATAGGGGCGCCCATCAATCAGCATTGGGGTATAAACCAAACCTGTGGCCAGCGCCTGCTGTTGCAGATCTGCAAGCGCCTTTGCATTGGTGATTTCTGCGTTGGGGTAAACGGCGATAAGACTTCCCTGAGGACTGAAAACCATACTGAGATCGGCTTCAATTCGCGCGGAATGGTTCTTCAGCGCGGACGCGATAGTTGGCGCATCACTACTGGCTACCGCCGCACGAAACCCAAAATCATCGGACAACACGCTCACAGACAGTGCAAGCTGTTCCGCGCGAGATTGCATGAGCTGGGCGAATACGTCCCCACCACGCATGAGTTCAGTGCGCGCATTTTCCGTAACTGCATCGCGAATCACATGGCGCGTGGTGATGTAGGAGGCGGCTTCCAACAAGAGCACCAAGCCCAGCAACAGCAGCAGGAATTTAGCAAGGTAACTAATTCGCATCAGGAGCGCCGAAACAATCTCTGGAGTTCGTTGGTCGGTTCGGGAGCAACCAAGGGGCTGATATTGTCAATGCGATATTGCCGGTTCAAGGGCGCGCTGGGCCAGCTGATCATCGGTTCCAACACCTTAACCTCATCTAACTGGGGGTGTTGTAATTCCAGACGATAGTCCCCAGGCAGTGGTTCAGGAATTATCACTTTGCCATCAGCGTCGGTGACGCCAAAGTAGGGCGTATCCAACACGTAGATATAAGCCAGCATGGAATCGTGAATATTACAGCCAACAACCACTTTTCCCGGCTGATCAAAAAGCACAGGCTCTGCCGTTTCACCGTGATAGAGACGCAGCTCAAAAGGCTTAGCCGGAGAAAAAGAGTAAACATGGTGACGTATGTCGTCACTGTTTGGAAAATAAACCAGGCTATTGCTTTGTATCGCCAGAACATGGGGCACGAAAGTATTTTTGCGTTGATCCATCACCGCAGCATCGCGCTGGTTACTGCTGATCTCTTTAAGCGGAACCAGAGCGACAACAGCGTGTTCTATGCCGCGCCCCTGATTGTCATTAATAGCCAAACCAAAGTCTTCGGCCCAGGCATGGGTTATGGTTACCAATAACCAACAGAACAGCGGTAGCTTTTTCATAGGCACTCTTTTCAATAAGAGAGTTGATTTTTGACAAATAGCGGACGTTTATTTAGTGGCTGTCCCGTTTATTAGCGACTAACCCATTTGTGCTTTGTTTCGCCCATTGGCCTTGGCAGAGTAGAGCGCCTCATCAGCTCGTGCAAAAGCCGCCTCAATACTGTCCTCCTCACGAAACTGAGTAATGCCAATAGACAAGGTAATGGGCAAAGGTTGATTTTTGTAATTGAATGCTGTTTCCGCAATGGCAGCCCGAATTTTTTCCAACACACTCCAGGCTTGCTCGCTGTTGGTCTCGGGCATAATCACCACAAACTCCTCACCGCCATAGCGACCAAAAAAATCCACTTGACGCAAGCGCTTGGCAATCGAGCGGCTAATCACCTTGAGAACCCTGTCTCCCGCCTGATGACCAAGGCTGTCATTAATTTTTTTAAAGTGATCCAAATCGCAGATGGCAAGGGTAAGCGGGTGCTTGTAACGCTTCCAGCGCTGAAATTCAGCTGCAATTCGTTCGTTATAGGCTTCGCGATTGGGTAATTCGGTAAGCGGGTCATGCAATGACTTGTAGCGATGCTTTTCCAGGGTAGTGCGATTTTTTTCAGCTTCCGCTTCCATGGATTTTATTTTTTCGCCCAACTCCTGCAATTGACTGGAGAGCTGCTGCTGTTCATGTTCAGACTGCTGAAATTGATGAAGTTCCTGCCGAATATTGCCCAACTGGGATTGCACCATGTTTTTTAGTTGGTCCAGGTCGGTCGCCTGAGCGGTATCGGTTTCCAGGCTTTGCATTTGCCGCATCACCGAACTTTGCAATTCGCTGGAGCTTTCCAGTCGAACGGCTTGATGATGGGCAGCGCCGCCAATAGCGGCATAGATATCCGACAGCTCCAGATTGACGTTATTCAGGTAGGTCGCAAAGGCTTTGTTGGCGGCGAGGTAAGCTTCCATTACCAGGTCGCGCACCGATTCAAGCGCACCCAACACCTGGCTCGCATCCAGTCCAGTTGCCAGTTGTGATCGTATTTGGGCCACGCGCTCACTCATGGATTCGGGTACATCAATGTCATCCAGCAGGTGCAAGAGTAGCTGGGTGATGCCCTCAGCCAATCGCAAACTGGCAGCGCCCGATTCAGTCGGCGCGTTGCCGTCAGCTCGATAGGGATCAGGGAGTCTTTCATCGGGGACAGGCGCTTCGTCGCCGGTATCCAACGACTTGCCGTTTGACGCAGGGCCTTTATTAAGCAGCTTTTTCCACAGACCTTGGCTGGGTGTTTGTATTTCTCCCAGCGCCTGTTGTTGCATTTCCGCCAATTGCTGCAAGAGCGCGGGGTACAGCCGAATTTTTTGCGTTCTTTCAGGTAGTTGCGTCAGATAATGGCGAAGCTCTTTGCCGAGACTTCGGGAGACTGGCAGTTTCTGCAAAGGTGTCACTATACCCTCGAGCGCCTGACCAATTTCTTGCTGAACCTGGTGCCGACGCTCCTCAAAGGCGCGCAGGGACTCATCTAATCGGGCCAAGTCCGGCAGGAGATCGCTCCCTTGTGTGCGCAGACTATCGCGCAGGCGACCCAAGGCTTCATCCAGTTGATCATCTTGTCCGTCTGCGGAGAGACTAATACGCAGCAAAGCCCGCCGCATCACGTCCTGGTGCTGATTCAGTTGCCGTTCGAGCAACTCCTGTGCGTCCAGAGCATCCAGGTATTTTGCTCGCCAATCACTTCCCTGGACGTCTGAGGGCTTTTCTGTCATGCGCAAGCTGTCCGAGGTTATTGAGGGTTATCGAAGTATAGCCAGAAGCAAACTTGATACGCAGATTAAATAACGTACAAACATAAAAAAACCCCCGAGCAGTAACTGCCCGGGGGTTTTTTACTGAATCAGGATCTAGCGAGCCAGGGCTGCGCGCTCCTTGGCAATCAGGAATTCGGCAATTTTTAGCATCTCTGAGTGAGTGCCTGCCTGACGCGTGCTTATGCGATATTTTCCATTCACGACCAATTCGGGCGTGCTGGTAACACCATAACCGCGTGCGCGTGCGTCGGCTTGACTCACCTGGGTTTTTACCCCAAAGGAGTCGTAAGTCTTGGCAACAGTTTCGCGATCAACACCAAAGGTAGACAGAAAGTCGATCCACTGAGCCTGGCTGGTGAGTTGCTTTTGTTCTACATGAAGGGCGTTGAAAATAGCGGGGTGAGATTTGTCATCTATCTTGAGCGCCTTGGCGGTATAGAAAATAGTTGCCATGACTTTCATGGGCGCATTCCACATGGCGTGGGTCTGCACCACCACCACATCATCGGGCTGTTGCTTTTTCCACGCCTGAAAGACCGGCTCAAACTGAAAGCAACCGCCGCAATGGTAGGAGAAAACCTCTGCCACCTCGATTTTTGAAGGATCACTGGTGCGCACTGCTTGCGGGAGTTGGACGTAGTGCTGGCCTTCGACATAGGAAGCCTTGGCGGGTGTTTGTTCTGCGCAAGCAAGCAGAGGAAATGCCAGAGCGGCAATAGCTAAAAATAAACGCATAATCAACTCCAATTGGATTCAGTGGCACTAGGAGCCTGAATAGAACCAAGGGTTCCACAATGCACGCTGTTAACAAGAGTAAAGAAAATCAGGAGAATAAAAAGGCGACCTAAGTCGCCTCCCTGGAACCTCCTGAAGAGGTATTAAATGCCCAACGGCGTTAACCCTTGCTGAATCAATTCAGACCCGCAATAAAGTTGGCCACTGCCTTGATTTCTGCATCGCTGAGTTTTTCGGCTACCAACCGCATGGTCATTGCTTCACCATCGTTTACACGGTTGCCGTTACGGAAGGCTAGCAGTTGCTTTTCGACGTATTCAGCATACTGGCCACTCAGGCGGGGATATCCCGCAGGTTCGTTTCCTTTGCCATCAGGCGCATGGCAGCCAGTGCAGGCAGGCACACCATTGGCGAGGTTACCACCGCGATAAACCCTCTCACCCAGTTCCAGGGCATCCACATTCACTCCGGCATTGGTGCGCACCAGGAGGTCCTTTGCACCGCTCAGCTGCATAGCCTGGCCAGCGTAATAAGCGGCTATGTCTTGAAGATCCTGGTCGCTCAGCGCAGCCAGCATGCCGGTCATTTCCAGCACCGGACGACCAGTATTTGGCTTTTTACTGGCATCGGTTTCCAGATCCCAGGTTTGAATATCGCGCAACTGCTTAAGCAGGTACTTTTCACCCAAGCCCGCTATTTTGGGGAAATTGGGCGCCGGACTGTTGCCATCGGTGCCGTGACAGGCAGCGCATACGGCAACCTTGTCTGCACCCGCTTTGGCATCACCAGCAGCGAGAGCGGTGGGCGCCAACGCCAAAATACCGAGCGAGAGAAGGGCATAGTTAACGAGCTTTTTCATTGGCTAACCTGTTATTCACGTTGAGTCGGTTGTTGTTGGGCGCTGGCAGCCAGTCGCCACTGTTATTTTGGTATTCAGATTGGCCCAGCCGGGGCCTCAGGCTACAATCCCACCCGCAGATTACCACCGGAACAGGCGCTGAAACCTGTTTTCTGGCCTTTTTTGGAAACTGCCGGGTTAGAAGCCGGCCGCATTATATACCAACCGTTTAATAACACACCATTTACACCCGCCCCTTAACGCCAGAGAAATCAATCATGAATAGCGGTATCAACTTTCGTAAAGCGAGCTTTTACATCAGCGCGCCCAGCTTGCGCGAATGCCCGCCCGAAACTGGTATTGAGGTGGCTTTTGCTGGCAGGTCCAATGCGGGCAAATCAAGCGCCATCAACGCCTTGACTCACAACAGCAAGCTGGCGCGCACCAGCAAAACACCCGGACGCACCCAGCTGATCAACTTCTTTACCCTGAGCGAACACCAGCGGCTGGTGGATCTACCCGGTTATGGTTACGCGCGGGTTTCACGGGAGTTAAAGGAGCAGTGGCAGCGCTATCTTTCCGAATACTTGCAAGAGCGGCAGTCCTTGCGCGGTCTGGTGTTGCTGATGGATATACGCCACCCGCTGCAGGAATTCGACACCACCATGTTGCATTGGGCCTCCCGCGCGGGTATGCCGGTGCACATCCTTCTGACCAAGGCGGATAAGCTGAGCCGTGGCGGTGCTGGCAAAAGTCTCCAGGCCGTGCGCAAGCAGCTCAAAGAAATGGCCTTGTCGCAAGAGGTGAGTGTGCAGTGCTTTTCCGCCCTTAAGGGAACCGGTCTCGAGGATCTGGAGCGATTGCTCAACCGCTGGCTCACGCCGGATAGCGAGGCCCAGCAGCCCGAACAAGAATTGCCCAAAGGCGAAGAGACGCAATAAAAAACCCGAAAGGGGTTTCCTTTCGGGTCAAGGCTGGCACTCTTGGGGTCATGCCAGTAAAGCGGACAACACTCCTGGCACGCCAGGGACTACTGGAAGCTGAGACTTGGGGTTACAAGGCAAGTTCCTGCGAGTGTTTGGCGAGGGTGCAAAGAAATGTCAAAAAAAAACCCCGGCTCGGGGACCGGGGTTGCTTAGCGTATTACTCGATGCTCAGCTGGCGTAAATGCCATTAGGGGAGAGGAGTTAGCTCATGAAGTTAAAACACACATAGCTAGGACGCACCACCTGGGGATAAGTTCAGCAGCAGTTGCTTATTTTTTATTATTTTTTTATGACAACCCAGCCAACCACCCTTTCAGACCAGCATATGGCGCATAAATCCCGTTAGTGTGCCTGATCCCAGTTATCCCCTACCCCCGCTTCCACTACCAAAGGCACGCGCAAGCTGGCCGCCTGCGCCATTAAATGCTTAACCTGCTCATCAACCTTGTCGAGCTCCGCCTCCGCTACTTCCAACACCAGTTCATCATGCACCTGCATAATGATTTTTGCGTCAATACCCGTGTCGGCGAGCCAAGCATCTACAGCGATCATAGCGGTTTTGATAATGTCCGCCGCCGTACCCTGCATGGGCGCGTTAATCGCTGTGCGCTCCGCTGCCAGTTGCAGGTTTTTGTTGCGTGCATTGATCTCAGGCAGGTAGAGCCGTCGCCCCATCAGGGTTTCCACATAACCCTGCTCATGGGCCTGGCTGCGAATGCGGTTCATATAGCCTAAAACCCCTGGGTAGCGCTCAAAATAGCGATCAATATACTGCTGGGCTTCGTTGCGCCCCAGGTGCAGTTGCTTGGCCAAACCAAAGGCTGACATGCCGTAAATCAGGCCAAAGTTGATGGCCTTGGCGCTGCGGCGCATTTCCGGCGTCACCTGCTCCAACGCCACACCGAAAACCTCGGCTGCCGTGGCGCGATGCACGTCCAAGCCCTGCTCAAAAGCAGACAGTAAGCCTTTGTCTTCCGACAGGTGCGCCATGATGCGCAGCTCAATCTGCGAATAGTCCGCCGCCAATATCTTGTAACCTTTCGGCGCCACAAAGGCCTGGCGAATACGACGACCCTCTTCCGTGCGGATGGGGATGTTTTGCAAATTCGGGTCAGAAGAAGACAAGCGCCCGGTGGCTGCCACTGCCTGGTGGTAAGAGGTGTGGATGCGCCCCGTGCGCGGGTTGATCATCTGCGGTAGCTTGTCGGTGTAGGTGGACTTGAGCTTGGCCAGACCCCGGTATTCCATCAGCACTCTGGGTAGCGGATAGTCGAGCGCCAGCTCTTGCAGTACTTCTTCGGCGGTGGAGGGTGCTCCCGTAGGGGTTTTCTTAATCACCGGCAGCTTTTGCTGCTCGAACAGAATCACCCCCAGCTGTTTGGGAGAACCCAGATTGAATTCCTGTCCCGCCAGTTCGAAGGCCTGACGCTCCAGGGTTTGCAAACGCTCGCCTAACTCAATGCTCTGCTGGCCAAGCAGGCGCGCATCCACTAAAGCGCCGTTGCGCTCGATACGGGACAACACCGGCAGCAAGGGCATCTCTAGGTTTGTGAACACTTGCTTCAGTGTTGCAATTTGGCTCAGTTCAGGCCACAAACGCTGGTGCAAGCGCAGAGTGATGTCGGCATCCTCAGCCGCGTAATGGGCAGCCTCTTCAACTTTTATCTGGTTAAACGACAGCTGTTTGGCGCCTTTGCCAGCAATATCCTCAAAGTGCACCGTGGTGTAATCCAGATATTTGAGTGCCAGGTCGTCCATATTGTGGCGACTGCCGGTGGAATTGAGCACATAGGACTCAAGCATGGTGTCGTAGGTGATGCCACACAGCTCCACCCCGTAGTTGAGCAGCACCGAACGATCGTATTTGAGGTTTTGGCCCACCTTGGGCTTGTTCGGATTTTCGAGCAACGGTTTAAGGCGCTTGAGCACCCAATCCAGGCTGAGTTGTGCAGGAGCCCCCATATAGTCGTGGCCGCAGGGCACATAGGCAGCCTCACCCGGCTCCACCGCAAAAGAAATACCGACTATCTGAGCCTGCATGGCGTCCAGGCTGGTGGTTTCGGTATCAAAGGCAAAAACCTCAGCAGTCTCCAGCCTGACCAGCCAGGCATCAAAGGTCTCTTCGGTAAGCAGAGTGTCGTAGCGAACCTCAAGCACCGGAGCAGAAGCTGGTGCGGCGACTGCTTGGATAGGGGCCTGCGGTTCACCTTTAGCAAACCCAGTTGACGCAGACGACTTGTCCACAGCATGACCATCCAGCTCCGCGACCCAGCTCTTGAACTCCATCTCTTTATAAAGCGCCAGAAGTCGCTGTTTGTCCGGCTCACCTATATGAATTTGTTGTGGCGTCAGGGCCAGCTCTACATCGGTTTTGATGGTGGCTAATTGATAGGAGAGGTAAGCCATCTCTTTATGTTCGAGCAGTTTTTCCGGTAGCGACTTGGCGCCGCGCACCGCCAGGCCACGCACCGCTTCCAGATCGGTGTAGAGCGCATTCAGACCGCCCACCCCCTGAATCAACGCCAGGGCCGTCTTTTCGCCAATACCAGGAACGCCGGGGATGTTATCTACCTTGTCACCCATCAGTGCCAAATAGTCGATCATCAGTTCCGGCCCAAAACCGTACTTGGCGATAACCCCCTCCACGTCCAGGTGGCTGTCGGTCATGGTGTTTACCAGAGTGACCCGCTCAGTGACCAACTGCGCCATGTCCTTGTCCCCGGTGGAAATCACCACCGGCATGCCCGCTTTGCACGCCTGCCGCGCCAGAGTTCCTATCACGTCATCGGCCTCGACACCCTCCACCACTAACAAGGGCAACCCCATAGCTTCCACTATGTCGAAAATCGGCTGTACCTGGGGGCGCAAATCCTCGGGCATAGGTGGGCGATGGGCTTTGTACTCAGCGAAGAGATCATCGCGAAAGGTTTTGCCCTTAGCGTCAAAGACCACCGCCATCTCGCTATCCGGGTAGTCCTTGCGCAACCGCCTGAGCATGTTGATCACGCCCTTGACGGCGCCTGTGGGCTGACCCTTGGCGTTGGTTAAGGGAGGGAGGGCATGGTAGGCGCGGTAAAGGTAGGAGGAACCGTCCACCAGCACCAAAGGAGGGATTGCGGCAGCATCCAAAGCAGTCATGAGTCTCGTCCAAAGCCTGGTGGGCAGTTGTTGCACCCTAGCAAGGGCTGAAAAGAGGGGCAGGATACACCAAAGCCCTCACAACTTGGCCATAACACACAAGTGTTACCATGTGTTACTGCGTGCCATATTTCAGGTGATTCTTCCGATTTACCTCATAAGTATGCGAAACACATAACAAAATTCCAAAATAGAATTAACAAACCCAGCCTTTTATATGGCATTGATCCAAACTTGTGTTACCATACGTAACATCAGTAACAAATCACAGATTGCCTGACTGAACCACAGGCAACTTCATCGCAAAGCCCCACGGAGGACATCATCATGAAGAAACTTGGCTCACTAGTCATATTGGCTCTGGTCAGCGGCCTGGCCCTGGCAAACGAAGTTACCGAAACCAACAACCTGACCTTGGCGGCAGTAGACACAGCAAGCAGCCCAAGCTGGGCGCTCGAAGCGGCTCGCCCCACGTCCGAAAAACGCCTCAATGAGGCACTAGAAGAAAAAACGCTTGAGTTGACCGAAAAAATCAACGCACAGCTGGAAAAGTCGCTGGAAGAAAAACTAAACCGCGAAATCGTTTTTTGATGTTTGAGTCCCCACTTGGGGATTCCGGGACATAACCGGTTTTGATGATCTATCTCCTCGTGTTGGATCCTTGGTTATCGCTTATTACGTTTTAGCGAAAAAACCCAGGATCCTTTTTTTATTGGTTTCACAAATTTGACATTTAGGCAGGCAAATTCGGCGGCTTTCACAGAAATGTCCTTTTGTTCGCCTAGACTGCCAGTGAGCCGGCCCTAACCGGCAAAACCCATCTCAGAGAGGTAGTCTGAGATCACTTGCCACCCTGTCAACTTATGAAGGACGTATCGTGGACACTTTGATCTTCTCTCAATCCGCTATCTTTCGCCTGCAACAGCTGGGCAGCCAGTATTTTCATCACACAGGTGTTCGCCACCGCCTCGCTGACCCACACAGTGTTGCAGAGCTATTGCGCGCCACCGCTCTCTCCCAGCAGAGTGATGTGCGAATTTGTTACGAAGCTTTCGTGCTGGAACTCAATAAACGACAAATAGATGCTTTGGCAGCGCGGGGCGTTCAATTGCGCCATCCACAGCAGCTGTCAGGGCTGCGCCAGGCAGGCTAGAAAATCCTCCGCCATGGCGGTTAGCAACTGATCGTAGGTTTCTGTTTGCTCACCGCCCATGGGGCTCACCACCGCCAACCTCAACCCGAGGTCCGCCGCCAGATCCCTGGCTAAACGCAAGTCATAACCCGGCTCGACAAACAAGCACTGTGCTTGTCCCTTTAGGCTCTGGCGCAGCTGGTACAGGTGACGCGCACCAGGACGCCGCTCCGGCATATAGGTGACATAACCCAACTGGCGCAAACCGTAACGATCGACGAAATGCATATAGCCTTCGTGATAAACGGCAAAACCCACCTCAGACACTCCCCCCAGTTTTGACGCCAGCGCTTTATCCAGAGCGGCCATGCGTTCAACAAAACGTTTTGCTCGCTGGTTAAAGTCGACGGCGGCGGAGGGTTGTAATTGACCCAAACGCTCAGCCAATGCCATTGCAATTACGGCACCGTTGCGCGGATCCAGCCACAGGTGAGGGTCAGGCTCATCCCCGTCGTGATGGTGGTTGTGAGCATGACTTTCGTTGGAGCCTTCGCCTTCGGGCGCCAGAGCTCGCGATTCCTGGTTAGGCCAATGGAGCCCCGGAAGCCCAAGCACCATCAAATTACTATTTACAGCCCTATTGGCTAAGGGACGCTGCAAAAAAGTTTCCAGTTGCGGGCCAATCCACAGGACCAGGCTCGCTTCACCTAACTTGCGAGCCTCCGACGGGCGCAGCGCATAGTCATGGGCAGAGGCTGAAGCAGGCAGCAGCACATCAACACGCCCATGTTCGCCGACAATTTCCCGCGCAATTAATCCCAGCGGCGGGATGCTGGTTAACAGTCTCAACTCGGGCTCAGCGCCTGATGCGCGCACAGCGATCAGGAAACCAACCAATAAAAGTGCCCATTTGAGCCGTTTTCCACACATTGGCGCAGTAGATGTTGGGTGCATGAACAAAACCAGTTATCAGAATCCAGAGGGAGCGCAACCCGGCTGCGCCGCAAAAGGTTATAGAGTAACATAGGCGCCAATGCCTACCGAATGGAGTTTGCGACCGCCATGACCAATACACCCCTGGCCTGTAGCGACCACGACCACAAGCACTGCATCAGCGACGCTATAGATGCCGCCCACGCGCTCTGCGTCGAGCGGGGTGTTCGATTGACGCCCCTGCGCCAACAGGTACTGGAACTTATTTGGGAGAGCCACAATCCGCTGGGGGCTTACCAGCTGATGGATATGCTCGCCCAGGCGTCCACTCGCCGCGTCGCACCGCCCACCGTTTATCGCGCCTTGGATTTTTTGCTTGAGCAGGGCCTGGTACACCGGATCAATGGTCTTAATGCATTTATCGGTTGCCCCTCTCCCGGCAAGAAACACCAAAGCCATTTTTTAATCTGTCGCTACTGCGGCGTGGCCGTAGAAATGAGTGCGGACGCACTTACCTTGAATATTCAACTCGCCGCCAGGGCGGCAGGCTTCACGGTGGAATCCCACTCAGTTGAAGTCATGGGGGCCTGCCCTGCCTGCGCCAATACCCGCCCGCTTATTATTCCGGGTAAACCACAATGAGCCACTCGCTTATTCGTGCAACTGGCCTGAGCGTCAAGCGAGCAGATCGCTATATCCTCAAGGACGCGAGCCTCACCCTTGAGCAAGGCAAGATAGTGACGCTTATTGGTCCAAACGGCGCGGGGAAGACCACACTGGTTCGCTGCCTGCTGGGCCTGATAGCCCCCGATGAAGGTAGCCTCGAGCGCGTTTCAGACTTACGCATCGGTTATATGCCGCAAAAGCTGCACCTGGACGCCAGCCTGCCGTTAACCGTGAAGCGGTTTCTCGCGCTGGGCGGCAAACCCCGTATCGCAGAAGACGAAGTGCTCGCCACAACCGGCATCAGCCATCTGGCCTCCAGCCCCATGCAAAAGCTTTCCGGCGGTGAAACCCAGCGGGTGTTACTGGCTCGCGCCCTGTTGCGCGACCCACAACTGCTGGTACTTGATGAGCCAGTTCAGGGAGTGGATGTCACCGGCCAAGCGGCGCTTTATGCGCTGATCGGTGAGATCGCCCGATCCCGAAATTGCGGCGTGCTCCTGGTATCACACGACCTGCACCTGGTGATGGCAACCACGGACACGGTTATCTGCCTCAATCAACATGTATGCTGTTCCGGACACCCGGAAAAGGTCACCAACGACCCGGCATACCTGGCGCTTTTTGGGCCTGGCCAACGACCGCAAATGGCGATTTACACTCATCATCACGATCATAGCCACAATGATCACGGTGATGTGATTCGCAAGGGCCCAGGCCCGGAAAAAGACAGCCGCCAGAATCACGATCACTGCGGGCACAAGCACCATGCCTGATTTTTTGCTCTATGCACTGCTTGCCGGACTCGGCGTTGCTGCGGTGGCCGGCCCATTGGGTGCCTTTGTTGTTTGGCGGCGCATGGCCTACTTCGGCGATACCTTGGCTCATTCGGCCTTGCTGGGGGTAACCTTTGGGCTGCTGTTGTCGATCAATCTCAATCTGGCAGTGGCACTCGGCTGCCTGCTGTTGGCCATGTTGTTAGTTGCGCTACAACACAAGAGCCTGTTGGCGACAGATACCCTTCTGGGCATGCTGTCCCACTCGACCCTGGCACTTGGCTTGGTGTGTGTCAGCCTGTTTGGTAACAACCGCGTCGATCTGATGGCCTACCTGTTCGGCGATATTCTGTCCGCGAATCTCACTGATGTACTGGGGGTATGGCTGATCAGCCTGATGGTGCTGGGCGTGCTCTTCTTTTTATGGCGACCACTGCTGGCCATCACCGTTCACGAGGAGCTTGCGCGAGTGGAAGGTGTGCCTGTAACCGCTGTGCGCACGGCCTTGATGTTGCTTGTGGCTTTGGTTATCGCCATTGCCATGAAGGTGGTGGGCGTTCTGTTAATTACCTCCCTGATGATTATTCCCGCAGCCGCCAGTCGTCGCCTTACCCACACGCCGGAGCAGATGGCCTTGGTTGCCAGCCTGCTGGGTAGCCTGGCGGTTGTGCTGGGATTGGCGGCGTCCTTTTGGTGGGACAGTCCGGCAGGACCCTCTGTGGTCCTGGCTGCCACCGGCTTTTTTATTTTGACGCTCTTTAAAAAGCAGCCTGCCTAGTCGTAGAAACAAAACCGGTGGCACCCAAATTCTGTAAGCCATATCTCACAAAACAAAAGGGCATTCACGGCTGTTTTTTCGCTGCCAACGAGCGCACACTGGACCCATCTTTTTTAGATTAGTCGCAAGTTAGCCCTCGCAAGCAGTTAGCGCCCAGGGGCGCAAGGAAACGCCATTATGACGACACTCAACATTGGTCAGGAAGCAGTTTCCAGCCAGGAGATCGCTACCAAAATCGCCGCCGACATTCAGTTTCTGCAAACGCGATTGCAGGCACTTAACGCAGAAGAAAATCCCAACCCCATTATCCTCGACACCTATCAAGGCATGCTCGAAAGCCGCCAAGCGCTTCTGGATTGGCTGCTCCAAAGTCAGCGCAAAGCCAGCAACGGCTAGGAGGCCCCATGGATTCCCTGATTTTTTCCCAAACAGCGGTTTTTCGCCTGCAACAGCTCGCCAGCCAGGTTTACCAAGCAACCGGGGTGCGCCACAAGCTGAGTGATGCACAAAGTGTGGTTCGACTTCTGAATGACAGCGGCTACTCCGCCAAGCCGAATATCAAGAATCACTACGAGGCTTTTGTGTTGGAATTAAACAAGCGCCAAATAGACGCTTTGCTCGCCCAAGGGGTCAACCTACGCACACCCGGTGTATTGGGTTCACGAATGAGTCACTAATCGGTCACGAGACTGGTTTGAGACAAAAATCAACCTGATCGCTGCTGTTTGCTGCACTTCAGCGGCGTTTATTTGCAGATGTCACAGAATTTTCATCCAAGTGTTGTGTTTCCGTCACATGGCTGCGCGAGGATTGGCGCAAACAGCCAGACGGAAAACCACCATGACTGTCTCCAGCGCCGCCCTAGCCGCAAGGCCTGACGTTCAAACCGCTGCATCAGCCGTCCCCTCGCCCCGCCAACCCTCAAACCTGATCAGCGCCAGAACCATCTGGATTTCAGACATCCACCTGGGTTACCGCGACTGCAAAGCCGATTACCTGTTGGATTTTCTCGACAATATCAAATGCGACACCCTCTATCTGGTGGGTGACATCATCGACCTCTGGGCGCTCAAACGCCGCTTTTGCTGGCCCGCCAAGCACTATCAGGTGATGCTCAAGTTTTACGAGCTGGCCAGTCGCGGCGTGCGGGTCATTTATGTGCCTGGTAACCACGACGAGCCCATCCGCCACTTTGCTGGCCAGCTGTTCGGCCCTATCGAAGTGGCCCTGGAGCACGAGTACACCACCGCCGATGGCAAACACCTGCTGATCATGCACGGCGATGCCATGGATGCCTACATCAACCTCAGCTGGATTACCCGCTTTTGCGGCAGTATTGCCTACGACCTGCTGTTATTTATCAACCGCTGGGCCAACCGCTTTCGCAAGTGGATGGGACGCCCCTACTTTTCGCTGGCGCGATCAATCAAGAGCAACATCAAGGGCGCCAAAGCCGCCATAGCCACTTATCAACGGGAAGCGATGGACGAAGCGCGACGCCGGGGTTACGACGGGGTTATCTGTGGCCATATCCACTACCCGGCACTGCTGGAGGAGAAGGGTATTCGCTACGCCAATACCGGCGACTGGATTGAGAGCTGTACTGCGCTGGTGGAAGATCATCAGGGTTGTATGCGCTTGCTGCATTACAGCGATCAGGTGAAATGGCACGCGGATGAGCTGGAGCCCGCGAAGACCGCCGTTTAGACCCTAAAGTCGCAGAGGTTTCCCCCAGCACGACCTCTGCGATTTGCTCGGAGCACCTCGCGATTTTAGGGAGCCTCGCGATAATAAAGCCGATAGCTCACCTGCCCCGCCCGTTTATCC
>CBFGWO010000069.1:0-17525 GCA_965652595.1 uncultured Cellvibrio sp. | reverse complement strand
ATAATCCCTCATGCTGTCAAATTAGCTGTTAAAAAACTGCTTCAAATCCTCTGCTTCCCACATGGTGTCCTGGTAGCCGAGTTCCATCAGTTCCTGAATAAATTCAGGCACAAACAATAAATAGCTGGCAGCTGTAGCGCCCCCGCCTCTGGCCGTCGCGCCTATTGCGCGCAGGAAAAAGCGCATGCTTTTGGGTAGGTAGCGAATGTTGCGCCCGGCAATGGTATCCAGTGGACGCGTGGGAGAAATGACTTTGTTGTCAACAGGGCGCAGCTCCAAGCCTGCTGCAATTCGCTGCTCTTCAGGTATTAAGCGAATCAGCTGATTCAAACGCTCCAAATGTTCAAGATCGCCTTCCATACCGTCAATAAAGGCACTGTTCAGCAGATGGCCCACAATCTGTCCCATGGAAGGCGAATGACGCACGAGTTTGCGTTTACCCCAATGCTGGGATTTGCGATTGCCGCTTACACCGATAACAAAGAGCGAATCAGCGCCCAGGTGCAATGCTGGGCTCATGGGCGCCAGTTGGCGCAAGGCGCCATCACCAAAGTATTCACGGTTAATGCGCACTGTGGGAAAAATCGTCGGAATGGCAGAGCTGGCTAACAGGTGCTCCAGTTTCAGTCGTGACGCCACACCCACACGCCGATAGCGATTCCAACCCACAATATCCGGGTGCCCTTGAAAAAAGCTGACGGTTTGACCGGAGGTGTAACCCATGGCTGACACAGATACTGCGTAGAGTTTGCCGCTGGCGATGGCTTTGTCGATATGTTCAAAACGGATGGTGCTACCAAGTAGGTGCCAGAGAGGAGCGTTATCCAGCAAGGACAATGGACGACGTTCGCTGATGCCGCCGTGAAAAAGTGACAGGCCAAGCATGCCTATGCCCTTGAGAATATCAGTCCACCCGTCCAGGTAGATCTGCCCCGGCGTAAGGCCGCGCCACATGTTGGCGAGAGAAGTTACGGATTCGCGAAAATTGCCGGGATGTGCCGCCAAGGCCAACGCATTGATCGCGCCAGCCGAGGTACCACAAATAATAGGAAATGGGTTGGTGACTTCGTCAGGCAATATCTCCACCAAGGCTTGAAGCACACCCACCTGGTAGGCTGCGCGCGCGCCGCCGCCGGACAACACCAATGCACGACGCTGCCCAGGTTTGGCTTCGTTTAACACCTTGGTCACGCGTGAGATTCCGCCTGCTTATTGTAGGGCTCCACGTGAAGCGTTGCGCCCTCCGCTGACACTATAGTGACAATACTGCCTTGCTCGAGATCCTGCTCGCAAACAACCGACCAGAGCGCATCTTCAATTTGAACCTTGCCGCTGCCGTTGGTCAGCGGAGTGATCAAGGAAACACGTCGGCCAATCAAGCGCTGAACCCGCTCATTCAACATTGGCTGTTCTGTTTGTTCATTAAACTTGCGAAATTTTTTCCAATAAACCAGCGTGAAAACCACCGACAGCAGGGCGAATCCGATGAATTGCCAGTACCAGGCAAGATCAGGAAAAATAGCTGTCACCAACGCCAAACTCAGAGAGGCCACGCCCAGCCCCAACAAAAACCCGCCTGCGCCCAACATCTCCAAAATCAAAATTAACAGCCCCAGCGCAAGCCAATGCCAGGATTGAAGCGAACTCAAAAATTCCATAGATACCTGCCAAAAATCAGGATGAAGACTTAGCCGCTTTAATCAGCTCGTTAATACCACCGATAGAACCTATTACGCTGGAGGCATCCAGCGGCATCAATATGACCTTGCCATTCTCAGATGCCGCCAATTGACCGAGGGCATCAACATATTTTTGTGCAACAAAATAATTGATTGCCTGGGGGTTGCCGCGAGCAATGGCCTCGCTCACCATTTCCGTTGCCTTGGCTTCGGCCTGTGCCTCACGCTCGCGCGCCTCGGCTTCGAGGAAGGCCGATTCACGCAGACCCTCAGCCTTGAGAATTTGTGCCCGCTTTTCACCTTCAGCAACTTTGATTGCGGCTTCGCGCTCACCTTCAGCACGCAAAATCTGCGCGCGTTTTTCCCGCTCGGCTTTCATTTGGTTCGCCATGGCGTCAACCAGATCGCGCGGCGGGGTGATATCGCGAATTTCAATCCGGGTGACTTTCACGCCCCAGGGATTGGTGGCTTCGTCAACTTTCATCAGCAGGCTGGTATTGATCACGTCGCGATTGGACAGCATCGCATCCAGTTCCATGGAACCCACAATGGCACGAATATTGGTCATCACCAAATTCTGCATGGCCATGCTCAGGTTGTTCACTTCGTAAGAGGCTTTGGCAGCATCCAGCACCTGATAAAAACACACCGCATCGGCACGCACCATGGCGTTATCGGCACTGATCACTTCTTGCGGTTGAATATCCAGCACCTGTTCCATGACGATAACCTTGCGGCCTATGCTGTCCATAAAAGGTACGATAAGGCGCAGGCCGGGCTGCAATAGGCGGGTGAACCTGCCAAAGCGCTCCACCGTCCAGTTCTGGCCCTGGGGAACACTTTTCATCCCCATAAAAATTAACACCACCACAAAGGCAACAAAAATCCAGACGCTGCTTGCAAAGATGCTCATATCCGTTTTCCTTGAGTTAATGAATAAAGAATTATTGTTTTACCGCAACTCGCGTCGCAACACCTTGCCCACATTGGTTTTGGGTAATTCAGTGCGAAATTCCACCTGATGCGGCACCTTGTAGGGAGTCAATTGCGTCTTGGCATGAGCGCGCACCTCGTCAACATTAAGCGAGGGATTGCTGCTCACCACAAAGGCTTTAACCACTTCATTGCCTTCGTCATCTTTCACCCCCACCACAGCGGCTTCAACAATATCCGGATGAGCGGTGAGCACGTCTTCCACTTCGTTGGGAAACACTTTAAAGCCGGACACGTTAATCATGTCTTTTTTGCGATCGACAATTTTGACGTAACCATCGGCTTGGATAATGGCGATATCACCCGTCATAAACCAGCCTTCGTTATCGATAACTTCGGCGGTCGCTTCCGGCCTTTGCCAGTAGCCTTTCATCACCTGGGGGCCGCGCACACAGAGCTCGCCTGGTTCGCCAGCGGGCAGACTCCTGCCCTCATCGTCAATCACCTTGCATTCAGTATCCGGCAGCGGCATGCCAACCGTTCCCATTTGCACACCGCCCGGCGGATTGATAGCAACCACCGGTGAGGTTTCGGTGAGGCCATAACCTTCACAAATCTGACTACCGGTGACCTGGGTCCAATGGCGCGCCGTTTCCGCCATCAGCGCCATGCCGCCCGAGGACGTAATCTGTAAGTTGCTGAAATCCAGTTTCACAAAATCCGGGTTGCGCAGCAGTGCATTAAACAAGGTATTCAAGCCTACGAAGCAGGTAAATGGCTTGCCCTTGATGGTTTTGACAAACGCAGGAATGTCGCGCGGATTGGGAATCAGCAGGTTGTGATTGCCCAAAGAGAGCGCCGAGGTGCAGTGAAGGGTAAAGGCATAGATGTGGTACATGGGTAGGGGCGCAATATACAGCTCCTGGTTTGCGCGAAACACTTTGTTCATGTGCAGGTTCACCTGCATCATATTGGCCACCAGATTACGGTGCGTGAGCATAGCGCCCTTGGCCACACCAGTGGTACCGCCCGTGTATTGCAACACTGCCACATCCTCGGGCCCCACCTGAATGGGCTTAAGCGATTTAGCTGCCCCTTGCGCCAAAGCATCATTGAAAGCGCGTGCATTCTTAAATGAAAAGGTCGGCACCATTTTTTTGACATGCTTGACGATAAAATTCACCAGCATGCGTTTAACCGGCGGGTGCAAATCGGCCAGCTCGGTGACAATCACTTCCTCCACCGAGGTCTCGTCGATAATGGTCGCGGCACTTTTTGCGATATTGGCCAACACTACCAGCGCCTTGGCCCCGGAATCGTTGAGCTGGTGTTTGATTTCGGCGGGTGTGTAAAGAGGGTTGGTGTTGACAACCACCAGTCCGGCGCGCATGGCGCCGATAACAGCCACGGGATACTGCAAGATATTGGGCAGCTGAACCGCAATGCGATCGCCAGGCTGTAACTGGGTGCAATGTTGCAAATAGGCCGCAAAGCGCAACGTCAAGTCATCCAGTTGACGATAGCCAAGGGTGTGGTCCATGCAGGTAAACGCGGGGCTGTCGGGGTAGGTTTGAAACGCCTCGACAAACACCTCAGCCAGGGTGCGATTGTAGTCCAGTGACATGCGGCACCAACTCCTCTTTGATTATTGGAATGTGTCCAGTATTGGCAGCGGGGGTAGATCTGTCAAACGCGGACCCGGCTAAACACCGGGTCCCTGGGGTGGTCAGTATTACTTGGCGAAAACGCGCTCAAGAAATACCCGCATCTCGCGCCAGGAGGCCTGGTCGGCAGCGGCATCATAGGCCAGGGGCATATCAAACTTTTTACCCTTGGCATCCGCTTCGGGGTTGGTAAAGCCGTGCTTGGCGCCTGGGTAGTTGACTACCCGGAAGGGTACAGCCGCCGCCGTCATTTCCGCTTTGAAAGCCTCAACCTGCTCAGCGGGAATCATGGGGTCGGCCTCGCCATTTAACACCAGCACCTCAGCATTGACCCTGCCCTTTGTTGCCGGAGTTTGAGTGCCCAGAGCACCGTGGAAGCTGGCCACGCCTTTCAGGTCAGCGCCTTGGCGCGCCATGTGCAGCACAGTGCCACCACCAAAGCAGTAGCCTATGGCGGCGATACGACTGGGATCCACACCCTTCTGCTCACGCAGCAGCGCCAGCGCGGTATTGAAGCGTTTTTCCGCTTGGGGCATATCGCTGATCACCGCTTGCATAAACTCACTGGCCGCTGCCGGATGGTCAGCCAGTTTGCCGGTGCCGTACATATCCAGCGCCAGAGCCACATAACCGAGGTTGGCAAGCATTTCGGCGCGCATGCGAACGTAATCATTGTGCCCCCACCACTCATGCACCACCAGCACGCCGGGGCGAGCCTCGTCAAAAGCGTCGTTCCAGGCCATAAAACCGGTAAAACTCTGGCCGTCCACCTGGTATTCAATTTCATGGGTTTTGACTGCCGCATGGGCAGAGAGGGCCAACATCCAGGCCAGGCAACTAATCAATAAAGTTTTCATGGTGAGCTCCTTTTTCAATGAATGGGTTCGAACAACCCGAATTAACTATGGCAGGCGAGTATACGCAGCCTGGCCGTCAGATGATGACACCATCCTGTGTAATTGTTTGCTGAATAATGGTGAGCAATTCCTGGGTAAGTGCTGCGGTAAAACCCCATATCTCAAAGGTTTGGTAGCGATAAGCGGGCACCTTCACGCTCAGTCCTTCCCGCTCGAAAAGATCGGTACGCACCTGCAATCCCTGGGCAAAAGCGGCCAGGGGCACATGAAAGATGGCATCCAGCTCACCCGGGTCTGGTCGCAGCTCACAATCTTGCTCGATCAAACCAACAAAAGGCGTAACCAGTGTACCTGCCAGGGTTCTGCGCGGACGGCAGGCGCCCAGCAGGCATATGGCCTCGGCGGGCAAACCAATTTCTTCGTGAGTTTCGCGCAGCGCCGTGGCGAGCAAATTGGCATCGCCCGGTTCCCACATACCGCCGGGAAAGGAGACCTCCCCAGCGTGGCGTTTTAAGTGAGGCGCACGAAGGGTGTAGAGCAATTGGGGTTGGGGTTGAACACAAAAAAGCGCCAGCACCGCCGCCTGGCGGGCATGGTCCTGGGAGGGAGAGTCTATGTCTAGATGATGGTGCAAAAGTGCCTGGCTGAAGGCCTGCCAATCGGGATGCATGATTAGGGCTCGCTGAGATGTGCCTCAACCTTAGCACAACCGCAGAACTATCCAAGACCGCCGAACTATCCAAGACCGCCGAACTTTCCAAGACCGCAAGCTATCAAAGTCACTCAGGGTTTAATAGGCCGATGGTAAATTCTGAGGATCAGCCAAGCGCCAAATATCAAAGGCCGGTTCTTCATAGGGATGGGCGGCGCGCAGTGCGGCCAGGGCAGCGGCGATACAAGTATCTTCACACACCATCTCGACCCGGTACTCAGGTACGCGGCTTAGCTGATCGGTAGAACCAACAAATGCCTTGTTGCCTTTTAGCGGGCGAAACTGGCCTTCACCCAACTGCTGCCAGGCGCAGCAATCGTAGTTACCCAATCGCCCTGCACCTGCCGCGAAGACGGCAGTCTTCACGGCATCGAGATGAGAGGGAGGTACAAAGAACACCAATTTATACATTGGCTGGCTTAGATCACCCGCAGGGCAATCACATGCTCAACGGCTTTGATGGCATCCACTACCGCAGCCGCAGGCACCTGTTCCACATCGATAATGTTGTAGGCAATATCACCGCGACTCTTGTTGACCATATCCACCACGTTGACCTTGTTATCGGCCAACACCGAGAGCACATGGCCGAGCACGCCGGAAACGTTGCCATTGGCAAAGGTAATACGCGCGCCTATGCCGGGGTTGCGATCCATCTGTACCGCCGGGAAATTCACCGAGTTTTTAATGTTGCCGTTTTCGAGGTAATCCATCAGTTGGTCGGCGGCCATGATCGCGCAGTTTTCCTCGGCCTCTTCGGTGCTGGCGCCTATGTGGGGCATGGCGTAAACATCGGGACGGTTGAGCAGCACAGGCTCCGGGAAATCGCAGATGTATCTGCCCAAATGTCCTTCATCCAGGCTGGCTACCACCGCATGAGCATCCACTATGGCTTCGCGGGCGAAGTTCAGCAGGGTGGCACCTTTTTTCATGGTCTTGAGGGTATCGGCGTTAATCATGTGCTTGGTGGCGGGAATAGCGGGCACGTGCAGCGTCACGTAATCCGAGCGCGCCAACAAGGATTGCAGGTTTTCCATGCGGCCAACCTGATTGGGCAAGCGCCAGGCGGCCTCAACCGAAAGTGCCGGGTCGAAACCCACCACATTCAAACCCAGCGCCAGAGCGGCGTCGGCAATCAGCGAACCGATAGCACCCAGGCCAACTATACCCAAGGTTTTGCCTTGAATTTCGCTACCGGCAAAACGGGATTTTTCTTTCTCCAACAGCTTGGACATTTCTTCGGCATCGGTCATATGCGTCAAGGTGCTCACATACTCCATGCCCGGCAAAATGCCGCGCGAGCCCAACAGCATACCGGCGATCACCAGCTCTTTTACCGCGTTGGCGTTAGCGCCGGGGGAATTGAAAACCACCACACCTTTTTTGGTGTAGTCCTCAACCGGCACGTTGTTGGTGCCCGCACCGGCGCGGGCAACAGCTTTGACGCTCTCAGGCAACGGCTCGCCATGAAGTTTATGGCTACGCAGGATGTAGGCATCCGGTTGGCCGATATCACTGGCAACTTCATACTTCTCGCGCGCAAAGCGATTAAGGCCTTTAACAGATATGGTGTTGTAGGTTTTGATCTTGAACATGAAAGCTTCCTTAAAATTACACTGGCGAAAGCGGCAACAATGGCCGCTGCGTTTGGCTTTAGGCCTGGGTAACCTGCTGATAAGCCCAGGTCAGCCAGGGCATCAGGGCTTCCAGATCGGCCGAATCAACAGTGGCACCGCACCAGATACGCAGGCCCGCCGGGGCATCGCGGTAGGCGCCTATGTCGTAGGCCACGCCTTCTTTATCCAGCAGCTTGACCATGGCTTTTACCTGGTCAGCACTGGCCTTAAGGGTCAGGCACACGCTGGTGTTAGAGCGGGTTTCCGCTAACTGAGGCAGGAAGTCGATCCAGTCGTTGGCCGCGATAAATTTTTCCAGCACCGCCAGGTTGGCGTTGGAGCGAGCGATAGTTTCTTTAACACCACCAATAGAACGCACCCAGTCCAGGGCGTCCAGGTAATCGGCTACCGCCAGCATGGAAGGCGTATTGATGGTGTCGCCCTTGAAGATGCCTTCAGACAGCTTGCCACCGCTGGTCATGCGGAACAGTTTCGGCATTGGCCAGGAAGGCTTATAGGTTTCCAGACGCTCAACCGCGCGCGGGCTGAGGATCAACATGCCGTGCGCGCCTTCGCCGCCCAATACTTTCTGCCAGCTGAAGGTAATCACGTCCAGTTTTTCCCAGGGCATTTCCATCGCGAAAACCGCCGAGGTTGCGTCGCAAATGGTCAGACCTTGGCGATCCGCGGGAATCCAGTCGCCGTTGGGCACCTTGACACCCGAAGTGGTGCCATTCCAGGTGAAAATCACGTCGTTATCAAAGTTGACCTTGCTCAGGTCGGGCAGCAGGCCGTAGTCGGCTTCATGGGCGTTTACCGCCAGCTTGAGTTCCTTGGTGGCGTCGCTCAGCCAGCCTTTACCAAAGGATTCCCACTGCAAAATATCCACGCCGCGCGCACCCAGCAGCGACCACATAGCCATTTCTACCGCACCCGTGTCGGAACCCGGCACCACCCCCACGCGATAGCCCTCGGGCAGGCCCAGGAGCTCAGCCGTATCTTCGCAGGCGCGCTGAAGTGCGGCCTTGCCGATGGTGGAGCGATGAGAGCGGCCGAGGGTGGAGATATCCAGCTGATCCAGGCTGTAGCCGGGACGCTTGCTGCAAGGGCCGGAAGAGAAGTTGGGGTTACGGGGTTTGACCTGTGGTTGCATCTTAATCCTCTGCATCAGAACTCAACGAAAGAAACACCCCTATACGACGGCGGGTGTGGACCAGCGCACTCAGCGGACGTGTTGGCAGCGGAGCCGACGGGAAATGGGGGCGTGATTATGCCAGTTGGGCGGGCAATAACCTAGGGTGAGCACCAGCGGTGGGCAAAAAAAAGCCCTCTACAAAGTAGAGGGCAGAGGGAGACGTCGATGCATCAACCAGACATCGACGGTGAGAGACGGTTGCGGTTATTACTCCACTCACTAAACCTGAGCAATAACGGAAATTGGGGCGGCAATCCAGCGCGCTTTCGCGAACAACCAGCAGAGCCAACGTCGTCAGAGATGGACGCATTCTGGCACATAAATGGCCGTTTGTGTTGCCGATGCCCCTACTTTAGCCAAAAGAGTATGAAAACGACAACTCATCCTGACGGTTTTTTTCATGCAAATCGGTTACATCCGAGGGCGTTCAGGGAGGCGGCAGGCCCTCGCCCCTACGCCCTCTTGTGCTATTGCATCGGGCCTAGCCCTGGGCTAACAGGCGCCGCAGATCAATAATCGCCGCGTTGGCGCGCGAGATATATGACGCCATGACCAGCGAGTGATTGGGCAGCATTCCAAAGCCACTGCCGTTGAGAATCATGGGGCTGTAGATGGTTTGCTGAGTACCCTCCAATTCGCGAATGATCTGCTGCAAACTCACCCGCGCGTTTTTCTTTTCCAACACTTCGGCAAAATCCACTTCCACGGCGCGCAAAAAGTGAATCAGCGCCCAAGCGGAACCGCGCGCTTCGTAGAGCACATCGTCCAGTTCACTCCAGGGGGTTTTTACCAAGCTGTCGCGTTGAGCTGCGGGGGAAGGTGGTGCGTCAGGGTCACCCGCCAGGTCGGTATTCAATCGCTGCTGGCCCACGCTCGCACTGAGGCGCTGCGATAAATTTCCCAGCCGGGTTTCCACCGTGGACAACCAATAGTTGAGGTTGTCCGCCCGCGCAAAAAACTGGGCATCGCGCTGCTCGCCAGCCATACGCTCCAGGTACTTTTCCAGATAGCCGATGGCTTCCCGGTACTGGGATTCGCTGGCCGGGAGAATCCAGGAGCTGTTATCAAAGTTAAAGCGCGGCTCCGCCAGAATCAGATCAACATCTTCCCGCGACTGGGATTGGGAACGGCTGATGGCTTCGCGCATGGCTTTGCTCATATCGCGCACCTGCACCAATACACCAAACTCCCAGTTGGGCATGTTGTCGAGCCAAATACCGGGAGGCGTAATGTCGTTCGTGAGATAGCCGCCAGGTTTGTCGAGTAGGGTTTCCGCGACCGAAATGAGGGTGACAGCGGTTGTGGTACCCACCACCGGCTGAAACTGGCGCTCAGCCAAATAGGTTTTGGTGTTGGTGCGCACGTCGAACAGCGACGGCGTGAAGCTCCAATAAATGCCTACCAGCATCATGATCAACAGGTAGGCGAGCAGCAACCAACCCAGCAAGCGCCACTTTAGGCTGATTGCGTGAATATCCTCCTGGGTTTCCTGGTAACCGTCTTTAGCGTGCCTGACACGCTTAACCCACCAGTGTTTCAACCTCGAAAACGCCATCAATCCCTCCTGCGCTGCGCGCGTTTATCAATGATGCGGTCGATCAAAGCGACTTTTCACCGCCGCCACCAGCGGCAGGCGGGAGCCATCATCGAATATCAGTGTTAAGTCTAGCTGCTGTCCGGTTTGCGGTCCTGGTGTGAGATCAAAAAGCATCAAATGCAAGCCGCCCGGCGCGAACACCACCTCTGCTCCGGCGGGTATCGGCACCTGGGCTTCGCGACGCATTTTCATCACGCCATCAACATGTTGATGACTGTGTAGCTCAATGCGACCAGCGCTGACCGATTCTACCGCCACCAGCTGATAGTCTTTCTCGCCGGAATTAGTCAGGGTGAAGTAACCAGCCGTCATGGTTCGCCCGGCGATGGGCACGTAAATGTAAGCATCGGTTGCCATCAGCTGCGCTGGATGGGGTGGCTGATCAGGATGGGCATGATCATCGCCACTGACACTGGCTGAGACCATCAACAAGATCCACAGCCCACTCAGGATGGTGAGGTATTTGCGAAAAGCCATTCCGGTAAACAGGCACATAGGCAGCTCTCTGGGTTATTCAACAGGAATAAATTGCACGCGCGGCTGGCTTGCGATGCGAATATCGCCGCGCAGTAAATAATCTTCCAGGGCATCGCGCATTTGCGAGTAAATCCATCGGCCTTCGGCGTCGTTGCGCGCATGAATCATCACCAGATCGCCACTGGCCTGGGCCATTTTCGCCAGTTCCGTGAGTCGCGCCAGAAGTTCGGGTGTTTTTTGATTCAGCGCCTTGATATCCAACACATGCTCATTGGGCCCGGGCACATAGGCCGGTGGCGGTGGATTGGCAGCGCGCTGGCGACGCAAGAGTTGACTCACCTCTTCCAACAGTGGGCTCTCGGGGTCAATGCTGCGCGCGTTGCCTATGTATTCCTGAGCCCGCGCATATTGCCCCCGACCGATACTGGTACGCGCCATTTCTATGTAGCGCAGCGCAATGGTTTGCAACCCGGTTTTTGCCTGGCTGTTGGTGGGGTCCACCAGCAGTACTGCCTGATAGCGGTCAAAGGCGTTGTCTTCAATGGGGTGCAGCAACCGATCGCGGGAGAGGGCATAGTCCGCATCCGCCAGCAGCCGACGCAGGCGCTCTTCCTGCGCCAGTGGAGCCGGAGCACCGATAGCGGCCCTAGCGCCTGATGGAGTCGCTGCACCGCGCGACTCACCCGGCAGCTGTTGACAAGCAGACAGAGCCGCCATCAAAACCCACAACAGGCTGTATCCGCCCAGCTTAATTAGCCTGCATCCCTTAAGCCACGACTGCACTTCAGGTGTCATAAACGAAACATCTCACTTCTTGACTTGTGGTTTGACGAAAAAACGCGCCTATACTACCCGGCAATTTGCCCAAGGGCACGCCAAGTCTCTGTGGCCAGCAAGAAACTTTTATGATGCCTCAGCCTCTGAGACAAGTCCGCCAGCACAACCCAGGTTCTCTATGCCAGTTTTTTTTCGATCAGTGATTCAACGCCGCCTGTGGATTCAGCGGCTGATGTCAGCAATCTGTCTGCTTGGACTGCTGCTGGGCTCAGGCCCTGTGCTGGCCGAGGACATTTTCAGCAACACTGGGCGCGGCTCCGGCCTGCTGTCTCCGCAAGACGAGTTTTTACCGGTCGAGCAGGCCTTTCGCCTGAGCAGTCGCCTGGAGGGCGACAAGCTGATACTCGATTGGTGGGTGGCACCAGACTACTACCTCTATCAGGAACGCTTTGTCTTTCGCACCGAACCGCCCCTGAGTCTCGAGCCCCAATTCGAAAAAGGCATTACCAAATTTGATGAATTTTTCGAAAAGGACATGACCGTTTTTTACGATCGCGCACTGGTGACCATCCCTCTTCCCCCAAACAGCCCCGCCTTTGAGTTGCGAATCGAATCCCAGGGCTGTGCCGACGCCGGTCTTTGCTATCCCCCCTACACCCAGTTACTGGGGATAGACCCATCAACCGGCAGCGTCCGGTCCCTGGCGGCCGATAAACGTCCGGCAACCAGCAGCACTTATCCAACGGCGGACACTGCGCCAACAGACAGCAAAGGCCTTTTCTGGACGCTGTTGCTCAATATTGGCTTTGCCCTGGTGGCCGGGGTAATCCTCAATGCCATGCCCTGCGTTTTTCCGGTGCTTTCGATCAAGGTGCTCAGCCTGGCACGGGCCGAATCCGGTCGACTGGCCCTGCACGGCTGGGCCTATACCGCTGGCATTTTGCTTTGCTTTGTGGGGTTTGCCCTGCTGCTGCTCGCCGCCAGAGCCAGCGGTGAAGCCCTGGGGTGGGGGTTTCAACTGCAATCATCCGGCTTGGTTACCGGGCTGGCTTACCTGTTTTTTATCATGGGCCTGAGCCTGTCCGGCCTGCTCACCCTGGGCGGCCGCTGGATGGGTATGGGCCAGGATCTCACTCAACAAAGCGGCCTGCGCGGCTCCTTTTTTACTGGCGTCCTGGCGGCGGTGGTGGCCAGCCCCTGCACCGCACCACTAATGGGTGTTGCCCTAGGCTTTGCGCTCACCCAGCCGACACCAATAGCGCTCAGTATCTTTGTAGCCCTCGGCTTTGGCATGGCGCTGCCGCTGTTGCTGCTCTGCTATTACCCCGGACTGGCGCAGCGCCTGCCTAAACCTGGCCCCTGGATGGACAACCTTAAACAGCTGCTCGCCTTTCCGCTCTATCTCTCGGCGCTTTGGCTGCTGTGGGTGCTGGGCCGTCAAACCAGCACCAACACCCTGATGACGGTAGCCTGCGGCCTGCTCGCCCTGGCGTTTGGTTTTTGGTTGATGTCCAAGGGCGCAAAAGGTTGGCTGGAATTTGTGCGTCGACTGCTGATTGTCCTGGCGCTGGCGAGCGCCCTGCTCCTGCCCTGGCAAGCGCTGCAACCCAAAGTCGAGGGCCGCTGGCAGGCCTATAGTCCGCGCCTGCTGGAAGATTTGCGCGCTCAAGGTAAGCCGGTATTCGTCAACCTGACGGCGGACTGGTGCCTCACCTGTCTCGCCAACGAGAGAGTCAGTCTGAGTAACAGCCAAGTGGAAGCGGCGTTTGATGCGGGTGGCGTGATCACGCTCAAAGGCGACTGGACCAACACAGATCCGCAGATAACCGCTCTCCTGGAGGAATACGGGCGCAGCGGCGTGCCGCTCTATCTCTGGTTCCCGGCGGGCCATGCGGGCAAGGGCATTATTCTTCCGCAAATACTGACACCGGGACTGGTTATTGATGCGCTGCAAACGACACCTTGAGAAAAATAAGTGCTTTTGTCGCAATTAGACGAAAATGGGCACCAACTTTAGACATATTCAGAATTTTTCTTGATTCTGCTGACAAAAGACATGAAACAGACCACTTCCTCGGTCAAATTGCTGTATTGACGCAGTCGTCAAAGCCCCCTTAAAGGCTAACTTCCGCAAACTTGCTGTTATTTTCGCCCAATTAAACTAATTAACGCCTTATCGTGGACATAAACCGGGATTTGCGGCAAACTCGCCACACTTTTCGGCTTGGCATGCGCTCCCGGCAAGTCTTTGCGGCAATTTCCACGATAAGAGAACCCCTATGGCGACTATCCTGGTGTTACACGGCCCCAACCTGAATCTCCTGGGCCAGCGGGAACCGGGCATCTATGGTGCCGATACACTGGACACCATTAACCAGCGCCTGAGCCAGATTGCCGTAGATCGCGGTCACCACCTGCAAAGCCTGCAAAGCAATGCCGAATACGAACTGATTGACCGCATCCATGATGCCCGCCAAGAGGGCGTGGATTTCATCATCATTAATCCAGCGGCTTTTACCCACACCAGCGTTGCCCTGCGCGATGCGCTCCTGGCGGTGAAGATTCCTTTTATCGAAGTTCACCTCTCCAACGTCCATAAGCGCGAAAGCTTTCGCCATCACTCCTATTTCTCCGATATTGCTCAGGGCGTCATTTGCGGCCTGGGTGCGGTGGGCTACGAGTTGGCATTGGAGGCCGCGCTGCGGCAGCTCAACCCCTGATTAAAAACACCCGGGCGCCACCCACGGCGGCGCCCCCCAACAGACTCATAAGTGAGGAACCCATGGATATCCGCAAAATTAAAAAACTCATCGAACTGCTGGAAGAATCCAACATTGGCGAGCTTGAGATCAAAGAAGGCGAGGAGTCGGTGCGCATCAGTCGCAATAGCCCCAGCAGCACCCAGTTTATTGCCGCCCCCATGCCCAACTATGCACCAGCACCGGCGCAAACAGCACCCGCTGCACCAACCGCTCCCGCTGCTGCCTCGTCAGCGCCCAGCGAAAGCGCTGCCCCCGCTACTCACGGGCACCTGGTCAAGTCACCCATGGTCGGCACCTTTTACCGCTCACCCAGCCCAGGCTCTCCCTCTTTTGTTGAAGTGGGCAAGCACGTCAAAGTGGGCGATGTTATCTGCATTATCGAAGCCATGAAGATGATGAACCAAATCGAAGCTGACAAGGCCGGTGTGATTGAAGCCATACTGGTGGAAGACGGTATGCCGGTCGAATTCGATCAGCCGCTGGTAACCATAGTTTAAGTGCCCTTTATTTACGCACCCCCAAAACAGGTTATCCGCTGAAGGAATTGACTCATGTTTGAAAAAATTCTTATCGCCAATCGCGGCGAAATTGCCCTGCGCATACTGCGCGCCTGCAAGGAAATGGGCATTAAAACCGTGGCGGTTCACTCCCAGGTCGATCGCGACCTCAAGCACGTGCGCCTGGCCGACGAGTCAGTGTGCATAGGCCCCAACCCCTCACCCAAAAGCTACCTGAATGTTCCGGCGATTATCAGCGCCATGGAAATCACCGATGCCGTTGCCGTGCATCCAGGCTATGGTTTTCTCGCTGAAAACGCCGATTTTGCCGAGCGCGTACAAAAAAGCGGCTTTGTGTTTATCGGCCCGGACCCAGATGTGATTCGCATGATGGGCGACAAGGTAGAGGCGATTAAAGCCATGAAAAAGGCCGGTGTACCAACAGTGCCCGGCTCCGATGGTCCTTTGCCCGCCGATGATGCGGACAAGTGCCTCGAGATTGGACGCCGCATTGGCTACCCGGTCATTATCAAAGCCGCAGCCGGTGGTGGTGGTCGTGGCATGCGCGTGGTGCACACAGAAGCTGCGCTGATGAATTCCATTCACGTCACCATGGGTGAAGCCAAGGCGGCCTTCGGCGACGATACGGTTTACATGGAAAAATTCCTGCAAAACCCACGTCACGTGGAAGTGCAAATCCTTTCCGATGGCCAAGGCAATGCTATCCATTTGGGTGATCGCGACTGCTCGCTGCAACGCCGCCACCAAAAAGTACTGGAAGAAGCCCCTGCCCCCGGCATTCCCGAAGACGTGCGCCAAGCCACCTACGCTGCTTGCGTTAAAGCCTGCGTTGATATCGGTTATCGCGGTGCGGGTACGTTTGAATTTTTGTACGAAGATGGCCGTTTTTACTTTATCGAAATGAACACCCGTATCCAGGTAGAGCACCCGGTATCCGAAATGGTCACCGGCGTTGATCTGATCAAGGAGCAGATTCGCGTTTGCGCGGGCGAGAAATTATCGATCAAGCAATCGGATATTGTGATTCGCGGTCACTCCTTTGAATGCCGTATCAATGCCGAAGACCCCAAAACCTTTATGCCCTGCCCCGGCCTGGTGAAAAACTACCACGCCCCCGGTGGCTTTGGTGTGCGCGTGGATTCGCACCTCTACAGTGGCTACACGGTTCCGCCCAACTACGACTCCATGATCGCCAAGATCATCACCTACGGCGAAACCCGCGAGGTGGCACTGGATCGTATGCGCCATGCACTGGACGAAACCATTGTGGATGGCATTCGCACCAATATTCCCCTGCAACAAATGCTGGTGCGCGATACCGAGTTCCGCAAAGGCGGTGTCAACATTCACTACCTCGAGAAAAAACTCGCCACCTGATCCACAAGCGGCCCGCGATTGCGGGCCTTTTTGCCGCTCTTTCCCACCGAGATACCCATGCCCTGGCTACAACTCAAGGTCAAAGTCTCCCGCACCCAAGCCGACAAACTCGAGGATGCGCTGCTCGCCAGCGGCGCCGCCTCTGTCACGCTGCAAGACGCTGCCGACCAACCTATTTTTGAGCCCGCATTGGGTGAAACCCCACTCTGGGATCTGGTGGACATCACAGGTCTTTACGAAGCCGACACAGATACCGCCGCTGTCACTCAAAAGGTGCGCCAGGGTTTTGCCGCCGAGCTGCCGGAGCACAAATGGGAGCTGCTGGAAGACAAGGACTGGGAAAGGGAGTGGATGAAAAACTACCACGCCATTCGCTGCGGCGCGCGCCTGTGGATCTGCCCCAGCTGGCAGACGCCGCCTGAGCCCGACAAAATCAACCTGATGCTCGATCCGGGCCTGGCCTTTGGCACCGGCACCCACCCCACCACTTTTATGTGCCTGCAATGGATTGATGAGCAGGAATTAAAAGACACGCTGGTCGTGGATTACGGCTGCGGCTCCGGCATTCTCGGTATAGCGACCCTACTGCTGGGCGCACGCCAGGTTATCGGTGTCGACATAGATCACCAGGCGCTCTTGGCCACCACCGAAAATGCGCGGCGCAACCAATTGGCCGATGACGCCATGCCGGTTTACTTACCGCAACGCTGCCCAGAGGTCAAAGCGGAT
Organism: uncultured Cellvibrio sp.; assembly: GCA_965652595.1. Lineage (GTDB taxonomy): Bacteria > Pseudomonadota > Gammaproteobacteria > Pseudomonadales > Cellvibrionaceae > Cellvibrio. The sequence continues at coordinate 632 of CBFGWO010000069.1, read as the reverse complement.
GTGATGCTGGCCAATATTCTCGCTGGCCCCCTCGCCGAACTGGCTCCCCAGCTCAATGGCCTAACCCGGCTGGGTGGCCGCCTTTGCCTGTCGGGGGTACTGGCTGTGCAGGCAGAGGCGGTAATGGACGCCTACCGCACCTGGTTTGACTTTGAACCACCGCGCCAGCAAGAAGAGTGGGTCTGCCTGACGGGTATCAAAAAGCGTTAGCTGCCGTCAGTTGTAGGTTGGCGTCAAAAGGCGCGAGACTTAACAGTCTGCAAAGATCATAATTTACCCAATTCAGGTCAGGGTCTAGACTGATCTATCGCCCGGAGTAGATTCCGAGGCCAGCCGAATAAAAGGATAAATCGCCGCTTATGAGCAACATGGTCACCCGCTGCCCCAAATGTGGCACAGCTTTTCGTATCACCAGCACCCAGCTGCAATCCGCCAAGGGCGCAGTGCGCTGCGGCTCCTGTTTGCACATTTTCAAGGCGCAGGATCATCTGGTGAGCGGCACGGCGCCAGGCACAGAATCCGCTCTGACACGCAAGGTGCCCCAGGCTCCAGTATCCAGCGGTAAAACACCGGTAGCGGCACCGGCTAAGGCCCCTGCCCCGGCAAAGATGCCTGAAAAGGCAACTGAAAAG
>CBFGWO010000068.1:0-17645 GCA_965652595.1 uncultured Cellvibrio sp. | reverse complement strand
GAGCAGTTGGCTTTTAACCAATTGGTCGCTGGTTCGAATCCAGCACGACCCACCAAACTCCCAAAGGGATGCCACACGGCATCCCTTTTTGTTTTTGCCCTAAACAAAATTGGCACTTGGGGAAGCGTGGGGACTGGGAATTGGTTTGCGAGACCGTCGCCGACAGGACGTCGGCGTCGAGCCCCCAAGGAAGGGTTCACGGCGTGTCTCGCGGGCCAATTCCCAGTCGCCGCGCTGGCTTAAGAACTCAAATCACGCAATACCCTAGACACTACTCCGGAACCCCAGCCCCGTATTAAGAACGCATTTCTAACTTCGTGATAGAATCGCCACCCATTTTCATCAGCAGTGTGCTTTCCCATGACCGCATCCATCCCCCTCATCGCCGACAACGACCTGGCCGCCGCCGCTGAGCGCGTCAGGGAACATCTGGCGCGGGCGGGCGAAGTACCTCGCTACACCCCCGAACAGGAAGCCGACTACAAAACGCGCATCAAAGCCCAGCTCAAAGCCCACAATGCCGTACTCGTGGCCCACTACTACACAGACCCTTTGATTCAAGCCCTGGCCGAAGAAACCGGCGGCTGCGTATCCGACTCCCTCGAAATGGCCCGCTTCGGCAAAAACCATCCTGCCACCACTCTGGTTGTAGCCGGGGTGAAGTTCATGGGCGAAACCGCCAAGATACTCACGCCCGAAAAGCGGGTGCTGATGCCTACCCTCGAAGCCACTTGCTCACTGGACCTGGGCTGTCCAGCGGATGAATTTGCGGCTTTTTGCGATAAGCATCCGGATCGCGAAGTGGTGGTCTACGCCAATACATCCGCCGCCGTCAAAGCCCGCGCCGATTGGGTGGTCACCTCCAGCATTGCGCTGGATGTGGTGGACTACCTGGATCGCCAGGGCAAAAAAATCCTCTGGGCGCCGGATCGTCACCTGGGCGCCTATGTGCAGCAAAAAACCGGCGCCGATGTAATGCTCTGGAACGGCGCCTGTATCGTGCACGAAGAATTCAAAGCCAAGGGCGTGGAAGACCTGAAAGTGCTTTATCCGGAGGCCGCCGTGTTGGTGCATCCGGAATCACCCGCCGCTGTGGTTGCCCTGGCCGACGTGGTGGGCTCCACCTCCCAACTCATCAAAGCCGCGCAAACCCTGCCCAACCGCGAATTTATTGTCGCTACTGATCAGGGCATCTTTTATAAGATGCAGCAACTCAGCCCCGATAAGCTATTCCATATAGCGCCCACCGCCGGTAGCGGCGCCACCTGTCGCAGTTGCGCCAACTGCCCCTGGATGGCGATGAATGTGCTGGATAATCTGGCCGGGGTATTTGATCGAAGCGATAACGAAATCCATGTAGACCCGGAGCTGGGGCGCCTGGCGATGATTCCTTTGCAGCGCATGCTGGATTTTAAAAAGTGATTGTTTCGGCGCCGGGTAACTCAGTACCATGGCGCCCTTCTGTTAACGCTCAACCAATCAACGCCAGCGCCAATTTGCGCGCTGTTTGCACGGAGTAAGGCATGTTTCAAGGCAGTATGGTTGCCCTGGTAACCCCTATGAACCCGGACACCAGCCTCGACTGGACCAGTCTGCACAATCTGGTGGATTGGCACCTGGCGCAGGGCACTCACGCGTTGGTCGCTGTGGGCACAACCGGTGAATCGCCCACACTGAATGTGGAAGAGCATATGGAGGTGATCAAACGGGTGGTGGATCAGGTCAATGGCCGTATCCCGGTGATTGCCGGTACTGGCGCCAACTCTACCGCCGAAGCTCTGGAATGGACCCAGGCTGCCAAGGATCGCGGTGCCGACGCCTGCCTGCTGGTTAGCCCCTACTACAACAAGCCCACCCAGGAGGGCTTGTTTCTGCACCATCAGCATATCGCCCGCCATGTTGCCATTCCGCAACTGCTCTACAACGTGCCCGGGCGCACCGGCGTAGACATGAAAACCGAGACGGTGCTGCGCCTGGCCGAAGTGCCCAATATTGTGGGTATAAAGGAAGCCACTGGGGACATTCCCCGCGCACGGGATCTGATTGCACGCGCGCCCAAAGGTTTTGCGGTGATTTCCGGTGACGACGCCACGGCGGTGGAATTGATACTTTCTGGCGGTGTTGGGGATATTTCTGTCACTGCGAATGTCGTACCAGCTGCCATTGCCCGTATGTGCGAGCTGGCCCTGGCCGGAAAAGCCGAAGAGGCGAGGGCGATCAATGAGCGTTTGTTGCCTCTGCACGCGGCCATGTTCGTCGAGGCCAATCCCATCCCGGTCAAGTGGGCAGTGGAGCGCATGGGGTTGATCAAATCCGGCATTCGCCTGCCGCTGACACCCCTGTCAGCCCAGTACCACTCACAGGTTAACTCTGCCCTGCAGGCCGCCGGGCTGCTGTAGCGATTTTTTAGAGACATTTCATGACAATAATGACGGTATCGAAAAGAACTTCCCTGCTTTGGCTTCCCCTGTTGTGTCTCTCCCTGTCGGGTTGCGGCATGTTTTTTGGTGAAGATGGCTGGTTTCGCAATCGCACCACGGACTACCAAAAGGCCGACAAGATTCCCCCGCTGGTGCTGGACGAGAGCCTTGATAAGCGTGCTTTGGGTGATCTTTATCCAGTGCCTCGGTTGGTGAATGCCACCTTTGAGGAAGATGTAACCGGCGAAGTGCCCCGTCCCCAGGCCATATCATCCAATCTGCTTGAGCAAACTATCAAAATTCAACGCCTGGGTGATCAGTCCTGGATTTTAATGAATGTCGCACCGGGGGAAATCTGGCCGCGCATTCGCAGCTTCCTGAATGTCAACGGCCTGGATGTGGCGCGGGCGGATATTGCCCGGGGTGTGATTGAATCGGATTGGGTGCAGTTTAAAACTGACCTGACCACCTATGACCGTTATCGCATCCAGATTGACCAGGGCGTGCAACCTGAGACCAGTGAAATCCATATTCGCCATATGAGCGTTCCAGCCGGTAGCCCAGTCAGTGCAGATTTGGCCTGGGTGGAAACCTCTACCAATCCCGAGCGAGAGCGCTGGTTGCTTGATGAACTGGCGGCAACCCTGGCGGACGATCCCACCGAAGGCGGTACTTCCCTCCTGGCGCAGGCCATCGGTGGCAACGCCAAGGCCGGGTTGACCAGTGTGGGCGGAGAGCCTGTACTCAATCTGCGTCTCGACCGGGGGCGGGCGCTGGGAACCCTGCTGCACGCGACGCGACAAGAGGGCTTTGTTCCCTACGAAAATAACGCTGCTGCCGGAGTGTTTTATGTCTACTACCGGAAGGTTGACCCTGATGGCCCAGGCTGGTTGTCGCGCATGCGCAACTCGCGCTTCCTAACCGCTATTTTTGGGGTTCCTGAAGACGAACGTCTCAAACAGACCAGCCCTTACACCCTCGAGCAGCTGCTGGACAATCTGCCCAAGGATGAGGCACTGATCAAAGCGCCTTACTCCAACCGCAAAGCGGAAACCCGATTGCCCAATGCGCCCGGTTACCTGGTTATTGTGACGGGTGACGAAGGGGATTTGCAGGTGCGTATTCGCGATCCCTATGGCAAGCGCCTTGATTCTCGTACCGCCAGGGAGTTGTTGACTCTGGTGCGTAAAAACCTGATCTAGGTGTTCGCCTTTGCGTCCCTGGGCAGTGGTAGCCGTGGCAACGCCACTCTGGTGGCTTGGCCAGGCGGCAAACTGCTGGTTGATTGCGGGTTCAGCGTGCGCGAAACCGAGGTGCGCCTGGCGCGTCTCGGCGTCCACCCGCAAGAACTTTCGGCGCTGGTGGTTACCCACGAACACGGCGATCACCTCAAGGGCATAGCGCCCCTGGCGCGACGTTACCAGTTGCCCGTGTTTATGACGCCGGGCACCTATCACAGTCGCCGCCTGGGTGAGTTGCCGGATTTACGCCTGATCCAATCCTATGCTTCCTTCGATCTGCAGGGCCTTGAAGTGCAACCTGTGCCCGTGCCTCACGACGCCCGCGAACCCGCTCAGTATCTTTTTCGTTACCAGCAAAAATGCCTGGGATTGTTGACCGATCTCGGCAGCATCAGTCCCCAGGTGGAAGCCGCCTATCAAAAGTGTGATGCGCTGATTCTGGAAGCCAATCATGATGCTGCTATGCTCGCCTCCGGCCCCTATCCCTATCAGCTTAAACAGCGGGTAGGTGGTCCCTGGGGCCACCTGAGTAACCAACAGGCCGCCGGCCTTCTGGCGCGCCTGGATCGCGGCCGCTTGCAGCATCTGGTGGTGGCTCACATCAGCCAGCAAAACAACGCACCCGCGGCCGTGGCCGCAGCGCTGGAGCCCTGGCTGGTCGAGGTGAGGTGCGTAACCTACGCCTGTCAGGAGCAGGGGTTTGGTTGGCTGCACATTGACTAGTGATGCAGCGCGCTGCGCTAAATTTTGGCCTATGCTTCAGGGGCAGGGCAGGCCGTGATTGGCAGAGGCCGAGTGGTCAACGACAGGACGCAAGTAATAGCTACGCATCAGCGATAAGGAGTCAGACAATGATAGAACGCCGTCAATTTGAACGTACTTCCACATCGGTCAGGGTCGAAATGAGTCACCCTGGGTTCGGCACTATCGTGGGCTTTACCAAAGATATTTCTGATGGTGGTGCCCTGGTTCAAATTGAAAACCAGCCCAACCCGCCGGTGGGCACCGAAGTTTATGTGCGTTTTAAAAAAGCGGTGGGGCCAATCAATCTTGAACCGGTGAAAATGCGGGTGGTGCATCAACTGCGCAACACCATAGGCCTGAGTTTTCTTAAGTAAATTCTCCGCTCCCGGCCGATCAGCGACAGGCCGGGGGCTTTTGCAACTGATAGTGGGTTCCCGCCAGGTTGTTTTCCAATTGCTGCAAATCCCGACAGTCAACGATAGCTGTTTTATCGAGATCCAGTTGCTGCAATCGCAGCAGCGGCAGTAGTGGCTCGATAGACGTCAGCGGATTTTCGCGCAAAATCAACACGCGCAACTGGCTCAGCTTGGCCAGGGGTGTCAGATCTGTCAGTTGATTGCTTGCGAGGTTGAGTTCCTCAATGGCCACAAACCTTTCCAGACCCGCCAGATTGCTAATCCCTGCGTTGCTACAGTCCAGGCGTGTGAGCTGTTGCACATTGGTAATCTGATTATCGATCAAATGTTGTTTAACACATTCGGCGAGTGGGTGATCGGCAATCTTGTAGTCGCTAAAAAGTCCTGGTGGGTCATAAATCACTCGGTCGTTCAGACTGACGGAATAGCTACACCCTGCAACCAGCAGCGCACAAAAAAGTGCGCTCAGTTGTCCAAAGACATTCAGTTTCGGTAAATAGTGGCTGCGCATAATGAACTCACTGAGTTGATAGTGAACCTGGTTCGAGGTTGTGCAGTCAGTTTAGCGCTAAACTGGTCGGACGACTTCATGTGATGTTGTAAAGTTGATGCTGTAGGAGGCGTTATGAAAATTTTTCTGAATGTGTTGATCCTTTTCTTTGTAGTGGGTTGTACCACCACCGATCCTTATACCGGAGAACAGAAAACCAGCAATACCGCCAAGGGCGCTACTGTGGGCGCTGTTGCCGGTGCGGTAGTGGGCGCGGCATCCTCCAGTAAAAGCGACCGCAAAAAAGGTGCCTTGATTGGCGCGGCGGCGGGCGGTGCCATAGGTGGTGGCATCGGAAACTACATGGATCGCCAGGAAGCGGCATTGCGCAATCGTCTACAGGGCAGCGGCGTGCAGGTGCGTCGCGAAGGTGACAACCTGTATTTGGTTATGCCGGGCAACATTACTTTCGCCACTGGTCGTGCGGAAATTCGCGCCGATTTTTATGAAGTGTTGAATTCCGTTGCGTTGGTGCTTAAGGAATTCAATCAAACCGCCATTAAAGTCAGCGGCCACACCGACTCCACCGGCAGTGATGATCTCAACCAGCGCTTGAGTGAAGACCGAGCCAACAGCGTCAGGTCTTACCTGGTTTCCCAGCAAGTGGCATCCGGGCGCATTCAGGCTTATGGCTATGGGCCGCGCTATCCAATTGCGAGCAATAGCAGTGAATCGGGCCGTCAGGCCAACCGCCGCGTGGAGCTGGAATTGGTGCCCATGTAAATTCGGCAGCCAACTCATCTACAAAAAAGCACCTGCGGGTGCTTTTTTGTAGATACCGGTTACTGATAGATCTCTACCGTTATTTGCCCAGGATCCCGGCGTAGATTTTTTTTAAAGCCACGCAGGGTCAGCGTGGCGACACAAGCGTTGATCATGCCGCTATTGCCGCACAGCATGACTTGGCAGGTGTCTGCATCCAGATTGAGCCCCGCCGCATCTTCCAGTTCACCCTCATCCAGCAAATCAGGGATACGCCGCGTGAAGTGTGGTGTTTCTGCCTCTCGCGTCACCGAATAAAAATAATCAAATTGGTGGGGATGCCTTTGTTTTAGCTCCTGCAGCAGTGTGAGGTAAGCCATCTCCGAGTGGTCGCGCACACCATGCAGCAGTATGACTCGTTCGTAGGTTTCCCATGGCTCCGGGGTGCGCAATATCGACAGGTAGGGCCCGAGGCCGGTACCGGTGGCCAGTAGCCAAAGGTGCTGCGCGGGTGGCACCTGGCTTAGCGTAAAAAAGCCACCCACCCGCGGGCTGGCGATCACTGAGTCGCCGGGCTCAAGTGCGAAAAGCTGATGCGAGAGCAAACCCTGGGGCAGGGTGTTAAAGAAGATTTCTATGGGTTGTGTGCCCGGCGGATTGACCAGTGAGTAGGGGCGGGTGACTGATTTGCCATTCAGGTGTAGTCCCAGGCTGACGAACTGCCCAGCCTCGAAATCTGGCAAGCTCAGATCCAGCTTGAGCGAACAGAGTCGTGAATTCCACTGATGGCGCTCCAGAACGCTGCCGTTGATCCAGTTGGCCATAGTGCGTCTCCTATCTTCGGTGTTAACTCAAGTATTGCAGGACTTGTCTGGGCCAGCCAGCCCGGGCCTGCCTGAGAATGTGCTAATTTTTTAGCATCTTTTGCTTGACGCCATGGTTAGCGGTGCTATTTTATTAGCATGGTGCTAAAAAAGTAGCATTAATTTCAGAGGTAGACCCTATGACGCGTGAAAATCAGCTCAGTCGACGAGAGCGACAGATCATGGATGCACTTTTTGAAGAGGGAAGTTTGTCGGCCCAGGAGGTGCGTGCCGCCATACCTGATGCACCCAGCTATTCTGCGGTGCGCGCACTACTCGCCAAGCTGGTGGAAAAAGAACTGGTGGGTTTTCGAGAAGAGGGGCCGCGCTACATTTACTTCCCGCTGATCGAACGCCAGGAGGCGCGCACCAATGCCATGAAAAAACTCGTAAAAACCTTTTTTGAAGGCTCGGCGGTTGCGGCGGTTAACGCGCTTCTGGGTATGAACAAGCAGGGTTTAAGTGAAAACGAAATTGAAGAATTGCAGCGGGTGCTGGATAAGGCGCGCAGCAAAAAGTAGCGACGTCGAGTGAGTAAAACCCTGGCGAAACAGGTGGCGATATGACAACGGAACAGCTAACAGCGCTTCTCAGCCTCTGGTTGATCAAACCACTACTCTTGCTGTTGGTGGTGGTACTGGGTGCCTTGGTGCTGCGTAAGTCGTCTGCTGCCTTGCAACATTTTTGGTTGTTATGTGGTTTGTTGGCGCTGGTATTGATGCCTTTGATGTCATTGGTGTTGCCAGTCTTGTCCTGGGAAGTATTGCCCGCGAATAACCCTGCTCTGGATCAGGTTTTTATCTGGCTCAATAGGTGGGTATCAGTTTTCTATGACCCTGTAATACTCATGTGTGTCGCAGCGGTCTACCTATTTCCGGCGACTTTTTTGGTCTTCTATTTTTTGCTGGGATTGCTACAACTTCGGCGGCAAACTGCCACAGATATCCTCTGTACGGATACACAATTCAACCGGCTGGCCGATGAGCTTTATCACCAGCTGGGGTTGAGCCGCCCAATACGCATACAGCACAACGCATGCGTTAGTGCGCCGCATATTTGGGGATTTTGGCACCCGGTCATTCGCTTGCCCCTGTCTGCCATCAATTGGACGGAAGAGCGCAAATTAAGCGTGCTGCTGCACGAATTTGCTCATGCCGCGCGCGGTGACTGGATCAGTCTGGTAATAGTCAGGTTGGTGTGTGCGCTCTTCTGGTTTTTACCGCCGGTCTGGTGGTTGGCGGCGCGCTTGGAAAACTGCGCCGAGATGGCCTGTGATGATTTTATCTATCGGCTGCGCGACAAACACCTTGCCTATGCTGAAAACCTATTGGCGATAGCGCGCGAAGAGCAGCAAGAATATCGTACGACATTATCGTCAACATCACCCCATGCTGCGCTGCCAATGGCCGGACACTCGCCTCTCTATTTGCGCATTCACGCGGTGATGGATGAGCACCGCCCACGCGCACCTGTGGCGCTTGAAAAGGCACAGTACTGGGTGTTGGCGCTGTTGCTGTTACTGGTGCCACTGGCGGCGGTGCAATTGATGCCTGTGCGTGAGCTACTGCAGTTGCGTTTAATCAATCTGCAATCGTCTTCTGAGCTTTTAACTGAATCCAGCTCCGCAACCAATCCCAGTCATCAGCCATTGACGGTGCCCGTGATTGAATTGATCGACAGCGCGACGCTGAAAACGCTTAAGCAGCAGCTTATTCAGACGGAGTTGCCACGCCAGCGGCTCACCCAAATTGATGAGGTGCATGTGCTGGCGGAGCGCCCCAGGCTGATGAATGAATCCGCTGATATTCAACCTCAGTTGCCAGTCCCGGTACCCGTTATACGTATTGAGGGTTATATGCCCCTTACCAGTCGTATGCCGGTCTACCCTGCCGCCGCTTTACAGCGGGGTATTGAAGGTGAGGTGTTAGTTAGATTTGATATTGATGAAAGCGGCAAAATTGTTTCGCCCCAGATAGTTTATGCAACTCCCAAACGCGTGTTCGAGCGCGCTGTGTTGCTCGCCCTGCAAGAGTCCCACTACCAACCATTGCACATTGATGGCCAGCCGGTGCTGTTGCAGGGAGTTCTCGAAAAATTCACCTTCCAATTAAACCGGGACGCCGAAGATCCCTGACGCTTACCCTGAATTTCCCACGCTGAATTAATCCACTTTTTGTTGTTTCCCCGCACCGGGGCGGGGTAAGTCATGCCTGGAAAATGCCAAGCCCGGAAAAAAGTCATCCATTTTACGAGGAAACTTCTATGAACAGTCTGTCTTTTTCACATCCAGTCCTGTCCGATCTAAAACCTGCACTGCGTGGGCTGACAATTATGCCTTTGTCGGCGCTTGTGACCCTCGCACTACTTTTTATTATGCTGAGCCTGATTCGTACCGATGAAGAAATACCCTTTGTCGAATCAGATCCGACACCGATTGCCAATGTGCATATGAAGCCAGCGCCACCCATAGAAACCTTGCCGCCCGCACCCGAGCGACCCGAAGCGCCGGAAATCAAACCACAAATGCCCCAGGAACAAGTGACTTTTACGCCTGCGGGGCCGGGTGAGGTGACCTGGGCGCGTGTTGCTCCTAACATCACCCTCACGCAGACCGATATTCATGTCAGTGATCAGATTATGCCGATGATTAAAGTCAATCCTAATTACCCAACCAGTGCCTCTGCACGCGGCATAGAAGGTTTTGTTGAAGTTATGTTTGATGTGACAGCTATGGGCACCACAGAAAATATCCGCATTGTACATGCCGAACCCGAGCGTATTTTTAACAGCAGCGTGGTGGCTGCCATCAAGCGTTGGAAGTACAAACCCAGAGTAGTAGATGGGAAGGCTACGCCCTCCTACGATGTGCGTGAGCGTTTGGTGTTTAAATTGGAGGAGTAATGTTATTTCGCAGGGCGCTGCTTGCGCCCTGCGGGTATCGCGTCGATAATTCGCGCTCGCGCCGAATCGCAGTCTTGTTGAGTTTCCAATGTCCTTATCCAGTTTGATAGTGATTTATTTATCCCCGGACTTGCATCAAGCTGCCGCAGCCCTGGCGTTGCGCTTGCAGATTCCCCTCGCCGACACCCAGCCCGCGTTGATCACCGATAGAGAGCAAGTGCTGGTACTGGATGAACAAGGATTGGCGCTACAGCAAACTGGCCGCAAGGCGCCTGGCCCGGTGCGCGTGGATTTTACTCAGGGTGCGGTAGACCATCGCCGCAAGCAGGGTGGTGGTAAAGGGCAGATGATTGCCAAAGCTGTAGGCCTAAAGGCCGGGGTTTATCCCAAGGTGTTGGATTTAACCGCGGGCCTGGGGCGGGATGCTTTCGTGCTGGCCAGCCTTGGGTGTGCGGTGCAGTTGGTGGAGCGTTCGCCTATAGTGTTTGCCTTGTTGGAAGACGGCCTGACGCGGGCGCGGCAATTTGCGGCTGAGCAGGATCAGGAGCTTGCGCAAATTCTTGCGCGCATGCAGGCACATCAGGCGCAAGGCGCTGATTATCTTCAAGGGTTGGCAGATGATGTTGATGTCATTTATCTCGACCCTATGTTTCCCGAGCGCGACAAAACGGCCGATGTTAAAAAAGAAATGCGCGCTTTTCACAGCCTGGTGGGGCGCGATGAAGATGCGGGGGACTTGCTCAGTCTTGCGCTACAAAAGGCGCGCTATCGGGTGGTGGTAAAACGCCCGCGCCGAGCGCCCTTTTTGGCGGATTTGGTGCCCAGCTATCAGCTGGAAGGCAAGTCCAGCCGTTACGATATTTATGCGCTAAAAAAACTGCCCGAGCGTTTGGTGGGAGATGAGCTGACAGCTTGCTAGCGCTTGGTTTCGTCTTCATTAAGATGATCGCGCGCAAAAAAATGCCACAGGCGGCTAATCACCATCCGCAGCTGCGCCATCATCGCCAATAAAAATCCCAAACCACCGACCAGCAGTGCCAACAACACCATCAGTTCCTGTTGCAGCGAAGGTTGCAATAATTGATTGGCACCATAAAGAATCACCATACCGCAAAAAAACAGCGAGAGCCCCAGACGAAACTGACGAAAACTCACGTCCAGTGGGGCAGAGTAGTGGGTTTTAAGGGCTTGTTTCCAGTTCATGGTTTTATCTGCATGGCAACTTGCTGCATGGCAACTTGCGCTTACATAGGGACTGCACGAATGCCGATGGTAAACCATGAGGGATGCTGCTTGCTCAAATAATTTTTGAATAACGAATCCGGTTGTTGTCCTGATGCAGGTACTGGTCGAACACCATGCACAGGTGCCGAATCAGCATGCGGCCGCGATTATGCACCTGGATTCCCCCCTCGTGGAGGCTAAGCAGGCCATCCTCAATCATGGGTATGAGCTGGTGCAATTCGCTGGCAAAGTGCTCGCGCGCGTTAATACCGAATGCCTGCTGCACGCGGGCATAGTCCAGCCGCAGGTGACAGATCAGCTCGCTGATTACAAAGCGTCGCAGCTTGTCTTCCAGGGATAATGTCAGGCCCCGCTCAAAGGGCAGTTGCCCAAGATCCAGTTTGTGTTGGTAGGTTTTTAAATCCTTGGCGTTTTGCACATACACATCGTCAATGGCGCTGATGGCCGATACCCCCAGGGCGATCAGATCGCAGTCGCCGTGGGTTGAGTAGCCCTGAAAATTGCGTTGCAAATTGCCACTGGCCTGAGCCTTGGCCAGGCTATCGCCAGGCTTCACAAAATGATCCATGCCCAGGTACACATAACCGGCCGCTTGCAGCTGCTCTATGGCGCTGTGGAGTATCTCCAGTTTGGTGGCAGCGCTGGGCAAATCGGCGGCATTAATCAGGCGCTGGCTCCTGAAACGTTCGGGCAGGTGGGCGTAGTTGAACAGCGAAATACGCTCGGGCGACAGATCAACAATATAGCTAAGCGTTTGCGCAACGCTGGCCGGGGTTTGCAACGGCAACCCGTAAATCAAATCCATACTCAGCGAATGAAAATGCTGCTGGCGCACCGCCTTTACCAGATCCCTGACCTGCGCGAGTGAATTAAATCGGTTAACCGCCTTTTGCACTCGCTCGTCAAAATCCTGCACGCCCATGCTGATGCGATTAAAACCCAGCCTGCGCAGATGGCTAATTGTTCCTACTTCCAACTGACCGGGATGGACTTCAATGGCGTAGTCGCCGGTATCATCGTCCAGCAGGCGAAACTCGTTGCGCGTTGCCTGCATCAGCTCAGTCATTTCGGTTTCGCTGATAAACGTCGGTGTACCACCGCCCCAATGCAACTGTTTGACCGGCCGACTGCGGTCGAAGTTAGCCGCCTGGAGTTTGAGCTCGGCAATCAATCTTTGCAGGTAGGGCGCCGCCCGGCCTTTGTTGCTGGTAACGATTTTATGGCAGCCGCAGTAGTAGCAAAGGGTGTCGCAAAATGGAATGTGAAAATACAACGACAATGGCCTTTGGCGGCTATTGCTGCGAGCAATGGCGCGCAACAACTCCACCCAGGAAAAATCCTCGCGAAACTGGGGTGCGGTGGGGTAAGAGGTATAACGCGGCCCGGCAAGATCGTAGTTGCGAATCAGGCCGTCGTCCCATTCGATACTCTGGCGAAAGTTATTCATAGGCGTTAGCTGAAGGCTATTTGTTTTGCATCTTAGGACGGATGCGGTCATTTTCCGTTGATCCATGTCAAGGGATACCCGAAGGAGTCCCGATAGGTCCTATGGTGTTTGCGTGTTAAAAGCGCTAGTGTGCGCGACGTTTTCTGTCCATTTGTCGAGAAGCCATCTTGCCCAACCCCCTAGCCGCTAGCCCCTCCCAACCCACCGAAAGTTTCCTCGACGACCTTGCCAATGCCCTCCAACGTACAGGCTACGCCATCTACCAATCTGCGTTACCCGAATCCCTGGTTGACGTCCTTTGGTTGGAGTGCAATCAGCTACCCGACACCGAGTTTAAAAAAGCCGGGGTAGGGCGGCAGGACGAGTTTCAGCTCAATCGCGATATTCGCCGCGACAAAATTCATTGGCTGGATGGCGAAACCCCGAGTCAGCAGGCCTTTATGGCCTGGATGGAGGGGTTACGGTTGGGGCTTAACCAGCGATTGTTTCTCGGGTTGTTTGACTATGAATGCCATTTTGCGCGCTACGGCGAGGGCGCTTTTTACAAAAAGCATCTGGACGCCTTTAAAACACCGGAGGAATCCCATTTGCCCAAACGGCTGCTGTCCAGCGTTCTTTACTTGAATCGTGATTGGGGTAACGAAGACGGCGGCGAGCTGTTGCTCTATCCGCCGCAGGACGAAAACACCCCTGAGGATATTCAGCCGCTGGCGGTGGTTGCCCCCCTCTATGGGCGTCTGGTGGTCTTTTTGAGTGATGAGTTCCCCCATGAGGTGGCCTTGGCCCGGCGTGAGCGCCAGAGCATCGCGGGCTGGTTTCGCAGCCAGGGCCTTGCGGTGGCTCAGGTGGTGTAATTGATGCACCAAGAGTTTTCAGTTGCCCGGGCGACCTGCACTTTTTGTGTGCCTGTTTGTCGTAAAAAGCATCTAGACTGGAGTAGGGTGTGGCAAACTGCCCGAGTTGACGGGTAAATTGCTTGCCGATTTGCACGAAAACTCCGCACTTTTCCATCGCCCGCTCGCCCCCGAGGGGGTTGGCAGGCGCTTTGCAAGACAGGGCTATATTAAAGAGGCAACAGGGAAAACCTTATGCAGATAGACTGGCGCACCTATGATCCCGGTCAATTTTACGATGAACTGATCAGCTCTCCCGGCCATCCGCGCAAGGCCACACGTCATCTCGCCAAATACCTCGCCTCCCTCTCTGGAGAGGAGTTGCAAGAGCGTAAACGCTCGGCCGAGCTGGCGATCAAAACCATGGGTATTTCCTTCACGGTTTACAGCGATGCGGGCAATATCGACCGCGCCTGGCCCTTCGACATTATCCCGCGCATCATCCCGCAAAAAGAGTGGCAAAAAACCGAGCAGGGTTTGATTCAGCGGCTCACCGCACTTAACTGCTTTATCAACGATATTTACAACGACCAAAAAATTCTCAAAGACAAGGTGGTGCCCGCTGAGTTGTTGGCCGATTCGGTGAACTTTCGCAAAGAGTGCATGGGTATGAAGCCCGCCTATGGCGTGTGGTCCCATATTTGCGGCAGCGATTTGATTCGCGATCACAGGGGCGAATTTTTTGTACTCGAAGACAACTTGCGCGTGCCCTCGGGTGTGTCCTACATGCTCGAAAATCGCAAGGTTACCAAGCGGGTGTTTCCCGAGTTATTTGATAATCACAATATTGTTCCGGTAACTGAATATCCCAACCAGCTGTTCGATACCCTGGCCGCGCTATCGCCGCGCCCGCTGGATAGACCCGAGGTGGTGGTACTCACGCCGGGAATATATAACTCCGCTTATTTCGAACACTCATACCTCGCGCAGCAAATGGGTGTGGAATTGGTGGAAGGCAGCGATCTGGTGGTGGAAAACGACTGTGTTTATATGCGCACCATCAAAGGCCTGGCGCGCGTCGATGTTATTTATCGCCGCATCGACGATTTGTTTCTCGACCCGGATATGTTTATTGGCGATTCGGTGCTGGGTGTGCCCGGCCTGATGCGCGCCTGGCTCAAGGGCAATGTGGCCCTGGCCAATGCGCCAGGTGCGGGTGTGGCCGACGACAAGGTGATCTACACCTTTGTGCCCGCCATGATCAAATACTATTTAGGTGAAGAACCCATACTCAACAATGTACCCAGTTACCTGTGCATTGATCCCCAGCAGTGTGACCATGTGCTGAAAAATCTCGACAAACTGGTGGTCAAGCCCGCCAACGAATCCGGTGGTTATGGCATGATTATCGGCCCCCAGGCCAGCAAAAAAGAGCGCGAGGAATTTGCGCGGCGCATTAAGTCCAATCCGCGCAACTATATGGCGCAACCGCTTATTTCTTTATCAACGGCGCCGATTATCGGCAGCAAAAATGCCGAGCCACGCCATATCGATTTGCGTCCTTTTGTGTTGCAAGGTAAAGAGCACTATGTCACGCCCGGTGGGCTGACACGGGTGGCCATGGTGAAAGGCTCCTATGTGGTTAACTCATCCCAGGGTGGCGGCAGTAAAGATACCTGGATCGTGGTAGAGGGGGATAAATAATGTTATCGCGAGTTGCCGAACGTATTTATTGGTTGGGACGCTACATGGAGCGCTGCGAAAACATGGCGCGCATGGTGAATGTAAATTCCAACCTGCTGCTGGATTTGCCGCGCGGTGTGCGCGTGGGTTGGGGCTCGCTGATCGATATCAGCGGCACCGGCTCCTACTTCAATCGCGACACAGAACAAGCGGACGAGCGCACGGTGGTGCGCTTTATGCTGGTGGACAAGGAAAATCCCTCGTCGCTGCTCAACTCCCTCAGTTGGGCGCGGGAAAACGCGCGCATCACCCGTGAAATCATGCCCATGGAAGCCTGGGAGCTGATCAACGACCTTTATCATCTGATTAAAGAGAACACCAACGCGCTTATCTCGCGGCGCGAGCGTGGGCGTTTGTTGCTTGAAGTGATTAGCCAGGTGCAACAATTTACCGGCTTGCTCGCAGGTTGCATGACTCACAATGACGCCTACGAATTTATTCGCGTGGGCCGCAACCTCGAACGCGCCGATATGACCACGCGTATCGTGGATGCGGGCCTGGTACATCTGCTGCCCGCCAATGGCGATACCAGCGCTGTGGACTTACTCAAACCCTACAACAATGTGTTGTGGATGAGCGTGCTGCGTTCTCTGAGTGCTTATCAGATGTACCGCCAACATGTGCGCGATAGAGTCAACGCCAGAGATGTGGTGACTTTTTTATTGCAAAACGAAAGCTTTCCGCGTGCTTTGGCCCATTCGCTGGGCGAGCTTGAAAACTGCCTGAAAAAATTACCCAACGGTAAGTCCGTGACCAGCGCTGTCGCCCAGGCGCGTGACAAGGTGTTGCAAGCCGACATCACCCAGTTGCTTGAATCGGGATTGCACGAATACATCGATGATGTGCAAGCCGAAATCGGCCAGCTACACAGCCAGATCGCCGGCACCTGGTTTGATCCTGTGGCTATTGCCAAAACCCAGCGGCAAAGTCAAAGCGCCGCCTGATTTATCGCTGTTATCGACGAGTGGCGCTGACATTTGTCATGGGCCACTCATGACATCCTCCGCTGTTATTGCCTGCCATATTCCGCAAGAATTACCCTGCTAACCCTGATAGCTGCCCGTCGTTGTTTGCGCGGGCGGCCTTTTTTGAATTTTGTGTCAGGGATCTGACGTTAGACGCCAAGGTCCGCGAGTGCTTTAATAGCGCACTTCGGGAAATCAAGAGGACAGGATCCTGTGAATAATAAAACCGACCTGATAAACCAGCTGCGCATCGACAGATCCCAGGAGCCTGAGCGGCATTTTCCCTGGCTGTGGGTGCTTCCCGGTGTTGTGCTGCTGTTGTGTCTCGGATGGTTGGTTTGGTTCCTGATGTCGCCCAAGCCGGTTGTGGTGAGTGTACAAACCGCCCGTGTCAGTAACACCAACCCAGGTTTTGCCAGTGTATTGGACGCGACCGGCTATGTGATTGCGCGTCGTTACGCAACGGTCTCGTCCAAAGTCACCGGCAAGGTGATGGAAGTACTGGTAGAAGAGGGAATGACCGTTGAAAAAGACCAGATAGTGGCGCGCCTGGACGACTCAAACGCGCAAAAGACCCTGGCACTCTATCAGGCTGAACTGGCGTCGGCTAAAACCCAAGTGACTGAAACCGGCGCCCGTTTGCGTGAAGCCGAACTCACACTAAAACGTGTTTCCGAGTTAGCGCAAAAAAATCTCACCAGTCAGGCAGCGCTCGACTCAGCACGCGCCAACTTTGAATCCCTGAGCGCGCAACTGGCCACGCGCGAAGCTGGCGTAAATCTCGTTGAAAAACGCATTGCGATTGAACAACAGTTTCTTGACGATCTGATTCTGCGTGCGCCTTTTGCGGGCGTGGTGATTGGCAAAAATTCCCAGCCGGGTGAAATGATCTCGCCTATCTCCGCAGGCGGCGGCTTTACCCGTACCGGTATTTGCACGCTTGTTGACATGAGCTCACTGGAAATCGAAGTTGACGTCAACGAAGCTTACATTCAGCGCGTCAGCCCCGACCAACCGGTGCAAGCAACCCTTGAGGCTTACCCGGACTGGCGCATCCCCGCCCGCGTCATCGCCATCATTCCCACCGCTGATCGCCAAAAAGCGACGGTACGCGTGCGCATCGGCTTTGACCAACTGGACGAACGCATACTGCCCGACATGGGTGTGAAGGTGGCCTTTTTAACCACCGAATCCGAAGCAGCTACTCCCGCCGCAGCACCCTTAATTCGCATTCCCAGCCATGCGGTGCGCACGGAAAATGGAGAGCGCGTGGCCTATGTGGTGAAAGACAGTCGCGCGGAGCGTCGTGTTTTAACCTTGGGGCCAGCGATGAGTGGTGAATTCCCCGTTCAGGAAGGATTAAAGCCTGGAGAGTCGTTTGTGGTGAAACTGCCAGAGGATTTGGCTGATGGTGCAAGTGTGATTGTTAAGTGATTTTTTGTGTGCTTCGTAGAGGGAAGGCGTGGAGGTGGTGGGGCTACTTCTGAAAACGCATGAATACTTCCTTGTAGCTCCCTCGCGTCGTCCCTGACGCGAGGGTTGCGCAACCTGTACCCCTGACACCCTCCCGTCGCG
>CBFGWO010000067.1:0-17922 GCA_965652595.1 uncultured Cellvibrio sp. | reverse complement strand
CACCATGGATGAAATTGGCGCCATTTTTAAGCCAAAGCAGACATGCCGTTACAAGAATTGCTGAGCAAACCACGAAGCCAATCGGATATTTCGAAAGTGCCTTTAACATGGGTATATTCCATCAGTTAGTGATGGCCCAATTTCAGCACTGAAGGGGGGGAGGTGCGTCCAAGATTATAGAATTAGACGTATCAATTCAGGCGTAATGCGAGGTTTTTCTTTTAAAAATAAAGGGTTAGAAGGTTTTATTAAAAGTGCTCAAATCCATAAGTTGGAAGTTGACCCAAGCAATATGATATGGCTACTGGCGTCGATATAGGCTTGGCGCTTGTCCGGTGAGTTTTTTAAAAATGGCATTGAAACTGCTTTTTGATGAAAAACCAGCATCCAGCGCCACATCAATCAGCTTGCGCTCGCTTTTCTGGTCGAGTTGCTGACACACTTCAGCTACCCGATATTCGTTGATAAACAGGTTGAAATTCTTGCCGCCGTATTGGTTTAAGACCTCTGATAAGTGGTGCACATTGACGCCAACTTGTTCTGCAAGCGATGGCAAGGTGAGTTCACTATTTCTATACAAAGCCTGTTCTTTGACCTGGTTTTGTACTGATCGAAAAATGCTTTCACGTGTATCTTCGTCTAACAAACCATCAGATGATTGTTTGCTACTTGGTGCTGTTGGCCGCACATCTTGCGTTGCAAGTTGTGGAATATGAAACAGACTCGGATTGCGCCATTGAACAACGGCAATAAAGTAAACCATCATTACCAGCAGGCAATCAGCCAGAATATTTATGATTGGCGCCGGGATAATAAGGGAAAACAGAATCTTTAAGCCCCATATTGCAGCCATGAATGAGATCAGGCTCCATAGCCACTTAAAAATATCCGGGTTATAAGACGATAGCGCTTGTTTTGCCTTGGTTTGGTATCGGCTGACCATTCTAATCAATAGCGCCACGTAAGCTATCGCCTGACCATAAAGAACAGCTTTTGTGAGGGTGTGCCTAAAAAGTGTGGTTTCAGGCATTCTTACGAAGCTTAACGCCTTTTCGGGGGAGAACAGAATGTCATAATTGAGCAGGTAGCATACTGCTAAAGGTATTAGATGAAGAATATCGGCGTATTTTAGTGAAGAGCCTGTTATTGCGGTTCGGCAATACAAATAGGTAAGGGCACCATAACAGGCCGGGAGAAACAGTAAGAAGCTTATCAGCCAGGCGAGATTACTTTTTCCAGCTTCAACTATAAGCGGGAGTGCGAAGGTTGTCGCTAAAAGCAGACATTGTATACCCAGTAGTTTACTGGCGTAATTTACCCGCTTATCACTCACCAGTAGCGCGAATAGTAAAAAGCCCTGAAATCCCCCAATGGCTAGTATTAAAGTTTGAGTTTGCGACATAATTGATTGTGTATAGTTACCGGGTGTGTCCAGCGCTCAGACGTTTTGAGCATACCAGTGTAGAGCAATTTCAGTAAGCCTTTTTCGTTGGTGAATTCATCCTTGGCTTTGGTCAAGTCGTGAAACTGCCGATGTGCAGCTTCCTCGGCGTTGAGACTGTAAAACCTTTTGAGATGCGCGGCCAAATAATATGGCGTTGGAAAATTTGATTCGCCTACCATATTGGGGGGCTTTCTTCTTGTTTCGGTAATACAGTCCCAGTATAAGTACCAATAGTCCCCAAGGTGTTTTTCCACCCTTGCGCTTACCTCCTTCCTCCGGCTGCACACTCAGACTCACATTTTCGCTCACACTATCAATCCCATCACTAACACTTACCTGAAACACCAAGATGGCTGCGCGACTTACGTCGGGCGCGGTAAAGCTGGCGTTGGCGGTTTGGCTGTTAGTGATCACCACCGATGGGCCAGACACTTGTGTCCATTCATAGCTCAGTAAATCTTCATCGGCGTCACTCGCCTGCACAGAAAGCTCAACCTGATTTCCTTCCGTCGCGGTTTTGTTGGCGAGTGAGGCAATTACCGGTGCCTGGTTGTCGCGACAATAGCGCCAGGGGTTGTGGTGGTTGAGTCCGGCGAGCCAGGCATCCAGCGCGCTGCTGTCGGGTACGCACAGCGCGGTGTCGCCGGTATCGAGAAAATCCAGAGCAGGCAATTGCGTCAGGCTTTCGGGCAGTGGGCCATGCAGGCCGCGATTGCCGGTGAGTAACAGTGTGTCCAGCGCGTGCAACTGGCCGAGGCTATTGGGTAGGGGGCCGGTAAATTGGTTGTCGCTGAGGTAGGCCAGTTCGAGCTTGTGCAGGTTGCCAAAGCTGGTGGGTATTTGGCCAGTGAAGCGGTTGCCGTAGAGGGTAAGGCTTTGCAAACCGGTCATCTGGCTGATTAACGGAAGGGGTTGGCCTTCAAGGTTGTTGCCGCCGAGGTGCAGGCGTTCGAGTTGCGGATGGGCCTGCAAGAGCGCGAGAGGCGAGCCGCTGAACTGGTTGTTGCCCAGATCCAGGTGTCGCAGGCGTGTGAGATCCAGCAGGGTATCGAGGCTACCACTGAGTTGGTTATCGGCCAGGTAGAGGTTTTCAAGATCGCTCAGTTGGCTGAAGCTTTCGGGCAATGTCCCGCTGATCTGTGTTTGGGTGAGGTCGAGGGAGCGCAGGCGAGCGAGTTGGCCCAGTTCGCTGGGTAGCTGCCCTTCCAGCGGGTTGGACCAGAGCCAGAGGATTTCCAGTTGTTGCAGTTGCGTCAGGCTGGCGGGCCAGGGGCCGGTGAGCTGGTTTTGGGAGAGATCGAGCCGCTGAAGTTGGCTGAGGTTGCCGAGGTTGGTGGGCAGGGCACCGCGCAGGCGATTGTTGACCAGCAACAGCTGGCGTACTTGCCGTGGCTCGTCGGGCGCCTCAGCGTTCTCGGCGGTGCAGTTAACGCCGAACCAGTCACAGGGTTGGGAGTTTTCCAGCCAACCGTCGCGCCTGAGCCATTCGCTACCGGCGGTGGCGTAGTAGAGAGCCACCAGCGCGTCGCATTGATTGCGTGGGATTTGGTTAACGTTTTGCTGGGTGCAGTAGCTGATTTGCGGTTCGCGCAGGCTGAGAGTTTCGTCGCCTTCGGGCAGCTCAAACCTGAGTTCCAGGCTGGCGCCGGGAAAGCTGAGGCTGCCGCTGTAGATGCCGTCGCCTGCGTGCTTGTCTTCGCCTTGGCCCAAGTCGTTAAGCGGAATCTCAGTCCCTGTGTCCAGGCGGAAAGCACGGCCGGGGGCGATGGGCCCATCGCAACCCAGGGCCATAAGTTGCACTGCCACCGGATCACCGGGGCTTAGGTAAAGGTCGCCACTGGGTTGCAGGCGGCGGTGGGTGTGTTGGCCCTCGCAATTGAGCGCGCCGCCGCCGTCCTCGGCCCAGACTTTGAGCAGCTTGCCAGTGCGGGTGTGGTTGCGCAGGTTGGGGTCGGTTGTGGGGGCGCCGCTGGCCAGCAATCGGGCGCGTAACTGGCGCCAGTCGAGTTGGGGCAGGGCACTGGCGAGCAGAGCGATGACGCCAGTCGCCATTGGGGCTGCCATGGAAGTGCCTGAGTCTTCTCGGTAAGTATTGTCTGGCCAGGTGCTAAGAATCTCCTGGCCGGGGGCTGCCAGGTCTACCCAGGCGCGGCCCAGGTTGCTGGCAGCAGCGCGTTGACCCTTGGCATTGTGGGCGGCCAGCGTAATGATGTTGGGTAACTCGTAAGCGCCTGGGTAAAAAGGTTGTTGGCTGCCGAGGTTGCCCGCACCTGTGACAAACAAAATGCCCGCCTCGGCCTGCAGGGCGATGGCGTCGTAAAGCGCTTGCGAGAAGCTGGTTGAGCCCCAGGAGTTGTTGCTGGCGACGATATTCACACCGCGATTGACCTTCAGGTCGTAGAGGTAATCCAGGCAGGCGATGGCGTCGCTGGTGTCGCCGTAACCTTGGTCGTCGATAAAGCGGCAGGCGAGTAGCTGGCTGCGCCAACTGACTCCCGCCACACCCAGCCCATTGTTACCCGTTGCGGCGATGATGCCCGCCACATGGGTGCCGTGGCCGATGCCGTCCATGGGGTCACCGCTGCGCGTCTCGGTGTTGATCCCGTAAAGGTCATCCGCATAGCCGTTGCCATCAGAATCCTGGCCATTAATTGTTTCGCCGGGGTTGCACCAGAGGTTGTCTTGCAAGTCCGGGTGTTGATAGTCGATGCCGGTATCCAGGATCGCGATCACCACGCTGGCATCACCCACACTTTGCTCCCAGGCTTTTGTTGCGTGGATGCCCGCTTCGCCCAGATGCCATTGCTCATTAAAGAGCGGGTCGTTGGGAGTAACGCTGGTGATGCGAACTTTAAAGTCGGGTTCGGCGTAGGCGACTTGAGGTTGCGCGCGGTAGTAGTCCAGCGCTTGAGTCAGCGAAAGGTTTGGTGGCAGGTGCACGACTTGCAGCTGTGGCAGGTGGCGAAAGTGCCTCAATTGGTCGCTGCCAATGCCAAGTTTGCGGTGCATGGCAGCCTGCTCTGCTTTGGCGGCTTTGGCCTGAGGGTTGAGCTTGATGATCAGTTGGCGGGGTTGTTCGTGGGCGCGGGGTTCTATGGGCTTGGCAGGTAGAGGGCGATCGAGCGCAAACCCAGGAGGACATAGGATGCAGGCCAGTAGCAACAGGGCATAGCGATAGTGTCGGTGGCAGTGAACGGGCATGGCGTATTCGATCATTATGGCTTTGGGCAAGCATAGCGCAGATGCGGATAGAGATTTGTGCGGGGGCGCCAGATAGCAACAAGGATTGAGCTTGACCGTTAACAGCTTTGGGCATAGGTTGGGATGATGGCCGAGTGGAGACTTTTTTGTGAGGCGCCTGAGTCCCAACTGCTAGACTTTTAATAGTCAATTCTAGTCAATCATCAGAAAGGAGAAGCCTATGATCATTTTAACTTTGGGTATGTTGTTAATCGTTGTTGGTGCTGTTTCTATTAGCTTTCCAGATTTATGCCGGTCGCTAAAGTTAAATGACGAAAGGCAGTGGAACAGCTTGGGTGCTCCAAATGGTCTTTCCTTTGCCGACCTCGGAAAAACCATAGGTGTGTATACCTGGGTGCTTGGGTTCGGCTATGAGCGTTCACCCAATCCCGAAGTCGTCAATTTGGGTAAGGCTGCGCTGAAAAAAGCATTGTTTGCCAAATACACAATGGTGTGGGGCTGCTTGTTCGTTGCGGTAGGTTTTTTCCTTGCGATGTTTGGTGCTTGATGAGTAAAGGCTTTGGTTCCAGGAAGGCGCCAGCCTCCAAAAAAGCGCGGCAAGTTTGGTTGAAGACGGTTGCATCTGAGGTGGCTTTTTTTGTAATCGTTGGGTTTGTGTGGCTCTACTATTTTTCGGATTCACTGGATGTCTGGTGGTTGGGGGCTCCCATCCTTCCCTTTCATTTTTTGATGGCACATCAAAGAAAAAAGTGGTGTAGATGTCCCCATTGCCAGGAATCCTTGCTGGGTGTTGATGGGGACAGTGTCTTCGCTAAAAGCTGCGAGCATTGTGGAAAAGATCTGCATAGCTGAAAAATATCTATAAATAACAATTACCAGCGCTTTCTCCGCTTGCGACTCAACAAGAGTCACAAGGTCAGGCGCTGCTTGAGTTCCCGCGCCTGACGTCGCGACACTTCGACCTGAGTGCCATCCTTCAAACTCAGCATCAAGCCATCACCAATCCAGGGTTCGATGCGCGCGACAAAATCCATATTTACCATCTGCTGGCGGTTGGCGCGAAAGAAAATTGCCGGGTCAAGCCGCTCTTCTACATAGTTAAGTGACCGGCACAAGAGTGCTTTGGTATTGCGAAAAAATACCCGTACATAGTTGCCTTCAACATTGATCAGGCTGATTTCTCCCAAGCGCACAAAATGGCAGTGTTCGCCATCGCGAATAAATAGCTGGTCATCGCGGCCTTTAATGGATTTTTCTTGAGTGGATTCCGTTGCCACAAGCGGTATTGCTGCTTTGTCCAGCGCGCGGCCCAGTGCCTCCTGGGTGATGGGTTTGAGTAAATAATCCAGGGCGTTGACTTCAAAGGCGCGCAGTGCATGCTGGTCGTAGGCAGTGGTAAAAATCACGCGCGGCGTCCAGTTGCATTGCTCGAGCAGATCAAAACCATCACCATCGGGCAAATGAATATCCAGCAGTAACAAATCCGGCTTGTGGTTTTCGATCGCCTCCAAGGCACTGGCGACATCCGCCGCTTCGGCAACCAGTTCAATATTTGGGTAGTGACTTAATAAGTCTTTGAGTTCGACTCGCGCCAGGCGCGAATCCTCGACGATAATCACTTTCACAAGGGCATCTCCACGCAGGCGTGTACCGGGTTGTTCAATTGCAATTCAAAGTGTGCGCGCTCGCCAAATGCCAGTTGCAAACGCTCGCGCAGATTGCGCAAGCCTACGCCATTACCTTGGTGGCTACTGGTGCTTTCGGCGGGTGGATTTTCAACGCAAAGTTGCCAGCGATTTGAGCTTTGCTTTTGCGCGCTGATGCGTAACAATCCACCGCTTCGCCTGGCAGCTATGCCGTGTTTGATGGCGTTCTCCACCAGGGTTTGCATTAGCATCGGCGGCAGTTGTGTCTTGAGCAACGCATCATCAATAGCTAACTCAGTTTGCAGTCGGCCATCCAGTTGCAGGGCTTCGAGTGCGAGATAACCGCGCACCCAGGCGAGTTCTTCTTCCAGTGTTACCAGCGGTCGAGAGTCAGCTTGCAGTATGCCGCGCAGCAGCGTTGAAAGATCAGCCAACCCCTGGCGCGCCGCCTCGGCGTCCTCGCGAATCAGTGCACGCAAATTATTGAGCGCGTTAAATAAAAAATGCGAATTGATCTGCCCGCGCAAAAAATCCAGTTCCCGCGCTTTGAGTTCTGCCTGTAAGCGCCAGTATTCCACCTCGGCGTTGCGGCGACGAATCAATTCCGCGCGTAGCAAATACACAATTGACCAGAGCAGCAGCATGATGGCGGTATTAATACTGTAGCCAAACACGCTACCAAGGCTCACCGCCTGCATGCCGCTGCCTTCGGTCAATTGGGGCGCCGCGTGTACCACCGCGTAAATCACCAGATGCAACACCAGTTGTACTGTGAGTGCCAGTAAGGGTAGTAGCCACAGAAGGTGCGCGAAAAGTTTACTCAGCGGCAGTTGTTGGCCGTGTTTTTTATAAAGCGACCTAAGCCAGTGACTGGCAATTACAAGCAACAGCGAGAGCAGTCCAAAAATCAGCGCCAGCACGAGATTCATGGCGCCAGCCAGACCGATAAACGCCAGGTTCACCAGCCCATAGCCACCCCAAAAAATCCCCTGGGCTGGCCAGTAGTAGCGGCTGGTATGCGACGGTAGAGTGGTCAGGTCAACACTCATGGATTTATCTCAGTGGTTGAGTTCAGGTTGCGCCAGCGTTTTTCCAGCGCGATGATCGAAATGATGTAGATCAACACAATCACCGCCGGTATAGCCACAAAACGCGCCTCAGGGAACAGGTACCAGAGCAGCACAATGAGGCCGGTGCGAGTTACAGCGTGAAAGGTGCCCACCCAGTGGCGAATAATCCACGACAACGGCAGCCACATGGTGCCGGTGAGTACGCCCAGGGTCAGCGGCAGCGATGAGTGATCTTGCATAAAGAACGGAATAGCTATCGCAAAGATCAAAAAGGAGCTAAAAACCGTGCGAAAAAACAGATTGTCAAAACTGTTTTTTTCTTTCGCCTGATTGATGAAAGACTCACCGGTAAAGCGCCCGAGAAACATCGCCAGATAGATAATGCTGCCGGTGCCGATAAACATCACCCATGAAGCGTAAAACACGGGCAAAAATACACCGGCGATACCGATCATCGCCCATATGATCAATCCTGCAAGTGGCGTGGCCAAAAAGCGGCGGCGACAAAAGGCTTCACGTTGTTGGTCGAGTGTCAGTGTGTTCATGGCGAGTCTTCCTTTAGCGTTTTTGTGATTAGTGTGCAGTGGTTGTGCGCAAAAACTCACGCATATTTTTTACTGCCCACTCTGGCTCATCCCAGGTAATAAAGTGATAGGCCTGTTCTGCCATGCGGATATCCACACCAGTCAGTTGTGCATACTGGGTGGCGAAAATTCCGCGAGTGGATTCCAGGGTGGAACCATAATTGGCGTAGGCGGCCCAGGCACCCAGCACCAGCGTCGGCGTTGTTATTTTGCTCAGATCGCTGCGCAAATCGGTGGTCATCATGTCATACATGGCTTGGGTGGTGGTGGTTCTATCGCTGGTCTTGCTCCATTCCACCAGCAGTGGCATGCGCTCTGGCTGGTTGGTCATGCCATTGAGGTACATGGCCGCGTTCTGGTGATATACCTCGTCAGTCAGGCTGCGCATTTGCTGTTTCATTTGTTCGGCCTGGGGTGCCATGGCTTCAGCGGTCAGTTGCGGGTTTTGCAGTGCCGGATAAAAGGGCAGGGCGTCGACAATGATCAGAGCCTTGGCGAGTTTCGGATCGTCCATTGCCAACATCAAACTGAGCACGCCGCCGAGACTGTGGCCCACCAGCACAGGTTGCTCCAGCTTCTGGTGCGCAATATAGGCCTTGATGGCGTCGCGCATGGTTCCCAGAAAAGCCGCCTGACTTTTCGCTTCGGGCGGCTGACCGGCAAAGCCGGGCAGATGTAAAAGATGGCAGGTGTATTCGGTTTTAACGGCATTGCAGGTATCGGTAAAGGTTTCGCTGCCGCTGGTCAGGCCGGGGATAAATAGCATAGCCGGGCCGGTTCCCTTCACCTCTACCTTGATGCCTTGCCAGCTCTCGGCGTGGCTTTTGCCTGAACTGATGGCGGTGACGATGGCAATAACCACGACCATCCAGAGCGCGAGCTTTTTGTTGCACAAGTGGGCAGCGGCTTTTTGAAAAAGTGTTTTGTTCATGGTGAGTCTCCTCGTTTCCTTGCAGTGTGTGAATCGTTGTCGTATTTGAATCTGGGGCCAGTTTGCGGGCGCAGGAGACACCCCGCAGGCACTTTCGTGAGAGTGGTTGCCAAAGAGGGATAACTGGTCGCAGACCTGGTTGAGCGGCGGATGTGCGCTGTCACTGCGTCATCCGGTCGATCTTGCGTATAATCCCGCCCCAATTTCCCCGTCTTGCCAGAGTTAACCACCATGATGACTATCCGCGCGCTTAAGGATTCGCCGCCCTCCAGCCTTTACACCGCCGCTCAGGTCCGCAGCCTGGATCAGGCCGCTATTGTGGGCGGTACTCCTGGCATCCAATTGATGAAGCGCGCCGGTCGAGCGGCCTTTGATCTGCTGCTTGAACGTTTTGGTACGCCCACGCTAATCAGCGTTTACGCGGGTGGCGGCAACAACGCCGGGGACGGTTTTGTGCTGGCGGGCCTGGCCGCCCAGCGCCGCTTGCCGGTCGAGGTGGTGACACTAGTGGCGCCCGACAAGCTCACCGGTGATGCTCGTCTGGCCTACGAATTTGCTGTGCAGGAAGGGGTGCAACTGCGCGCCTTCGATGCCCGTCGCCCGCCGGTTGAAGGGGTGATTGTGGATGCGCTGCTGGGCATCGGCCTGAGCGGCGAGCCGCGTGCGGACATGGCCTCGGCTATCGAGCAGATTAATGCCAGCGGCCTGCCGGTGCTGGCATTGGATATTCCCTCCGGTCTCAATGCCGATTCGGGCGCGGCGCCGGGTGCGGCGGTACGCGCCGGTATTACCCTCAGTTTCATTGGTCTCAAGCAGGGGCTGGTAACCGGGCGCGGGCCAGCACTCTGCGGCGAGTTGATCCTGGCCGATTTGGATGTGCCGCCCAGCCTGTTTGAGCGTCAGTCGCCCGCTGCTCGGCTGCTGGATTTACACCGGTGTCTCTCTTGGCTCAAGCCCCGTGCCGCCGACGCCCACAAGGGTGACTTTGGCCATGTGATGGTAATCGGTGGTGACACAGGTTATGGCGGTGCTGCGCTCATGGCGGCCGAAGCAGCCGCGCGTGCAGGGGCCGGGCTGGTGAGCATAGCTACCCGTCCCGAGCATGTGCCCGCCATTCTGGCGCGTCGCCCCGAGGTCATGGCTTGCGGTGTGGTGTCCGGGCAAGAGCTGGAACCCTGGCTGGCGCGCCCCAGTGTGCTGGTGGTAGGGCCGGGCCTGGGGCGTTCGCCTTGGTCAGAGCAGATGTTGCAGCAAGCACTTAAATCCGGCCTGCCACTGGTGTTGGATGCGGATGCGCTTAATATCCTCGCGGCGGGCAAGCTGGTCGCTTCCGGCAGCCGCCGTAACAACTGGCTGCTAACCCCTCATCCCGGCGAGGCAGCGCGCTTACTGGGGGTGAACACCCAGGATGTGCAGGCAGATCGCTACACCTTTGTGCAGAGCTTGCAGCAGCGCTACGGCGGCGCGGTGATTCTCAAAGGGGCGGGCAGCCTGGTGGTCGATGAGCAGGACGAAATAGGTGTGTCTATCCACGGTAATCCGGGTATGGCCACTGGCGGCATGGGGGATGTGCTGGCAGGTATTCTCGGCGCCATGCTGGCCCAGGGTTTGAGTCTGTCCCAGGCTGCTCGCCTCGGCGCCTGCCTCCACGGCGCTGCTGCCGATCTGGCCGCCGATGACCTGGGTCAGCGCAGCCTGCTGGCCACGGATTTGATGCCTTATCTCTGTGAGCTCTTGAGTGACTAAACCGTGAACGACATAGCCGTGAAAGACATGGTCTGGCAACCGGTTGGCGAGGCAGCGATGGAGGCTCTGGGCGGACAGCTGGGGCAACTGATGGCGACTTCGCCCTCGGCCTTTACCCTGTTTTTACAGGGCACGCTTGGTGCGGGCAAAACCACCTTGTCGCGCGGCATCCTGCGCGCCCTGGGGCATCGGGGGGCGGTAAAAAGTCCCACCTACACCCTGGTGGAAACCTACAGCCTCGGGAATCGCACTCTGCACCACTTTGACCTCTATCGCCTGGGTGACCCGGAAGAGCTGGAGTACCTGGGAATTCGCGACTATCTGGCGGGGGACAATCTGTGCCTGATCGAGTGGCCGGAGCGGGGCGAGGGTTTGTTGCCCCCCCCTGATTGGCGGCTGGTGATCGAGCCATTGCCGGAGGCGCGGCGGGTTCACCTGCACGCTGAAACCCCTGCTGGGGAGGCGTTACTCAGAGCGCTGTGGGCTAAAACGCCCAGCTGATTTGCAGGCTGCCAGCTTCCAGTCCCTCACCGGTGGCATAGCCGAGATCCAACAACAATCGCCGCCAGCGCAGGCCCACGCCAGCGCTGGTTAAATCCCTTCCCAAGTCCAACTGATCTTGACGATAGCCAGCGCGCAGGCTCAGCCAGTTCAGCGGGCGCAGCTCCAGTCCCAGCGCCAGATCCTGGCGCGGCGCCTCGTCGGCAAGGGGCGTTGACTCGCGCAGATCATAGTCCAGCCCCAGGGTAAATTGGTCGCCCAAATAGGCGATACCGGCGCGGGCGCGCGGCTTGTAAGTGATCGACAATGTGGGGAAAAACTCCCCCGTCTCCAGATCGCGCCTTGGGCGGGTGGCAAATTCCTTGGGCAACACATCCTTGATGGCCAGGCCCAAACGCACCCGCCGTGCAATCAACAGGCTGGCACCTGCGTCCAGGTTGACGCTCAAGTGGGTTTTGCGGGTGTCGGAAATATGGGCGTTTGGGTCATTGATGCTGGTGTTGCCGGTGCTCAGGTCCACTGTGTCACGAAAGGCATCAACGCGCATGATCTTGGGGGTGAGCCCCAAGGCAAGTTGCTGGTTATACACCTCAAATTGCTTGGCAAAGCTGACCCCCCATTCGGCGACAAACAGCGCGCCGACGCTGCCCTTGGAGGTGAGATCGTCAATGGGATCCCGCAAGCGACCGTTCTCGTCGACGATGCGCGGGTCAATAAGTTCGGGGGGCACGCCGGCACCGAGGAGAGCCATGGCTTCTATATAGTCTGCGAGCAGCTGCTGGTCTTCCGGGGTGACGCTGGTGGTGGCGGCGCCCAGGGTGCGAACACCAAACACAAAAGCCCCGCCAGAGGATTTGCTCGGTTCGCTAACGCTTAAACCAAAAAAGCTGTCCAGGGCGAGATCCTGATTGGCGAGTTGATTCAACACCTCGGCGAGGTCGGCAGCGGATTGGGCGACTTGCGCTGTGTTTTCGCTGCTGGGGCTATTGTTGTAGCGGTTGATGGCGGAGCGCAGGCGGTTGTCCAGTTCGTCTTCCAAAGCGTCGAACGCAATGCGACTGGTGTCCGACACCTCGAGCGCCAAGTGTGGAAAAGCGAAGCGTCCATCGCGGGCGAGGTTTTCATCCCGCCCGTTAAAAGCCAGTAGCGAAGGGTTATAAAACGGTGCCTGGGCGCTGTTTCCTGCCGCAATACTGGTGCCGCCCATGGCTTGGGCGCGGGCATCGTAGCTGCCGTAGGACGTTGCCCCCAAGGGAGCGCTGATGAGTGCCAGGGTCATGGCTAGCGGCGGTACCAGACGGTGAGCGCCCTGGGTTTTTGACGGGTGGTTCATCTTGAGGGCCTGGGGTCAGCGGGAGCAAGAAGAAGCGCGAGTATAGGCTGCGCCTCCTTGACGTAACTGGCTGGTTATCACAGAAATTCGAGAAAATTCAGCCGTTTCTGGCGGATTGGTAAGGTGATTTCGTACATTTTTACTGGAGCCGGGCACCGGGATTGGGGTAGAGTTGTGCGAGTTCACACTTTACCCACCGAGTCGCCACTTGCAGCCCAGGTATTTGGCCGCCCATGATTTCAAGACCACTAGCGATTCTCAGTTTGTTGTTCAGCCTGCTGATGACAAGCCTCGTCGAAGCAGCAACTATCGAAGGTGTTCGCGTTTGGCGGGCTCCTGATCATACCCGTATCGTTCTCGATCTCTCCGGCCCGGTTAACCATGTGGTGGCGCCGCTCACCAATCCCGAGCGCTTGGTACTGGATATCAGTGGCGTCAAACTTCAGGCAGACCTGAGTCAGTTGCCGCTGTCCAACACCCCGGTTACCCAGATTCGCACCTCGGTTCACAACGGCACAGATTTGCGCATGGTGTTTGATCTGAAAGCGAAGGTTGACCCACGCAGCTTCTCGCTCAAGCCCCATGCGGGAAACAGCGACCGCCTGGTACTGGATTTTTACGACTTGCCCAGTGGGGGCGCGGCTCCCGTCGTGTCGGCAACGCCCGCAACACCTGCGGTTGAAAAACCGCCCACGTCCAGGCCCCAGGTTTCGGTGCTGCCCTCTGCCAATGCCAGCCAAGACAAAACGCCCGCAGCGATAACGGGTGGGCAGCGCAAGATCATCATCGCTGTTGATGCGGGCCACGGTGGAGAAGACCCAGGAGCCATAGGTCCCAATCGCTTGCGTGAGAAGGATGTCACCCTGGCGATAAGTCGCGAACTGGTGGCGGCGATTAACGCAGAGCCGGGTTTTGAGGCGCGTCTGGTGCGCACGGGCGACTATTTTATTCCGTTAAAACGTCGTCGCGATCTCGCCCGCCAGATGCAGGCGGATTTGTTTGTTTCTATCCACGCCGATGCTTTTACCAAATCCTCTGCGCGGGGTGCGTCTGTGTTTGCCCTGTCCACACACGGCGCGACCAGTGAGACTGCGCGTTTTCTCGCGCAGCGCGAAAATGAGTCAGATCTGATTGGCGGTGTGGGTGGCATAAACCTGGTTGAGAAGGATGAAATGCTCGCCGGTGTGCTGGTTGATTTGTCCATGACCTCCACCCTCAACGACAGCCTGCGAGTTGGCCAGACGGTGCTCAGCTCCATGGGGAATATCGCCAGGCTGCACAAAAAGAAAGTGGAGCAGGCGGGCTTTATGGTGCTCAAGTCACCGGATGTGCCCTCCATCCTGATAGAAACGGGTTTTATTTCCAATCCCGAAGAGGCGCGCAAGCTGGGCACTCCGGCCTACCGCAAACAGATGGCGGCCTCCGTGTTTCGCGGTGTTCGCCAATACTTCCATCAAAATCCGCCGCCCGGTACCTATGTGGCGGCTATGCGCGATGCCGGTAAAAACCTGGTGCGTGAGCATGTGATTGCCCCCGGCGATACCCTGTCGGCCATAGCGCGCCGCTACAATGTGAGCGTGAACCAGCTACTCGCCCACAACGGCATGAAAAATCACACCATTCGCGTAGGCCAAACCCTTAAGATACCCACCACCTGAAACGCACCTGTAGCAGATCTCCGGCCTCGTTGACCCATGAATAAAATCAAATTGCTCAGCCCCCGTCTCGCCAACCAGATTGCGGCGGGCGAGGTGGTGGAGCGCCCCGCCTCCGTCATTAAAGAACTGCTGGAAAACAGCCTGGATGCAGGCGCGAGTCGCCTGGATATCGAGGCCGAAGAGGGTGGTATCAAACTGATGCGAGTGCGCGACAACGGCGGCGGCATAGCAAAAGACGACCTGCCCCTGGCGCTCAGCCGCCACGCCACCAGCAAGATTTACGAGCTCGACGATCTGGAAGCTGTGGCCACTCTCGGCTTTCGCGGCGAGGCGCTGGCCAGTATCAGCTCGGTCGCACGTCTCTCCCTTACCAGCAGCACCAGCGACGACAGCGCCGGATGGCAGGTAGTGGCCGAGGGGCGGGATATGGAAACCCAGGTGTCCCCTGCGCCCCACCCGCGTGGCACCACCGTGGAAGTGCGCGACCTGTTTTTTAATACCCCCGCCCGGCGCAAGTTTTTGCGCACCGAAAAAACCGAATACGGCCAGTTGGAGGAAGTGGTAAAACGCCTGGCCCTATCGCGCTTCGATGTGGCTTTTAGCCTGCGCCACAACGGCCGCGCCATTTACGCCTGGCGTGCGGGCGACTCCCAGTTGGAACAGGAGCGCCGCGTAGCCCAGGTGTGCGGCCCGGCGTTTATGGAAAACGCGGTGCATATCGACATAGAGCGTCACGGCCTGAGGCTCTGGGGCTGGGTGGCGCTGCCGACCTTTTCCCGCAGTCAGGCGGATTTGCAACATTTTTACGTGAATGGCCGCGCGATTCGCGACAAGCTGGTGGGCCATGCGGTGCGCCAGGCCTATCAGGATGTGCTCTACCACGGCCGCCATCCGGCCTTTGTGCTCTATCTGGAGCTGGACCCTTCCACCGTGGACGTGAACGTCCACCCCACCAAGCATGAAGTGCGTTTTCGCGATAACCGCAGCGTGCATGACTTTATCTATTCCAGCCTGCACCACGCCCTGGCGCGGGTAAAACCCGAAGATACGCTAACGCGCAAACTGGGCGACATCCAGAGTGATGCATCCTCTCCATCATTCCGAGATCAGCCTCCAAGCGGTTTGGCTGCCGGTGAATTTAAAGGCCAGGGCAGTATGGGCTTTCAGGCTCCGGCATCGGGTAGCAATTATGGCTACCGCCCCAGCGCGTCTGTGTCCGGCGTGCGCGAGCAAATGCAGGTTTATGGCGATTTGCATCAACCGGCGCCCACCGCCGTGCCATTGCCGCAAACTCCCTCGGAGGATATTCCACCCCTCGGCTATGCCCTGGCGCAGCTTAAGGGCATTTATATCCTTGCCGAAAATGCCCAGGGTTTGATTCTGGTAGACATGCACGCTGCCCACGAAAGGATTACCTACGAGCGTTTAAAAAATGCCTTTGGCGAGGGTGGTTTACAAACCCAGCCCTTGCTGGTGCCCGAGAGCCTGGCCGTTAGTGAGAAGGAGGCAGATTGCGCCGAAGAGTTTGGCGAGGTTTTTAAAAGCCTCGGGTTTGAACTGCAAAGGGCGGGGCCGGAAACCCTGTTGATTCGCCAACTGCCAGTGATTTTGAATCGCGCCTCGGTGCAGCAACTGGTGCGCGATGTGTTGGCGGACTTGATCGAGCATGGCACCAGCGAACGCATCCAGCACCACATTAACGAAATTCTTGCCACTATGGCCTGCCATGGCTCGATCCGCGCCAACCGCCGCCTGACCATTCCGGAAATGAATGCCCTGCTGCGCGATATGGAAGCCACCGAGCGCAGCGGCCAATGCAATCATGGCCGCCCCACTTGGTTGCTGCAATCGCTGGACGATCTCGACAAGCTGTTTTTGCGCGGCCAATAGCATGTCATCAAATCGTCACAATGAGCGCCCGCCGGTCATTTTTTTAATGGGCCCCACGGCCTCGGGCAAAACCGACCTGGCGATCCAATTGTGCCAACACTTGCCGGTGGAGTTGATCAGTGTGGATTCCACCCTGGTGTACCGCGATATGGACATAGGCACCGCCAAACCCAGCGCCGCAGAATTGGCGGCGGCACCCCATAGGTTGATTGACATTCGCGATCCTGCCGAACCCTATTCGGTGGCAGATTTTTTAGCCGACGCCGAGCGCGAGATAGCCGATATTCATGCGCAGGGAAAAATCCCGCTGCTGGTGGGCGGCACCATGCTCTATTTTCGTGCACTGCTCGATGGCCTGGCTGAGATGCCCGCCGCTGATTCCGAGGTGCGCGCTGCCATCGAAAAGGACGCGGCGCAGCACGGCTGGCCCTATATTCATCAACAATTAGCAGAAGTTGATCCCCAAACTGCCGCCGACATTCACCCCAATCACTCCCAAAGGTTGAGTCGGGCACTGGAGGTGTACCGCGTGAGCGGCAAAACCATGAGCCAGTTGCGCGAGGCCCAGGCGGCTCAGGCTGGGCCCCGATTTGCTGAGCGTTTTTCCCTCGCCCAAATTGCCATAGCGCCCCGTGATCGCCGCCTGCTGCACAGCCGTATCACATTGCGCTTTGAAAAAATGTTGGAACAAGGATTGGTTGATGAGGTCAGACGACTGCACGATCGAGGTGACTTGCACAAAGATTTACCTGCCATGCGCGCGGTGGGCTACCGGCAGGTGTGGGATTACCTTGAGGGTGAATTGACGCAAGCAGAGATGCTGGAGCGTGGTGTTATTGCCACCCGCCAACTCGCCAAACGTCAGTTCACCTGGTTGCGCGACTGGCCGGAGCTAAACTGGCTGTATACCGAAGATGTGACCGGTATGCCGCTGGCGCGCGAAGAAATTGTGGCAAGTGCCTTGAATTTTATAGGTCGCAGCACCATATAATGTCGACGTGAGATACCTAGTCAGTCTTTCATAACTTGTTCCACCCCCTTCCAGCCAGTAACGGAAGACTTAGGTGGGTAATTTTGATTCCTAATAAACGGAGAATAAACATGTCAAAAGGGCATAGTTTACAAGACCCTTACCTGAACGTTCTGAGAAAGGAACGCGTACCTGTGTCCATCTACCTGGTAAATGGCATTAAGTTACAGGGTCAGGTTGAGTCATTTGATCAGTTTGTTGTACTCCTGAAAAACACTGTCAGCCAAATGGTTTATAAGCACGCCATTTCGACTGTGGTTCCCTCCCGCGCCGTGCGCGTCCCCCTGTTGAATGCCGCCGGGGAACTCGAAGGTGAAGAAGAGGAACAAGCAGAGTCTTGATCCCCTGAGGTAATTACTTGTTTTTTGATCGCCCCGATTCAGGTGAACTGGCCGTGCTGGTTCACCTGGATATCTCTCATGGTCAGGAACCCGAAGACCCCCGCGAATTCGAGGAGCTGGTGCTCTCAGCGGGCGGAGATCCGGTTGCCTTGATAACTGGCCGCGTCGTTTCCCCTAACGCCAAATTCTTTATCGGTACCGGCAAGCTGCAGGAACTGCAGGACACCGTGGCCGAACACAAAGCCGAACTGGCCATCTTCAACCACACCTTGACCCCGAGCCAGGAACGCAACTTGGAGAAGGAGCTGAAGTGTCGGGTGTTGGATCGCACCGGTTTGATTCTGGATATCTTTGCCCAGCGCGCGCGCACCTTCGAAGGTAAGTTGCAAGTGGAGCTGGCGCAGCTGCGTCATATGTCTACTCGCCTGGTACGCGGCTGGACGCACCTTGAGCGGCAAAAGGGCGGTATCGGCTTGCGCGGCCCGGGTGAAACCCAGTTGGAAACCGACCGTCGCTTGCTGCGCAACCGCATTACCATGATTGAGCA
>CBFGWO010000066.1:0-18361 GCA_965652595.1 uncultured Cellvibrio sp. | reverse complement strand
TGGAACTGGAACTGGAACTGGAACTGGAACTGGAACTGGAACTGGAACTGGAACTGAAGAGGCTGCTGCTAACAGAGTTGATTTGACTGGAGAGCGAGCTCGAACTACTTGGCGTCATCACACTGCTTACTGGTGGTGGGGTTTGTGTATCTTCGTCGGGCGAGCCACCGCAAGCACTGATTGCGAGTGAAAGCAGGATCAACTGAGCCAAAGCGCTGGATCGAATGCGGTAAAAAATCATGTTCGATTTCCCCATTATTTCACTCTCGTGAGCTGGAAGCGGTCAGCGTTCTTGGTAAGCACAATCCTGCGTGTTTGGTTGTTAACTGTCAGCCTGAAACAGGCCTGTAGTGCGCTACATTCACTGAGAGTGTTGACCAGTTCCACATTTGCTAGCCCACCATTTTTCGATGTGGCTGCTTGGAGTAAAAAGATTCGTACGTCTTCTTCAACGGTGTTTTCTGGCTCCCAGCGAAACAATTTTTTTCGATCATTGTCGCCGGTGCGGTTGCGCATTTTGAATACCGCAATTCCATTCCGGCTCTCAATGGCTTGATTGCGAAAGTCTGTGGCGGTGGGTAGAAATTCTGGAATGCTGGTCGTAAATGCGCCGGGTTGCAGGCTGGCGCCGGTAATCCGTCCGATGGTTTCGGCGTAAACGGCAGAAGGTATTTTGGCGCACACAGGTTCCAGTCGTATGCGATGGTTGTCTTCCAGAGTTAAGCGCACATCATTGGATGACTGAGAAAGCGGCGTGCGGCAGATACTGCTATTTGCAGAGTTGTCGTCATCTGTTAGCCAAAACTCCTGAACTTTTGATGATTTTCCGGGTTTGGTTTTGAATGCATCAATCACGAGAAAATTTCCGTTTTCAATAGGTACCAACCAGCGATGGAAGTAAGTAAGAG
This sequence comes from uncultured Cellvibrio sp., assembly GCA_965652595.1. Classification (GTDB taxonomy): domain Bacteria; phylum Pseudomonadota; class Gammaproteobacteria; order Pseudomonadales; family Cellvibrionaceae; genus Cellvibrio. The sequence continues at coordinate 17,453 of CBFGWO010000066.1, read as the reverse complement.
GGCCGGTAACGGCTGGTCGATGAATGTAAGCTGGACTGGAGCCGCCGAACACCGCCGAGCCATCGACATAAATGACTTGCGTACCGCTTATCGTTTGCACGCTGATATCGCCCCGAGTACCGTAAGGCTCGGCTGTGTATAGCTGACGCTCCCACGCGTAGCCTTCGGTGACGCTACTAAATGCACTGGGAACAATGAGTTTGTTGGAGGCCAGGCTGTAATCAATCTGGACGCTTAGGCCTCCACCCATTCGGTGAAAGACGTCGTATTCAAAATAGTTGCGTACAATTTGGCCGTAGCCAAAATCAAATAGCAGACGTGTGCCAAAGGCGGTCCAAATAAGTCCGCCAAAATCCATTTCCCGATGGTTAATGTCACTGCGCAGGCTGGTTATCGTGAGATAGGTTTGATCCGCTTGATGGCGATAAGGGATATCTCCACTGGCTGTTTGGGCAGCGGAACTTGCGCCGGGTACATGGCTGCGAACTATCCCTTGGCCGTATTCCGGGTAAATTTTTATATGGCTTTCGGATTGGCTTTGGGTGGTGCACTGATTGCTGATTGCTTGCCAATCGCGCGCCATGTTGGTCGGTATTTCCCAGGGGTTATCGAAACCATTGCCATGGTAAGCGTTCATGAAATAGCGCTGAACAAGACAAGGGTTGCCTGATTCACTGCCATGTGCCGCCAGCCCCAGCATTTCGTTGGGGGCGTGAAGTACCAGCGGTACGATGTGGCTGTAGCCGAGGTTTGCCCACGCATCACCAAAATCCACCAGGGCACCGTCAGATGCCATATTTTCAATTATCCAGTCAGGCAGTGATTCGGCGAGGTTTTGCCATTTGACACTGTGAAGTATTTGCCCGAAAGACGCCTGTATCAGCAGGTGCATACTGATGAGTGGCGTATAAGAGGTGTTGAGGTAACTGGCGCCTTCTATGTAGCCACCGCTGTCGAGATAGTAGTCGCGGTGTAACCAGTTGGTAGCGAGTGCGATTTGCAGCACCTGTCGCGCTTTATCCGGCTTTTCATAGTAATAAAGAATGGCCCAATGCAACGCGGCGGAATTGAGTACAGGCGTCCAGTTGTTGCCGCCATAAAGGTTCCAGTGGCGCTTTTGGTCAGACATTAAATAGCTGTCGATTTCGTATTCAAGTTCCTGGGCAATAAAATCCCGATCACTTGGGGAAAGTGCCGGGTTGTCCCAGAAAATATCCAGAAAGAGAGTCCAGTTTTGAAATTCCCTTTCGGCGCCTAAATCAAAAAATTTTTCACTGGTTCTGTGCCAGTAGGTAATAAAGCGAAAGTTCGCCGGATAGCCAATTTCGCTGGCCCACTCGGGTACTTGGTTAGAGCGTGGCGCATTGCGCAGGCGTGCCACCTCGCCTGCGATGTAATTCGCCGCTAATGACTGGGCATCACCCGCCGAAAATTGGCAGTTATTTCGCTGTTGTTGATGGCAGTAGAGCTCGCGCCTCAGGAGATGGAGGATGCGTAGTCTATCTGTCTGGTTGCCCCGCACGCCTGTATCGAGGCTGCCATCCATGTAGGGTCTGGTGAGGCTCCATGCCGAGGGTGTTGAGGGTTGGTTGCCTGCGCAGCGTCTGCCGCCGCGTGTGATGGTATCCCACATCGCTTGCATATTTTTGACGGTGCCAACTCCAGAGTGACTACCCCCAAACTGACATTGTGGATCCAGGTTGTCGAACAAGGCGACTCTTGAATCCCATTCAGCGTTACTTCCATAGAGACGAGGATGTCCGGGAAAAGGCTGTTTGCTGGAGTTGAGTATTGCCTGGTTCAGTTGTGTTTTGCGCGCTTCGCTGACACTGCCTCCTGCAAGGTGATCCAGGTTCATGGCACGCAGGTTTGGTGGCGTTGAATGCCAAACCTGGCTGCTTTGTGCGCTGCTGCTGGAGTGATCCGCAATGCTTGAGCTTGAGGCTGAAGAATGAATCTCGGAGCTGGAGCTTGTTTCGCTGGATGGGGAACTTTCTGTTGATGAGTCGCTAACAGAAGACGCGCTCCTGGATGATGTTGCACCGCTTGATGTCGAACTGCTTAAGACACTGGAAGCCTGGGAGGTAGTTGAGGATGATACCTGGCTTGATGGTGACGAACTGCTTTGGCTCTCGGAGCTGCTTGTTACAGAGCTACTTTGGGCAGAACTACTTTGGACAGACACGCTGCTCGATGCCGGTGCAGTTGACAGGCTGCTGGCACTGCTGCTGATCCGGCTGGATGGGCTACTGCTATTAACAGCCGCGCTATTGTCGTCGGCTTCACCACCTCCGCAGCCTGACAGGGTAAATAACACACACAAAAGGGCGAGCAAACCCAACCGGGTTTGATTGATGGAAGGCATGCCTGGGCTCCTTGACAATCCTGAGCTGCAGCCGGGTGCAAGCGGATGCAGTGCAGACTTGGGGTTATTTGATTGTTATGGGCGTGAATCCTAACCAGAGAGCGTGAAAAAGGCGTTCAACCTTGCGCTCTTTCCTGAGTCTGAACCCTCCGGAGCGGTTCTCTTGGCGCAATTCGTGATGCAGGTCGCTCTTGGTTACCGCCTGAGGATTTGTTCGCTCCCTCGGGTGTTACCGGGTGTTTGGCTTGCGGTGCCTCGGGCGGGTGACTAAGCTTGGCCCACTTGGCGCAGTTCCCCGCTGCGCCCTGATACTGGAAACCCTGGCTGCATGTCCCAAGATTCGGTGCAACATCCTCCCCTCCATTTCTCTCTCCCGGCGCTGGTTCAGGGTGAGCCTCAATCCTGGCAGAGGTTTTTGGCCGGGCTTGAGGGAGATGCCAATTCGCCGGTGAACCAACTGGCTGCCAGCTATCTGGCGGCCTTGGGTCGTCTGCCGATGGATGACGAGGTCAAAGGGTTGCTGCCGGCGCTGGAGCCGGGCTTGCAGCAACTGCTCAGCGACTCGCCTCATTTACTGGCAGATCCTGAAGGTTGGCTGCGGCCATGCCTTTCAATGCTGCTCGCCCAGGCGTTGGCCTGGTATGCCAGTGGTAAGGAGAGTCGCGATTTTTTTGAGGCGGCACAGACCTTTGTCACGCATGTGGGGCAGGGCGAAACGGCGGCAAAGCCACTGCTCGCTTTGATCAACAAGCAGCAACAGAGGGCGTTGATGCTGGAAGACCGCGCCCGTGACAGTGAGCTGGGTATGGCCAAGATCCAGCGTGCGCAAATGAGCGTCGCTGCGCTGCTCAACCAGCTGGTTGGCTTGGGTTTGCCCGACACGGTGAATCAGTTTGTTCGCACAACACTGAAGGGTGAGTTGCAGTTTGTGCTCATCAATGACGGTGAAAGTGCGCCCGCATGGAAAAGTTGGCAGGCCGTTATTCAGCATTTGGCACAGGTATTTCCTGTTTCGACCGGCGATGTTGAGCCGCCCAATCGCCAACAGCTTTATCGCGAGGTGCAGATTCTGGTGGGCTTGTTGGACGAGCAGGTGACCGTGAGCGCCTCACAGCAGGAGGCGTACGATCACGGGGTTGAGGATTTGCGCGAGCGTCTGTTTGAGCGGCTGCGCGGCCAGGAGGTGCCCCTGGTGAATTTTGCGCCGCTGGCGGAAGAGGATGAGTTGCATCGCGCCGGGGTGAGTCTGAGCCCGGCGGTGAGCAAGCAGGCAGCTTCGCTCAAACCGGGCCAGTGGTTTTTGTTCAGCCCCGAGGACGGACACTGGATTCGCTGCAAATTGTTGCTCTGCCCGCCGGATTTTGCGGGTCTGTTTTTTGTGAATCGCAGTGGCCAGCGCGTGCTGACAAAAACGCCGCAGGAATTTTCCGCCTGTCTCGCGACCGGCGTGGCGCGGCCCCTGAAGCTGACGGGTGTGTATGAGCAGTTGTTGGAGCAGGCTCTCGCGCCCTTGGCGCAAAAAGCTGAGGCGGTGTTAGAAGCTAAAGCGGCCCAGGCTGAGGCGCAGGTTGATACGGACAGCCACGCCGCCCCTCGAACTGAGGTATCTATCCCGCAGGAGCAGGAGGCTGAGCCCTCTCCTGATGTACCGATAACTCCCGCTACCAACCGCAAATCGGCCGCCGAAAAAGCGCTGCAAGAGGCGTGGGTACTCGACAAGTTGCAACAGCGCCGCGAGAGTCGCGAATTGCGGGCAGCCACTGCGGATGCGGAGGCAGCGCCCGCCACCGATCAAGACCGGCGGGTCCTGGCCAGCGACCAGGTGGAGAACCTGAATATTGGTGCCCTATTGGATATTGAGCTGGCAGGTGAGCTCCGGCGATGTAAACTGGTTGCCATTATGCGTGCGAACGAGTTCTATATTTTCACCGACCGCCGGGGTGTCAAAGTCGCGGAGTTGGAAAAGGCGAACCTGCTGACCTTGCTGACGGAAGGCAAGGCCCAGGTACACAGCCAGGGCGATAATTTTGAAGGGCAACTCACCAAGGTGGTTAAAACCCTAAGACGGGAGCATTGATGGACGATGGATATGGCCTTTGATCAAGAAAAACGGCAGGAGCTGCGCCTGAGCGCCGAGGAGACCATCTTTATCGAGGTGGACGATGGCGGCTTGGATGAAACACCCCAAATTCAAATCAGCCGCAGCCTGGATGTCTCTGCCAATGGCCTGCAACTGGTCAGTGATCAGCCGCTGTTTCCTGGCCATATTCACCGGCTGTGTTTGCAGTTGGTGAATCCCGATCGCCGCTTTTACCTTACGGCGCAAGTGGCCTGGTGCCGCCCGCTCGATGACGACAGCTATGTGCTGGGCCTTAAGCTCCTCGAATCCCAGGGCACGGATGTGCATCTTTGGAAAGCCTGGATCGCCGAGCGCTGGGGCGGTGCCGATAGCTGAGCTGTATTCCCTCGGCCTGAGTGTGGATAATGGCGCAGCCAAATAACCAGCCCGGGATGCCTGTGTGACCGCCGATTCCTCGCCCCAACCGCCCGCCCGCCGTGGCCTACTCGGCTCCAGCCTGATCACCGGCTCCATGACCATGACCTCGCGGGTGCTGGGCCTGGTGCGCGATCAGGTATTGGCCCATGTGCTGGGTGCTGGCGGTAGCGCCGATGCCTTTTTTCTCGCCTTTAAAATCCCCAATTTTTTTCGTCGTCTGTTTTCCGAGGGCGCCTTTGCCCAGGCCTTTGTGCCGGTGCTGTCTGAATACCGGGAAAAAGGCAGCCATGCGGCGGTACAGGAGCTGGTTAACCGAGTAGCGGGTTGCCTGGGCTCGGTACTGATTCTGGTCACCCTGCTGGCGGTCTTGGGGGCGCCGGTGGTAGCTATGGTGTTTGCCTCGGGGTTTATGCAGGACCCGGCCAAGTTCAATCTGCTCACCGACCTGATTCGCATCACCTTTCCCTACCTGCTGTTGATTTCCCTCACCGGCTTTGCCGGGGCGGTGCTTAACAGTTACGACCGTTTTGCCATTCCCGCCTTTACGCCGGTACTGCTCAACATCTGCATGATCGCCGCGGCCCTGGTGGCGGCGCCCTGGTTTTCCCAGCCTGCCTTTGCCCTGGCCTGGGGGGTGCTCTTGGCGGGCGTGCTCTCGCTGGTGTTTCAGCTGCCCTTTTTGGCGCGTATTCACCTGCTGCCTCGCCCCCGCTTGGGTTGGCATGATCCAGGGGTAAAGAAAATTCTCACCTTGATGCTGCCCGCACTCTTCGGTGTGTCGGTGAGCCAGATCAACCTGATGTTGGATGCCATCATTGCCTCCTACCTACCCGATGGCAGTGTGGGCTGGTTGTTTTATTCCGACCGGTTGGTGGAGCTGCCCCTGGGGGTTTTTGCTATAGCGATTGCCACGGTGATTATGCCCAGCCTATCGCGCCAGTTTACGGCCCAATCTGCGGAGGCTTTTAACCGCACCCTGGATTGGGCGCTGCGCCTGATCCTGCTGATTGCTTTGCCTGCCGCCCTGGCGTTGGTGGTCTTGGCCGAGCCCATCATTCTCACCCTTTTTCAGCATGGCAAGCTCACGCTTCACGACGCGCTTATGTCGTCCTATAGCCTCAAAGCCTATGCCCTGGGGCTGCTGGGTTTTATGTTGATCAAGGTGCTGGCCCCCGGCTATTTCGCCCGCCAGGATATGAAAACCCCGGTGCGTGTGGGGATTATTGCCATCTTTGCCAACATTGGGATGAAACTGGTGCTGGTGGCGCCGTTGATGGTTTATTTTGCCTTGGGCCATGTGGGCTTGGCTTTGGCCACCGCGCTTTCAGCCTATGTGAATGCTTACTTACTTTATCGTGGATTAAGGCGGGCTGGGGTCTATCAGCCAATGCCGGGCTGGCGGCGGGTGTGGGTGAGCTACCTGTTAGCCAACCTGATAATGCTGGGGGTGTTGCTGGGCTTGGTGTACCTGCTGGCCGACTGGCGCCTGCTGGGCTGGTGGCAGCGCGCCTGGCAGCTGGCCCTGGTATGCGCCGCTGGCGGCGCCAGCTACTTTGCCTGCCTTTGGCTGCTGGGGGTGCGTGCCAGCAGCTTCCGTTTGCGGGTGTAGCGCGCACCCGCCTGCAAGCTTTTTCAAGGTTGGTGTGTTTTTTGTCCGTCAGGCAAGGGTTTGTACCGCGACACGGGCGGATTTTGAACTAGTCTGTTGTTATGAACGACACGCCCGCCAGCCCCCAATCCGCTTCTGCTGCCTTGCCGGCACGGGCCTCTTTTGTGCTCCTGATCTATGACCAGGCTAGCCGTCAGCTGAGCGCTGAACTGGAGCCCTCCAGCGAAGCGTCGGCTATCACCCTGGAGCAGCTGCGTGCGCAGCTTGCCGAGGAAGGCTACGCCGATCTTTATACCTCCGACGATGTTTTGCGCCCCGTGGTGCTGGCGGCCAATAAGGCTCAGTCTGGCAGCTTTGTGATTGCCGAGCGGCGCGACGCCAAACTGCAACTCAAGGTCAGCACCGATAAGCTCAGTCTTCAGGCCAGCGCCGAACCTGCCTGGGGCGGCACTCCCCTGACTGAGGATGGGGTTTGGTCCCAGCTGCGCGAATTGGGCGTGCCAGCGCGCTGTGTGCTCCCTGCGGCATTGGTCACATTGGTATCCAGTGCCGAGCCGGTGAGTCTGGTGCTCGCCAAGGCCCAGTTGCCCGAAAAAGGTCGCGACACACGTTTTGAGGTGCTGGTAGAAGGCTGCCGCGATCTGGCGCTGGAGGAGGATGCGCTGGGACGGGTGGACTTCTATCAATCCCACGAGTTTGTGGTGGTGGATGCGGGCACACCGCTCATGCGCCGACTGCCACCGACTCCCGGCAAAATGGGCATTGATGTTTGCGGCACGGTGCTGAACCCCGAGCCGGGTAAAGAGCTTCCGTTTGGCAAGGAGCGCAGCGGCGCCGACATTTCTCCCGGCGACCCCAATCTGCTGGTGGCGGTGAACAAAGGGCATCCGGTGGTGATGGTCGATAGCGTCAACGTGGATCCGGTGTTGCGGCTCAAGAACGTCAGCCTGGCAACGGGCAATGTGTCTTTTGATGGCTCGGTGGATATTGCGGGCGACGTGGCCAGTGGCCTGAGTGTGCAGGCCAGCGGCGATGTGTTTATTCATGGCATGGTGGAAAAGGCGCGGGTTACCGCCCGACGCAATCTGGTGATCAAGGGCGGTGTGATGGGCGACGACCTGGGCCGCGATGAGCAGGGTGAATTGATACTGCGCACCCGGCTGCGTGCCGGTGGCGACCTGAGCGCCAAGTTTATTAACCTGGCAGAGGTATCGGCGGGGCGCAACCTGAGTGTGCGCGAGTACGTTATGCAAAGCCACTTGCGCGCTGGCGAGGCCATTTTGCTGGGGCAGGGCGGTGGCAAAGGCAGCTTGATCGGCGGGCGTGTTCGCGCGGGTGAAAAGCTGCTGGCCAATATTGTCGGCAGCGAAGCCTATGTATTGACCGAGGTGCGTATTGGCCGCGAAAACCTCAAGCGTCGTTGGCTCGAAAGGCTAAAGCAGGCCTACAAACAAACCCAATCCAACCTGCATCAGCTGCAACAGTTGTTGGCCAATCCCCAGGCCGCACTCAGCGCCGACAAGCGCGCTCGTGTCGAAGCCACCATGACCTCGGAAGCCGGGCGCCAGGTGCGTATCCGCCATATCGTTGAGCGCTTGTTGGCCCGGCAAAAATCGGGTCACCCCGGCAGGGTTGAGGTAAAGCGCAACCTGCATGCCAATGTCTCCATCACCATCGACGGGGTTACCCAACTGAATGAAATTGATCATGGGCCGCGCACACTGGTGCGTCAGGGCGTTGAGCTGGTGGTAAAACCCTGACGGGATTCGCGGTTTACCATCTTCAAAAGCGAGCGCTATACTCTGGGCTCCTTTTATCCTAATTCGCAACGGAGTGTTGCCATGACGAAAACCCTACGCCCATTGTTAGTCGCTCTGCTGTTGTTGCCCCTTGCCGCTTTTGCGGATGATGTAGAAGAGGCAATTGCCACCGGATTAAAACATTACAAGGCCAAAGAATATTCCCAGGCGACCGCGCAGCTGGACTATGCCGCTACGCTGATTCGTCAAGCCAAGGCGGAGCAGGTTAAACAGGCGTTTCCCGATGCACCCAGCGGCTGGACCGCTGAGGATGCCACCGCCGAAGCTGCCGGTGCGGCCATGTTTGGGGGTGGTATTACCGCCAGCCGAACCTATCGCAAGGGGGACGATTACGTGACCATGGAGCTGGCCATGGACTCGCCCATGTTACAAATGGTGAGCGCCATGTTTTCCAACCCTTCGATGATCACTATGTCCGGCGGCAAGCTGATCAAGGTGCAGGGTGTTAACGCCATACTGCGTTCTGATACCTCTGAGTCGGCAGAAATCCAGTTTGTGACGCCAGGCAATGCCATTGTGAGTTTGCGCGGCCCCGGCAGCCAGCAGGCGGTAATGCAGGACCTGGCCAACCAGCTGGACTTCAAAAAACTCTGATCTGTCTGGTTATTGTGCTTGATCAAACCGCCCGGAAATCCGGGCGGTTTGCTTTTCAGCCTCCCGGCCTTGCCCTAGGCTGGCTAGGCTGCCTCCTGTATACTCCCGCGTTCGTTTTCACCCCCGTTTGAGGCAAATTGGCAGCTAGTGACACCCGTGCCCCAGGTTTTTATTCGCGGCCTGCACAACCTGCGCCCCTGGCACAGGGGCTGTGTTGCCACCATAGGTTCGTTCGACGGGGTTCATCTTGGGCACCAGGCGATTCTGCGTCAGTTGCGTCAAGCGGCGAATGCACACGGGCTGCCCTCGGTGGTGATCGTTTTTGAGCCCCAGCCCCATGAGTTTTTTTCCGGCGACAAAGCGCCTGCACGGCTAATGCGCTTGCGTGAAAAAGTTCAGGCATTGTTTGCGGCAGGTCTGGATAGAGTGCTCTGCCTGCAATTTAACCAAGCCTTGCGCAGCCTCTCGGCTCAAGCCTTTATCGAGCGCATATTGGTGCAGGGTTTAGGTATTCGTCATCTGGTGGTGGGCGATGATTTTCGTTTTGGCTGTGATCGCAGCGGTGATTTTGCGCTTTTGCAAAATGCAGGGCAGCAGTGGGGTTTCAGTGTCAGCGACACCTGCACTCTCTTGTTGCATGGCGAAAGAGTCAGCAGCACACGTATTCGTGGCCTGCTGGAGCAAGGCAAGTTCAGTGCGGCGGAAGAGCTGTTGGGTCGCCCCTATAGCATCAGTGGTCGTGTAACCTACGGCCAGCAGCTGGGGCGCAAGCTGGGTGTGCCCACCGCCAATATTCACTTGCGCCGTTACCGCTCCCCCCTGCAAGGCGTGTTTGCGGTGAGCTTGCAGTTGGCTGATCGCACTTACCCTGGCGTGGCCAATGTGGGCGTCAGGCCGACGGTGAGCGGCAGCAATAAGCCCATACTTGAAGTTCACCTGTTTGATTTTGCCGAAGCCATTTACGGCTCCAGCGTGTCGGTAACTTTTTATCGCAAGCTGCGCGACGAACAAAAATTTGCCTCGCTCGAAGCGCTGCAAACCCAGTTGCAAATCGATATAGCGCAAGCGAGAAATTACTTTAACCTACAAAACCAAGTTGACTCAGGATCATGACCGATTACAAAGCGACCTTGAATTTGCCCAATACTGATTTCGCCATGAAGGCGAACCTGGCCCAGCGTGAGCCGGAAATGCTCAAGCAGTGGCAAGCGAAAGATATTTATCGGCAAATTCGCGCGGCCCGCGCCGGGCGCGAGCAATTTATCCTGCACGATGGCCCGCCCTACGCCAATGGCGATATTCATATCGGTCATGCGGTCAACAAAATTCTCAAAGACATTATCGTGAAGAGCCGCACCCTGAGCGGCTTTGATGCGCCCTATGTGCCCGGCTGGGACTGTCATGGTCTGCCGATTGAGCACAATGTTGAAAAGAAGTTTGGCAAGGCGGGCGACAAGCTCGATGTAAAAAGTTTTCGCGCCAAGTGTCGCGAATACGCCGCGAAACAGGTTGAGGGCCAAAAAGCCGATTTTATTCGTCTGGGGGTGCTCGGCGATTGGGATAACCCCTACCTCACCATGGACTATAAATTCGAGGCCGACATCATTCGCTCTCTGGGTCGCATCGTTGAAAATGGTCACCTGCATCGCGGTTTCAAGCCCGTGTACTGGAGCGTAGTAGGCGGCTCGGCCTTGGCAGAAGCTGAAGTTGAGTACCAGGATAAAACCTCTTTTTCTATTGACGTAAAATTTGCGTTTGTGGATCAGGTGGCGATTGCGTCTGCTCTGCAAGAACTCACCGGGCGCGGCCCCATTTCATTGGTAATCTGGACTACTACGCCCTGGACCCTGCCGGCCAACCAGGCAGTTAGCGCGAACGCCGACATCAATTACGTTGCGGTGCAATTGGGCGAAGAGCGTTTGCTGGTTGCCGAGGATTTGTTGGTCAGCGTGATGGCGCGTGCGTGTGTGGCCGATTTTAAAGTGGTGGGATACTGCAAGGGCGAAGTCCTGGAAAACCTGCTGCTGCAACACCCGTTTTATGCGCGCCAGGTGCCGGTGTTGCTTGGCGATCATGTCACCACCGATGCAGGTACCGGCTTTGTTCACACAGCCCCGGATCACGGCGCTGACGACTTTAACGTGGGCCTGAAATACGGCATAGGCACCCTCAACTACATTGACGACAATGGCTACTATCGCCCTAGCGTTGAGATTTTTGCAGGCGATCATGTTTACAAAGTCGATGAAAAAGTTATCGCTTTGTTGCAAGAAAAAAATGCCCTGCTGGCGCAAGGCAAGATTACCCACAGTTTCCCGCACTGCTGGCGCACCAAAACTCCGCTGATTTTCCGCGCGACGCCCCAGTGGTTTGTGAGCATGAGCAAAAACCATTTGCGCGAGCAGGTGGCGCAATCGGTGGAAGGCGTGCGCTGGGTGCCGGATTGGGGCAGGGCGCGTATCGACGCCATGCTCGCCAGCTCGCCGGATTGGTGTATCTCTCGCCAGCGCACCTGGGGTGTACCCATTGCGCTCTTCGTGCACAAAGAAACCCAGGAGTTGCACCCTGATACCGCGCGATTGATTGAGGCGGTAGCGCAAAAAGTCGAACATGCGGGAATTGATGCCTGGTTTGATTTGGATGCAACCGAGCTGTTGGGCGCTGATGCTGAGCACTACACCAAAGTGACTGACACCCTCGACGTTTGGTTTGATTCGGGCGTAACTCACTATGCGGTCTTGTCGCAGCGTGCGGGCCTGCGTTTTCCGGCGGATCTTTATCTTGAAGGCTCTGATCAGCATCGCGGTTGGTTCCAGTCTTCGCTGAAAACTTCCATGGCCATTCATGGCGTGCCGCCCTACAAAACCGTGCTGACCCACGGTTTTACTGTAGACGCCCAGGGCCGCAAAATGTCCAAATCCATCGGCAATGTAATTCCGCCGCAAAAGGTGATGAATGATCTGGGAGCCGATGTGCTGCGTTTATGGGTAGCTGCCACGGATTTCAGCACCGAGATGAGTGTGTCCGACGAAATTCTCAAGCGCACAGCCGATTCCTATCGTCGCATTCGCAACACTGCGCGTTTTATTCTCGCCAATCTCAACGGTTTTGATCCCGCCACCCATGCGGTTGCCATGACCGACATGATGCAGCTGGATCGCTGGATCGTCGGGCGCGCCGCGCAGTTGCAGGCAGAGATTCTTAAAGCCTACGACAATTATCAACTGCACCTGATTTATCAAAAGCTACACAACTTTTGCGTGGTGGATTTGGGGGCGTTTTATCTGGATATCATCAAAGATCGCCAGTACACCGCCAAGGCCGACAGCCTGGCGCGACGCTCGGCGCAAACGGCGTTGCACCATATTATTGAAGCCATGGTGCGCTGGATTGCGCCCATTTTGAGTTTCACAGCGGAAGAAATTTGGCCGTCTATTCCTGGTGAGCGCGTGTCAACGATATTTGTTGCCGAATGGTATTCGCTGCCTGGATTGCCGGAGGGCTCTTTTGGCGATGACTTCTGGACGCTGGTGGCCGAGGTAAAAGACGAGGTTAACAGGCTGCTGGAGTCCAAGCGCAACGCGGGCGAACTGGGCGCTTCGCTCGGTGTGGAAGTCACTCTCTATTGCGATGAACCAATTCTGCAACAGCTACAACGCTTGGGCGATGAATTGCGCTTTGTGCTGATTACCTCGACCGCCGAGGTTCGTCCAGCGAGCGAAGCGGCTGCGGCCGAGCCAACGGCGATCAAGGGTTTGCAGTTGGCGGTGCACAAATCGGAGTACGCCAAGTGCGCTCGCTGCTGGCACCACCGTGCCGATGTGGGTGCGAATACAGCGCATCCGGAAATCTGCCTGCGTTGCGTGGACAATGTTGAGGGCCAGGGCGAAGTGCGTTACTTCGCGTAATTTTTTACGGTTTCTTTGGATTAAAAAAACCTTTATCGATAAACAGGTAAGCGAATGCTGAAAAAAATTGCTCCCCAAGCCTGGCTTTTTTACGGATTGGCCCTTTTGGTGTTTTTGCTGGATCAAATCAGCAAGCACTGGGTTGAAGCTGTGCTTACCTATAACGAGCCGGTGGTATTTACCAGCTTTTTTAATTTCACTCTGCGCTATAACACTGGTGCCGCTTTCAGTTTTTTAGATGACGCAGGCGGTTGGCAACGCTGGTTTTTTACCGTTGTCGCCATTGTGGTGAGCCTGGTGCTGGTTGTCTGGATTGCGCGCATTGTGGCGCACAAAAAGCTTGAAACTTTTGCGATCACCATGATCCTCGGTGGTGCCGTAGGTAATGTTTACGATCGCATCACCCTCGGTCATGTGGTGGACTTTATTGTTGTGCACTATCAAGACAATTACTTTCCTGCATTTAATCTTGCGGATTCGGCGATTTGCTTGGGCGCCTTTTTAATGATTTTGGATGCCTTTTATTCGCGCGAGAAATCTTCGCAGGAAAAACCCTCCTTGGAGAAAAAGAATGGCTGATTTGACACTGGGGCCGGGCACCAAGGTTACTTTGCATTTTGCCCTGCGTTTTCCGGGCGGCGACATAATTGACTCCAATTTTGAGCGAGAACCTGCCACCTTTATTGTGGGTGATGGCAATCTGTTGCAGGGTTTCGAACAAGCGATTTTCGGTTTGCGCGCAGGCGAGCGCAAAACTCTGCTGATCAAACCTGAGCAGGGGTTTGGTCAACGCAATCCCAACAACATTCAGGAAATTCCTCGCGCTCAATTCGATGAAGGCCTGGTGCTCAGTGAGGGTCTGGTGCTTTCTTTTGCCGATGCCCAAAACACCGAGTTGCCCGGCGTGGTGCGTGAGTTTAACGATCAAATAGTGACAGTGGATTTCAATCATCCTCTGGCAGGTCGGGATATCGAGTTCGAAGTCGCCATTCTCAAGATTGAACCCGAACAACTTCACTGAGGCGAAATCCATGCAAATCAAGCTGGCCAATCCCCGTGGTTTTTGCGCAGGTGTGGATAGAGCAATCGATATAGTGAATCGCGCACTGGACGTGTTCGGCGCACCTATCTATGTGCGCCACGAGGTGGTGCACAATAAATTTGTAGTGGATTCACTGCGCGAGCGCGGCGCTGTTTTTGTAGATGAGCTGGAGCAGGTGCCGGACGACGTCATTGTTATTTTCAGCGCTCATGGCGTGTCCAAAGCGGTGCAGCAGGAAGCGGCGCACCGTGGCCTACAGGTCTTTGACGCCACCTGCCCCCTGGTAACCAAGGTGCACATCGAGGTGACTCGCTACAGCCGCGAAGGGCGTGAATGCATTTTGATTGGTCATGAAGGTCACCCTGAAGTTGAAGGCACTATGGGGCAGTACGATCGCACTAATGGTGGCGATATTTATCTGGTGGAAGACGAGGAAGACGTAGCGGCGTTGCAGGTGCGTGAGCCCCATCGACTGGCGTATGTTACCCAGACCACTCTATCCATGGATGATACTGCCCGAGTCATTGCCGCCTTGCGTCAGCGCTTCCCCGAAATTCAGGGGCCACGCAAGGATGATATCTGCTATGCGACCACCAACCGCCAGGACGCTGTGCGTCAACTGGCGCTTGAGTGCGATCTGGTACTGGTAGTGGGCTCCCACAACAGCTCCAACTCCAACCGTTTGCGGGAACTGGCCGAGCGCTGTGGCACTGAGTCTTACCTAATCGACGGTCCGGATTGCGTTCAGGCCGCTTGGTTGGAAGGAAAGTCCACGATTGGCATAACCGCTGGCGCCTCGGCGCCAGAGGTGTTGGTGCAGCAGGTCATTGCTCGCCTTCAGGAGCTTGGGGCTGAAGCACCCCTCGAGATTGCGGGGATTCCCGAAAATATCAGCTTTACCCTGCCCAGGGCGCTCAGGAGCTGATCAGCGCCTGCTCATCCGTTCTGACTTTAAAGAGCCAAACACTCCTCGGCACTGAGCGTGTCCATCCTGGCTCTGCCCGAGCGCGCCAGCACCAGTTTGTAGCCAGCGCCACCCAGTTCCGGGCAGATGCTGAAGGTTCCTGCCTGAAAAGCCCCGGCGTTTGCCTTGCCGACATACCGGCTTTCCCCGCTTTGTATAAAAGACACGTAGTTGCGTAGCGGATTGTTGCCCTTAACGCGCACCCCTTTCAGTGGATTGGCTTCGCTGACGAGTGTTTCGTCCTCGTCCAGCAGACCGTTGTCGTTTAAATCAACAAAAATCTGCCAACCCTGGTGCCATTCCCCGGTGTGGCGCATGGTGGCGCGATTGCCTTGGGAGACGGCCAGAGTTCGGGTTGTATTGATGGATTCCAGCAGATGAATTGCGCTGGTGCGTGTTTGGGTGGATTGGATTTGGTTGGAAAAGCTGGGTAGGCCAATACCCAGTAGCAGGGCCACAATAAGCAGGGTGAATAGGAGTTCAATGAGAGTCAGTCCGTCTTGTCGCATAATCATCGTCCGTGATGAGGTTAAAAAAGTAAGTCGAACAGCGAATTGGCCGCTGGATTAACCAGGCGTCAGCCGCCGCCGTTCATACATCCCTGTTGACCGCGTATCGCCCAGCCGCCATTTGGGTTGGCGGTCTGTGATAGCGTAGGCCAATATAATCGCTGTCAATCCATGATTCCAGCGGGTAGCAGAGGTCTGTTGTGATCATTTTGGCATATTAGCTGTGGGATTTTATGCAATATGGGCAGCCCAATGCCCAACCCCGGACGCGGGGTAACCAATGAGTGAGACATTCGAATGCGTAGATATCAAGTGGGTTTTACGTTGATAGAGCTGATGGTGACCTTAGCTGTTGCTGCTGTATTGGTAGGTATGGCAGCCCCCAGTTTTAACACCATGATGCAAAATAACCGCGCCGCTACCCTTGGAGACGAAGTCGCGGGGGCAATGAACCTTGCCAGGTCTGAAGCGGTAAAGCGGGGAGCGCGAGTGAGCATTTGCGCTTCCTCCAATGGTACTGGATGTACGGGGAATTGGAATCAGGGGTTTATTGTCTTCGTTGATGCTGCGGTAACTGATTTGGCAAATGCGCCAGTAGTCGAAGCCAACAACATTATTCGTGTTTGGGGCGGGCTGGATTCAAGAGCTCAGGTGACTCAAACGAATGCGCGATCATTTGTCAGATTTACCGCAAATGGATCCATGGCGCGTACCAGCGCCAACCCATTTGATATGACGGTTAAAATGCAAAAGTGCTCGGATAATAATGCTCGACAGATCAATGTAGGCTTGGCAGGCGTTATTTCAGTCACGCGTGTTTCTTGCAACTAGATGGGTATAAAAATGTTACCTAAAACATCACAAGCTGGCGTTGGCCTTATTGAAGTTTTGATCACTGTATTGGTGATGGCAATTTCGCTGCTGGCAATTGCTGCATTGCAAACGCGGTCTTTGCAATTCAATCAAAGCGCTTACATTCGTTCGCAAGCGAATATTCTCGCTTATGACATCATAGATCGTATTCGTATTAATCGCGGCCCTGCAGCTCAGAATATAGGATTTTACACGGTTGGCTTTGATGGCGGCGCGGGCGCTAACGCCCTGGCTGCGGCGGATATTAACGCTTGGCGTGCGGAGATCGCTCGGAGAATTCCGGCAGGCGAGGGTGCTATTGACTGTAGTGTTGCCACCAACGTTTGTACGGTAACACTTCGTTGGACTGAAGAAGGATTGTTTGGTGATGATGAAGAAAATTCTGAATCGATCACACAGTTTACCTATTCAACTGCTATTTAGTTTCAGAGATTTTTAAATATGAATAAGCAGCGCGGATTTTCTTTAGTTGAGCTGATGATTGCAATAACGCTGGGGCTGATACTTACCACCGGCATTATTCAGGTATTTCTTTCCAGTAGGCTTGTGTACACCACCCAGCAGGCAATGTCGAGAATTCAGGAAACTGGGCGCTTGGGAATGGAATTTCTTGGTCACGATATTCGTATGGCAGGATTTATGGGGTGTAGTACGCGAGACGAGGATGTTCCTATAACGAATACGTTAAATAACCCCAACACATTCGCGAACGATTTTAACGAGGGTATTCGTGGGTATCGTATTGGTTCGGTGAATTTGCCAGCCGGTCATGGTTTGGCCGGGCACAACAATGCGGCACCAACCAATGGTACCGACGCTGTGGTAATTCGTAGCGCGGGTGGGAATTCTGTGGAGGTTCTTGACAATAACAATGGCGCACAGTTGTTTGTGTCTTTTAATGGCACTCAGGCTGGAATTTGTCCAGGTGCTACCGACCAGCACAGTGGTATATGTGAGGGGGACATTCTCGTCGTGACTGATTGTGCCAAAGCCAGAATATTTCAGGCTACTCAGGTTACAAAAACTGGCGGTAAAAATGAAGTTAACGTAGTTCACTCTGCTGGCGCAGGCTCACCAGGTAACGCGGTAAGTGGCTGGGGTGGAAGCTCAGATCCGGATCCCGGCAATCGTTTTGGTCCAGGTTCCGACGTAATCGTGGTTCAAACTATCAGTTACTTTATTGCGCCAGGCATTTCGGGACGCACTAGCCTCTGGCAGAACATAAGAGGCGTTAATCAGGAGTTGTTGGAAGGCGTTCAAAATATGAGGCTG
>CBFGWO010000065.1:0-18369 GCA_965652595.1 uncultured Cellvibrio sp. | reverse complement strand
GTGCCAATCGCCTGCTTGATGGTTTGATTGCACCACAGCAAAAAAGGCACGGTAAGACTACCGCCACCGATGGCAACCAATGCCGATATCGCACCTATACCAGAACCTGCAAGCGACAAACCTGCCACGCCAGGCAGCTGCCGATGAGGCTTGGGTTTGCGATCCAGAATTAATTGCACGGCAACCACTGCCATAAAGAGCGCAAAGAAAATGGCGAGAGGCTCGGGTGACAAACCCACAGCCAAGCTGGTGGCAAGAAAGGTACCTATCTGGGTAGCAGGCGCCTTTTTTATCACCACCGCCCAAAGCACCGCTCTGTGAGGGTGATGCGCCAAGACACTGGCGCACGCCGTAGGCACTATGGCTGCCATGGAAGTGCCCAAGGCAAGATGCACAATTTGTTCAGCGGCAAAACCCTGGCGCGCAAACAAAAAAGCCAGCACCGGCACCATGATGCCGCCACCGCCAATCCCAAAAAGTCCGGCACAAAAACCAGTGAAGGCGCCAAGGGCGAGCAGGGAAAAGATAAAATAAATATCCATAGGTCTTGTAGTGCGGCCAGCTGAAGTGTCTTGCGATTTCAGTGCAAAAGTCATCGTTTAAAAAGCAAAAATCCCCGTTGCTTTCACATCGGGGATTTTTTGCACAGCGAGGTGTGCAAATTATTTATTGGCGCGTTTACGCTCGTTTTCGGTGAGCAGTTTTTTGCGCAGACGAATCGATTGTGGTGTGACCTCTACCAATTCATCGTCTTCAATAAACTCGAGCGCCTGCTCCAAGGTGTGACGTACGGGTGGCGAGAGCGTCAGAGCATCATCAGTGCCTGACGCACGCACGTTGGTCAGCTGCTTGGCCTTGGTTGGGTTTACGACCAAGTCATTACCGCGAGAGTGCAAGCCAACAATTTGACCTTCATAAACCTCGACACCGGCACCCAGGAACAAGCGACCGCGATCTTGCAGCGGGTGCAAACCATAGGCGAGAGTTTTGCCCTTCACCATGGAAACCAGTACGCCGTTTTGACGCTTGGCCACTTCACCTTCTTTTACCGGACCGTAATGATCAAAAATACTGGTCATGATGCCGGAGCCGGAGGTCATGGTCAGGAACTGGCCACGGAAACCAATCAACCCGCGCGATGGGCAGAGGAACTCCAGCTTGATGCGGCCTTTGCCGTCCGGCTCCATATTGGTCAGCTCGCCTTTGCGCAGGCCGAGTTCTTCCATCACTTTGCCTTGGTGTTCTTCTTCTACGTCGATCACCACTTGTTCAAAGGGCTCGTGTACTACACCGTCCACGATTTTTTGTACCACTTCGGGGCGGGATACACCCAGCTCAAAACCTTCGCGCCGCATGTTTTCGATGAGTACCGACAGGTGCAATTCGCCGCGACCGGATACGATAAATTTGTCCGGGCTATCGCCCTGCTGCACGCGCAACGCAACGTTGGCAATCAGCTCTTGCTCCAAGCGATCTTTGATATTACGGCTGGTGACGTACTTGCCCTCTTTACCAGCGAAGGGCGAGTCGTTCACCTGAAAGGTCATGCTCACGGTGGGCTCGTCGATTGACAGTGCAGGCAGGGCTTCAACGCAATCCGGGCTGCACAGGGTGTCGGAGATACCGAGCTTATCCACACCGGTAATACACACGATATCACCCGCGTAGGCTTTGTCGGTTTCAATGCGTTGCAAACCGTGATAACCCATGACTTGCAACACCTTGGCTTTACGGGTGTTGCCTTCATGGTCAACCACAACCACTTGTTGGTTAGGTGACAGGCTGCCGCGAGTAATACGACCGATGCCGATAACGCCCACATAGCTGCTGTAGTCCAGCGCCGAAATCTGCATTTGGAAAGGGCCGTCCAAATCCACTTTAGGCGGGTTCACGTTGTCTACGATCATTTGGAACAGCGGTGTCATATCTTCGGCGATGTCATCGGGTGACAGGCCGGCAACACCATTGAGCGCCGAGGCGTAAATGATCGGGAAATCCAACTGCTCTTCGGTAGCGCCCAAACGGTCAAACAGATCAAACACCTGATCCACTACCCACTCAGGGCGTGCGCCTGGGCGGTCAATTTTGTTGATCACCACAATCGGGTTCAAGCCCTGCTCAAAGGCTTTGGAAGTTACAAAACGGGTTTGTGGCATGGGGCCGCCAACGGCGTCCACAATCAACAATACCGAGTCCACCATCGAGAGCACACGCTCCACTTCACCACCAAAGTCGGCGTGCCCGGGGGTATCTACGATGTTGATGCGGTAGTCCTTCCACTTGATCGCGGTGTTCTTGGCCAGGATGGTAATGCCGCGTTCGCGCTCCTGGTCGTTGCTGTCCATGATCAGGTCGCCGGTGTCGTCGCGGCGATCGAGGGTGCCGGACTGGCGCAGTAGTTGATCAACCATGGATGTTTTGCCATGGTCAACGTGGGCAATAATGGCGATATTTCGCAAATTCTGGATAGCGGATTGGTCGGTCACAGTTGAGTGTCTCTTGGCGGGGTAGGGCTGATGTCGAGCGTTAAAGGGCGCGCATTATACCCGTCGGAAGCCTGCACAGGAATGAAAAACGGGCACAAGGCCCGCTGTTTAGCGACAAATTCCGGTTAATTTGCCCGAATATCATCTCAATTTGATGAAAACGCCCTAAAAACCAAATACCGAGCCGCCGACATCCTTCATGCCTTCACCATCTTTGGCAAATTGAAAACTGGCGATGGATTGCTTGTTGGTGCGGGTAAAGCAGTTGATGTAGTGACGCACCGGAGTGCCCTGGCGGTTGTCACCCGCGTAAAGATCAGCCTCCATAAACACTTTGAACAGGCCGGCCTGCTGATCCAAACGGGTGGAGTGGTTGTCCACCACCAGAGTGCGGATGCGTTGACCAAAGACTTCTTTGGCGCGTTCCTCACAAAGCACTTGGGCATCCGCCATATTGGTGAACCGCGCCTTGCCGCCCCCCGCACCTGAATCGCTCTCAAAGCCGCTCAGGTCGATCGCGCGAAAGTGAACGCCCGCGCCCACGGCAGCTATGAGCACGCCCAGTACCAGCGCCAAAAAAAGCAGTTGTTGTTTGCGTTGTTCTTTGCGCGCCACTGAGTTTTACCCCGCTTCAGGACGATAAACGCCCAGATTGCTGTGACCAGCGTCTTTGAGATGGGCAGCATGCAGCTGGCTCATTACGCCTTTGTCACAATAAAGCAAATATTGTTGCTCACCCGGCAGGGCAGCAAATTGTTTGTTGAGACTATAGAAGGGAATCTGCCGCTGCTCCACACCTTCAGGCAACAGCAGGGGTTTGCGCTCACACTCATCCGGGTGGCGGATATCGATCACCACCTGGCCCTGATGGACCCGCGACTCTATCGGCACCGAGAGATCGGCATCCAACTCCGACACTATCTCGTCGATGTTTTGCGCGCGCCGGTCGGCAAAGGCCCGTTCCAGTATCTGGCTGTCGAAGTTTGCTTCCTCAGCTTCAACCCGCCAGAGCTTGGCGCGGGTGGTGGGGCTCACCGAAATCACGCCGCAGTACTCGGGCATGCTGGCGGCAAAGGCTTCGGTGCCTATGCGACGCGAGATATCAATAATCTCCCCCTTGTCCACGGTCGCCAAAGGGCGCAGCACCAGCATATCCGTGGCGCGATCTATGGCATTGAGGTTGAGCAATGTTTGGCTCGATACCTGCGCCACACTTTCACCAGTCACCAGCGCGGACAGCTCCAGGGACTCAGCCACCTGTTCGGCGGCGCGCATCATCATCCGCTTGAGCACCACCCCCATATAGGCGTTATCTACCTTGGCGAGAATTTCGCGCACCACCTCTTCAAAAGGCACAGTCACAAATTTGACCCTGTGGGAGGAGCCGTATTTATTCCACAGGTAGTAGGCCACCTCCTTCACCCCCAGCTCATGTGCGCGGCCGCCCAAATTAAAAAAGCAGTAGTGGGCGCGCAGGCCGCGCTTGATGCACAGGTAGGTGGAGACGGTGGAATCAAAACCACCGGAAATCAGCGAGAGCACGGCGTCTTGGGTGCCGAGTGGGAAACCACCCAGGCCCTGGGTTTTGTTGGCAATGACAAACAGGCGATCGTGCTTGATTTCGAGGGACACCAGCATCTCCGGCTGATGCAGGCTCACAGCCCGCGCCTGGGTGTGCTGCAAAAGGCCGCCCCCCACGTAACGCTCTACCTCAGTGGAGGTGAAATCGTGTTTGCCATGACGTTTTACCCTGACACAGAAGCTCTTGCCTGCGAGCGCCTCGCGCCAGTGAGCCAGGGTTTTCTGGAAAATATCCTCCAAATCACCCAGCGGGTAAGCGTGCACCAGGGAGAAGTTGCCGATGCCGGGGGTGCTGGCAAGCACCTCCGCTACCTGATCGATGGTTTGCTGACTGGCATCAGGTGCCGTAATTTCCAGCTTCTCCCAATCCCGCTGAACGTCTATCTCCACCGAGAGGCGCACCAAAAGGGTGCGCAAATTGTCGCGCAGCTGACGAATCATCCGCTTACGCACCGGCATGCTCTTGATGAAGATTTCGGGGAAGACTTTGATAACGAAATGCATGAAACCGCGCCCAACCAAAAAGGGGCGCGATTATACCCCAAAAGGGCAAAACCAAGATCTAAAGTCACGCGCTTGAAGATCCACTCTTCGCACCGAAAGCAAGACATAGTAGCTACCAACAGATTGAACACAACTTTTTTACCCCAACCTGTTTTGCGTTTGCGGACTTAGGTGACAAAATATGTAACCCGTTACAAAAACGTATAGCTCTTGTCACAGGCAAGCTTTAAGATCCAAACGCCTTTATCACTCAAACAACACTTAATTTAAGGATGAAAGTTATGAAATCACCCAGGTTTTTTCTCACTTTTGCTGTGTCATTGATTGGCTGCTGTTTTTAATTCATAACACTAAGCACACTCGCTTCAAGTCAAGTTGACGAAATTCTTGTCATAGGCACGCCAGGGGCTAGACCTTTAGACGATGGATTAGCATCGAATGACATGCAGATGCTCATTAGGCACCACTATCAACAGATATCTCTAAGCCAAATGAATAGAGCGCTTGCAGCTCAAGCGGCCGCAGCGGCTCAGCAGCGACAGGAAATTGAACGCCAGCAAAAGATGGAATGTGGTTCAAAAAGGGCGAGTATTAAGGGCGCTCTAAGTGGATGTATGGCAGGCGCAAGACAAAATCGTTCTAATGCCATTCAGAAGTGTCCGGTGGAAACCTCGATCGAGACATCTCTAGCGGGCCTAATAACAGTTGTCTCAGCGCCTCAAGCTACGTGCATACTACAGGTGGATGCGCAATACGAGGCTAGAGCCGCCAAATGTGAGGGGGATCATGACAACGCTATAGCCGCCTTGCCAATCTACTGCTTCGGCAACTAGCACCCAACTTTCAGACCTTGCAGTGGAGACATGTATGAATACCAATAGCTCTGTAAGAAAACTGACGTTTGTCAGCTTCTGGGTTTTAGTAGCTGGCATTTTCTTGGTTATTTACCAGCAAAAAAGCACCCATCTATCACCAGCTAACCCCAATATTGAGGCCGTATCTGATAGACCCCAAAAGGAAGCAGCCGATAACCGATTTTCTTCTTTAACACAAAATGACCTTGCGATCTCAACCCCTTCCCGAACAATCAATATCAATTCAAGCTCACCTCAATTGACTATTCAAGGCACTCCAGCCGATGCCGAATTGATTCACCGCTGGAGGTCTGCCAGAGGCACCTATACCAAGCATGAACTTGAAGTTTACAAAGCCTACGGTATTGAAACCCTTGAGCAACTGATGAGAGATGGCGATATGCAGGCAGCAATAGCACTAGCAGAACTCTATGTGTCTGATAAATACGTTGAGCAATACGGTATTTCCTACGCTTTAGCCGCACTCCAGTGGGCTGCTATTTTTGGATCAACAGATGCTCTTGGACGTTTCGGTGATGCCTATAGAAGCCTCAACTACTCATCCTTGGACAATCCAGAAATGCGTCACATATGGCTGGAGTCGCTTGCCTGGGAAAATACAGCTGCACTACGCGGCGACATCATGCCCAACAATTCGGCTGAAGCGTTCATGAAATACTCGAAATTCGAAGTTACTGAGCAAGAGAAGCGCTGGATTCAAGAGAGGTCTAATGAAATCTACAACGACTTACTTAAGAAGCGAATGGATTTAGGCCTGGGAGACTTTGACAACCAAACTCCACCCGAAGTAGTTCGATACTTTTCTCACCTAACTAATTACATGGACGATGTTCAATAACGCTGATTAATTTTCGGAGGGATTACCGATTCAAATAAGCGAGCTTGAGGCTCGCTTATTTTGTCCGTGAAGCCTAAGTGGAGCGGAAAATCACCGCCTTGAGCTTCGCCAGTTTGGGCGCTACGGCTGGGACAGTGAGCATGGTGCTGGCCACCGCCATCAACAGCAGGGCGGTGAAGGTTTCGCTGGTAATAATCTGCTTATCCAGCAACACATTGGCGAAGATGATCATGATCAAGGCTTTGGTTTGCAGCAGCCAACCAATAATCGAAGCCTCGCCCTTTTCCCATTTCAGAATACGACCCGCCAGCTGCAAGCCCACCAGCTTTCCAACCACGCAGGCCACCAGTAGCGCTCCCGCCGCAATAAACACAGTCGCACCTCCCACATCCCAATTGGTGCGCAAACCTGTGCTGAGGAAAAACACCGGCATCACGATCAACAACACATGATGGCGCAGCTTATCCATATCCTCCTGCTTGAACCAATGACTGTCTGTCACTGCGCCAGCGAGGAAGGCGCCAACCATATAATGCAAACCAGACCAATCACCCGCGAATCCGCACATAGCCAACCAAATGAGTGCGGCATACCAGCGATCCTTTTCCGGGATAGCGACCATAATGCGGCGATACAAGTAAGCGGCAGCCGCAAAGGCCAGCAGGAAAAAGCCCTGGCGCCCAACCCTTTCCCAATCGAGCAGAATCAAGGCCAACACCCCCCAGATGGCAATATCATCCAGGCTGGCGTAACGCAAAATGCGCTGACCTATGGGTTGGCGCAGTATGTCCAGCTTTTCCATCAGCAGGATCAGAATCGGCAATGCGGTCACTGCACAGGACATACCTATGCCCAGCACAAATTGCCAGGGCAGGCCGTTAGCCCCTAACCAGCCATCAAACGCCAGCATGCCCAAACCGACAATACTGCCCGCCACCAAAGGCACACCCAGCGCCAGGCCAGCGGTGATACCCGACTCTTTCCGATATTGCCAGGCCTTACCCAGATCCAGCTCCACCCCGGCGATAAACACAAAAATCATGACCGCCCACCAGGCGATACCATTCAGCGCCAGCACCACCTCGGCGTTAAAGACAAACTGGTAGTACTCAGGGAAGAGGGCGCCCAGGATTCCAGGCCCCAGTAAAATTCCGGTGATGATCTGTACAACCACCAGGGGCGCCCAGTAGTCAGTGCGCCCCAGGCGCCAAATCAGGTAAGGAACGGTGAAGATGATCGTCATGGCGATCAGGAAGATTTCGACGATAAGCATAGATGACCTTTCATTCTTATAAAAAATACGACCGGCGCTGTTATCGCAAAGCGCAAGTCGGTCATCAATAAATTATCGCTATCGGTATCCAAGGCTGGTAGCCTCCCCGCCCCTGAAACCGGGATAAATATTTTTGCAGACGTCTTGACGATGAAAGACTTGGGGGCCTAGTGTGGCGCACGCACAATGATGGAGGACAGGCTCGGGCGCAGCCCAAACGCTTCGATCGCCGATAACGCCCCGCATTGCCCTATTTTGGTGCTGACGAAATTTAAGCGGCACCAAAATAGGGCAAACCCTCGGTTTGTCGCAAATAAAAGTTGACCCCAGGCCCCGGTTTCATTGGCTCGGCGTGAATTTTTCGAGATGGCATATATTTTGCCCTCTTTTCGTACACCCTGATTCTCGCTCTGCTCACTGCCGGGGTGGTGAGCGCAGGACGGGCGAAAACAACAACCTTTTTTATGAATCGTGGCCGCTCCGGCCACACACACTGGAGGCATTCAATGTCCAAGACTCTGGATCTGATCAAAAAGCACGAAGCACGCTGGATTGACCTGCGTTTTACCGACACCAAGGGCAAGGAACAACACGTTACCTACCCATCCCACGTGGTCAACGACGATTTCTTCGTGGAAGGCAAAATGTTTGATGGTTCTTCCATCGCAGGCTGGAAAGGCATCAACGAGTCAGACATGATCCTGATGCCGGACGATTCTACCGCTGTGCTGGACCCCTTCTACGAAGAAGCCACCATCATCGTACGCTGCGATATCGTTGAGCCCACCACCATGCAAGGCTACGACCGCGACCCACGTTCTATTGGCAAGCGCGCCGAAGAATACCTTCAGTCTACCGGTCTGGGCGACAAGGCCCTGTTTGGTCCGGAACCCGAATTCTTTATCTTTGACAGCGTTCACTACGCCAGCACCATGGGCGGCGCTTTCTACAAGATCAAATCCGAAGAGGCGGCCTGGGAATCAGGTGCCGAGGTAGAAGGCAAGCACGGCCACAGCCCGCGCGTTAAAGGTGGTTACTTCCCGGTTCCGCCCATTGACTCACTGCACGACATCCGCGCCGCCATGTGTAACACCATGGAAGCCATGGGCCTGGAAATTGAAATTCACCACCACGAAGTGGCCAACGCTGGCCAGTGTGAAATCGGTGTGGGTGCCAACACCCTGGTGAAAAAAGCGGACGAAGTACAGATCCTGAAGTACTGCGTACACAACGTGGCTCACCAGTACGGTAAAACCGCTACCTTTATGCCGAAGCCGCTGATTGGCGACAACGGTTCAGGTATGCACGTACACCAGTCTTTCTCCAAAGCTGGCGTTAACCAGTTTGCCGGTGACAGCTACGCTGGCCTGAGTGAAACTGCCCTTTACTACGTCGGCGGTATCATCAAGCACGCCAAGGCGCTGAACGCTTTCTGTAACGCGTCTACCAACTCTTACAAGCGTTTGGTTCCCGGCTTTGAAGCCCCGGTAATGCTGGCTTACTCTGCACGCAACCGCTCTGCCTCTATCCGTATTCCTTTCGTACAGAGCGCCAAAGCCAAGCGTATTGAAACCCGCTTCCCTGACCCAACTGCCAACCCCTACCTGTGCTTCGCTGCACTGCTGATGGCGGGTATCGATGGCGTACAGAACAAGATCCACCCGGGCGAAGCCGCCAGCAAGGATCTGTATGATCTGGAGCCGGAAGAAGAAGCTGAAATCCCACAGGTTTGTGCCTCTTTGGAAGAAGCGCTGCTGAACCTGGAAGCCGACCACGAGTTCCTGCTGAAAGGCGGCGTGTTCAGCAAGGACTTCATCGATTCCTACATTGCACTGAAGCGCGGTGAAATCCAGCGCATCAACATGACTCCACACCCGGTAGAATTCGAACTCTACTACAGCGTGTAAGCCCTGTTGCTGGTCAGCCTCGCGGGTTAGCCCGCGAACAGACCGACGAAAGCCCGCCCGGCGTTGCCGAGCGGGCTTTTTCTTTAGCGCTCGCCGGAGTACCCTTGGTAACAAATAACTCCTGGGGCATCTCTCATGACACTGGCGCGCCTTTTACTGTTGGTATTGATCGGTTGGGGGCTAGCGGCCCAGGCATCCGATATTTATAAAACCCGAGACAAAGACGGCAACATTGTGTTCTCGGACAAGCCCATGTCCGACACCAGCGAACAGGTCACACTGCCACCCATCAATTCAGTACCCCCCACCAACCCTGACTACTCAACACCGACCACCAGTCGGCAGAAGTCACAACCTATCGTTTACGACCTCTACATCGCCAGCCCTCGTGACGGGGTAGTCATATCGCCCGAACAGCGCGACCTGGCCATTGCGGTCAACCTCAATCAGCCCCTTGCGGATGGCCAGTGGCTGCTTTACTTCATGGACGGGGAACTGCTCGAGGAGTCGACGTCCACCAGTATTCTGGTGCGCGAAGTGCCGCGCGGTGCACGCAGCTTTACCGTGGAATGGATAGCCGCCGACGGCACCTCCCTGGCCATATCCGAGCCGGTAACGGCCAACATCATGCGCCCGATCGTGCGTCCGGCCGCGCCCTGATCCAGGATTCCTTCTGACAGCCAGACCCCAGCCACCCATAAACGCCCCATCTTTAATCGTCGCGCACCCGCATATGCACAAAATTGGTGCGTGAGTGGGTGCGTGAGACTAGACTCTTCCCGCCAAACGCCCAAAAACACGTCTTTTTTAACTTGGTTTGCTTCTTGCATCGGCACGGACATATCTGTCGCGCACCGCCATGAGATGGCGCGCACCGCGATAAACAGTCCCGTGCACCCTTGCAAGGCGTGCGACAGGAACAGAGGAAATGATTGAGTGACTCCCCGCGATCTGCACAAACCACTGCTGGATAGTTTGAGCACCGCCATTATTCTGGTGGACAACAACCTGTTGCTGCGCCATTTAAACCCGGCGGCCGAGGCTTTGCTTTCTGTCAGCAGTGATCGTGGGCGCGGCGAACCGCTTACCTACTTCTTTCACGAATCCACAGAGACCGAAAAGCAGCTCAAACTGGCAGCCAGCCAAGCCAACCACTACACCAAACGCCACGCCGAGTGGCAGCTACTGAGCGGCGGCCAGATCACCGTGGACTACACAGTGACGCCTTTTGGGGATCATCAGGGGCTGATCATCGAGGTTCAACCCATCGACCGGCTACTGCGCATCAGCCGCGACGAAATGCTCAATTCCTCCCATGAAACCACCCGCAACCTGGTGCGTGGCATGGCTCATGAAATCAAGAATCCCCTGGGCGGTATTCGCGGGGCCGCCCAACTGCTGGCGCGGGAGCTGTCAGACACAGGCCTGCTGGAATACACCAGCATTATCATCGACGAGGCAGATCGCCTGCGGAATCTAGTGGACCGCATGCTCGGCCCCAACCAGCTGCCCCAGTTCCGTCGCCTCAATATCCACGAAGCCCTGGAGCGAGTGGCGGCAATTATCCACGCCGAAAGCAACGACGCGGTCAAATTGGTGCGCGACTATGACCCCAGCATCCCCGATATGCTGGGTGACAAGGAGCTGTTGATCCAGGCGTTTTTGAATATTGTGCGCAACGCCATGCAGGCGCTGCTTGAGGCAGGCATGAGCGATGGTGTTATTCGCCTGCGCACCCGCATCCAACGGCAGTACACCATTGGCCGAAAGCACCACCCTTTGGTGTGCCGGGTGGATGTGATTGATAACGGCCCGGGCATTCCCGCCGAGATGATCGAAAACATCTTCTACCCCATGATTTCCGGCCGCGCCGAGGGCACCGGCCTTGGGCTGACCATTTCGCAACACCTTATCCACCAACACAATGGCCTGATTGAGTGCCAAAGTGAGCCGGGCCAAACCCGCTTCACCCTTTACCTACCAATGGAAGTGCAACATGCAGAAGTCTAACCGCGTTTGGATTATCGACGATGACCGCTCTATTCGCTGGGTACTGGAAAAAGCCCTGCAACAGGCCAATATCGACACTCGGGTGTTTGATTCGGGTGACAGCGCCCTGAACCAGCTTAACCGCGAAGTGCCCGACGCCATCATCAGTGATATCCGCATGCCGGGTATGGACGGCCTGGCGCTGCTGGGCAACCTGCACGCCAACCATCCGCAAGTGCCCATCATTATCATGACCGCCCATTCGGATCTGGATAGCGCGGTAGCGGCCTACCAGGGCGGCGCTTTTGAATACCTGCCCAAACCTTTTGACGTGGACGATGCGGTAGCCGTGACCCAGCGCGCCCTGGCCCACGCCCAGGAGCAAAAAAGCGACCAGAAAAAAACCGCCAGCCTGGAAATCAACACCGAAATCATCGGCGAAGCCCCGGCCATGCAGGAGGTGTTTCGCGCAATTGGCCGACTGTCGCAATCCAACATCACCGTGCTCATCAATGGCCAGTCGGGTACCGGTAAAGAGCTGGTGGCTCGCGCCCTGCACCGCCACAGCCCCCGCCGCAACGAGCCTTTTATTGCGCTCAACATGGCGGCCATTCCCAAGGATTTGATGGAATCCGAGCTCTTTGGTCATGAGAAAGGCGCCTTCACCGGTGCCGCCTCACAGCGCCAGGGTCGCTTTGAGCAGGCCAACGGCGGTTCATTGTTTCTTGACGAAATAGGCGATATGCCCGCCGAAACCCAAACCCGCCTGCTGCGGGTGCTGGCGGACGGTGAGTTCTACCGTGTTGGCGGCCATACCCCGGTGAAAGTGGATGTGCGCATCATCGCCGCTACCCACCAAAACCTGGAGCAGCTGGTAGCGGAAAACCGCTTTCGCGAAGACTTGTTTCACCGCCTCAACGTGATTCGTATTCACATACCCAAACTGGCCAACCGCCGCGAAGACATTCCCAAGCTGGCGCGCTTCTTTTTGCACAAAGCCGCTACCGAGTTGAATGTAGACCCCAAGGTGCTGTTGCCGGAAACCGAAGAATTTTTCTGCTCCCTGCAATGGCCAGGCAATGTGCGTCAACTGGAAAACACCTGCCGCTGGATCACCGTGATGGCGTCGGGCCGCGAAGTACACATTGAAGACCTGCCGCCTGAGCTGCTCGATCACAAAGAAGGCAGTACCCCCGCCGACGATTGGGAAAAAGCCTTGCGTCATTGGGCCGATCAGGCCTTGGCCCGCGGTCACCATCAACTGCTCAGCGAAGCGGTACCCACCTTTGAAAAAGCACTGATTGAAACCGCACTCAAATACACCGCCGGACGCAAGCGCGACGCCGCCAACCTGCTGGGCTGGGGCCGCAACACACTCACGCGCAAACTCAAGGATCTGGGGATGGCGGGCGGCGACACTGACGACTAACCCTCCCTTGCGGAGCTCGCCTGGGCTCCGCAAGCCCCCATAAGCCCGCATCATCGCTCGCCAGGCAACTGCGTTAAATCAACTTACCTAGATTTACTCTCAATGATTCATTGACTCTGCCGCTATCCCAACTAGGCTAGTTAATAAGCTCAGGGCTGTTTTTGACGCCCGCAAAGGAAGCCTATTGACCAGGCGAGGTTCCACTCGAGATTTGTACCCATCCGGAAGCGAAGACCGCTTCCGGCGCGTCTGACTGCGGAGATAAAAATGATTAAACGTTCGTTATTGACCAAATTGATGGCGGCTCTGACCCTGGCGATGGTACTGCTGGCGGCGGTAGTCGCGTTTTTTAATTACCAGATGGCCTCCTCCAGCCTGAAAGCCAAATTCGATACCGATACCCAAGCCATGGTGGAGCTGACCAACTCCTCACTCATGGAAGCCGTATTTGCCTACGACCACCAACAAATTGAGGCGATTGCCAAGTCGCTCGCCAATACATCCCTGATCAGCGAAATTTCCATCGTGGATCACCGTGGGCAGTCACTGGCCAAAGCGGCCGACCAACAAACCAGTGCCAAGCCCGTTGCACGCACCGGCATTCCCATCGAGTACGGTGACAACAAGCAAAAAATCGGCAGTTACGACATTGTTTTTTCATCCAACGAAATGGAAGAAGCACTAGCCAGCCAGAGAAACAACAACATCCTGGTGGTTTTTGCCATGTTGATAGTCAGCCTGGTCACCGTATTTATTTTGACCCGCCGGATGATTCTCGCTCCAATGGACGAGGTCACTCGCTCGCTCGCTTCCATTGCTGACGGTGGTGGCGACCTGACTCGCCGCCTGCCCACCAAAAGCGGTGACGAAATTGCCGCTCTGGCCCACAACTTTAACCGGGTGATGGAACACATCGCCGACATTATTCGCAACGTGGTGCAGGTGAATGACAAGGTGCGGGTGAATGTGCGCACCATGGCCAACGCTACCGAAAGCACTGTGAATTCCACCAGCCAACAGCTACACGAAATTGAATTGGTCGCCACCGCCGTGGAAGAACTTTCTGCATCGGCTAATGAGATTGCGCGTCACGCGGGCGACACAGCCGAGCGCACCAACGCCACCAGCGTGCTGGCCGAACAGGGCAATCAGGTGGTCAATCAGTCACTGGATAACGTCAACACACTTACCCTGCAAATTGAATCCACCGCGCAAAAAATCCAGGTGCTCAAAGACAGCAGCGTGAATATCGGTTCAGTGATGGAAGTGATTCGCGCAATTGCCGAGCAAACCAACTTGCTGGCCCTCAACGCTGCCATCGAAGCTGCGCGGGCCGGTGAGCAGGGTCGTGGCTTTGCGGTGGTGGCAGACGAGGTTCGCTCGCTCGCGCAAAAAACCCGCACCTCCACCGAGGAAATTGAAACCATTATTGTGCAGTTGCAACGCGCCGCCGATGAAGCTCACCAGGCCATGAGCACCAGTACTGCTTCAGCCAAAGGCACTATTGAAACCGCCGCCAAAGTGGGCGAGGCGCTCGACAAGATCCGCGCCAATATCAGTGTGATCAATGATATGAACCACCAGATCGCCACGGCTTCTCACCAACAGAGTTCTGTGGCCAACGAGGTCAGCAAAAACATTACCGCCATTCACGGCCTGTCTGAGCAGGTTTCGCAAAACGCCCATGTGGTCAGCGAGAGCGGCAACCAGTTGATCGAAGAGAGCACTGAGCTTAAGCACCAGATCGACAACTTCAAGGTTTGAGTCTTTGGTAGAAGTGGGGATTTGAAGCGGCTGCAAAGCCGCTTTTTTTTTGCCCTGGGATTCTTCCCCAGGATACGGGTATTCACGCAAAAACCCTGCAAAAATGTAATCGTTTACGTTATTTTAGGCATTAAACAGAAAACGTTTTCAACTACTATTTATTAATTTTTTGGTATTTTTTAGCCAAAAATAAGCAAAATAAATAAAATACGTCTTAAAAATATCTTGTCCGTTTAATTGCCCGTGTTAGAATTTTGCCACGGGTTACATCACCGCTATAACTACATCAAACTCTATCGGCAATTCCTGACGGCGCATGTTATCGGCGCCGTTTGTTGTTTTATGTGTGAGGATTTGCCGTGAGTCACAATGCGTTTTATGCCCAGTCCGGTGGTGTAACCGCCGTTATCAATGCGTCAGCCGCTGGCGTGCTGGAGGCGGCCCGTCGCCACCCGGAAACAATCAACAAGGTCTACGCCGGGCGCGATGGCATATTGGGCGCCCTCACCGAAGACCTGCTGGATATCAGCCAGGAATCACCCGCCGCCTTGGCTGGCCTGATTCACACACCGGCGGGCGCTTTCGGCTCCTGCCGCTACAAACTCAAATCCCTGGAAGAACATCGTGCCCAATACGAGCGACTGATCGAGGTCTTTAAGGCCCACGATGTTCGCTACTTTTTTTACAACGGCGGTGGCGATTCCCAGGACACAGCCTACAAGGTGTCCCAGCTGTCGGAGCAATTGGACTTTCCCATTACCTGCGTGGGCGTTCCCAAGACCATCGACAACGACCTCCCCTTTACCGACACCTGCCCAGGCTTTGGCTCGGTAGCCAAATACGCTGCGATCTCCATGCTCGAAGCCTCTTTCGACGTGGCCTCCATGTGTCGCACCTCCACCAAGGTATTTGTGATGGAAGTGATGGGTCGCCACGCTGGCTGGATTGCGGCCGCCACTGGCTTGGCCTGCGATGAGCGCGGTCTGGGGCCGGATGTGATTCTTTTGCCGGAGGTGCGCCTGGATGAAGAAGCTTTCCTCGCGCGAGTCACTCAGGCTGTCGCCACCAAGGGCTTTTGCATGGTGGCTGTGTCCGAGGGCGTAAAAAATGCGGCGGGTGAATTTCTCTCCGCCTCAGGTGTGAAAGACGCCTTTGGCCACGCACAGCTGGGCGGTGTGGCGCCGGTGATTGTCGAGCTGATCAAGCGTCGCCTGGGCCACAAATGCCATTGGGCAGTGTGCGATTACCTACAGCGCTCGGCGCGCCATATCGCCTCCCAGACTGATGTCGACCAAGCCTATGCTCTGGGCCAGGCAGCGGTGGAATTGGCGGTTAAAGGCAAGCGTTCGGTGATGCCGATTATCAAACGAGTGTCTGATGCGCCCTACCGCTGGGAGATAGATGCGGTCAGCCTGGCGGATGTCGCCAACGTGGAGCGCAAAATGCCCGCAGAATTTATTCGCGACGATGGCATGGGCATTACACCCGTCTGTCGTGCCTATCTTGCACCGCTGATTGAGGGCGAGGCCTATCCACCCTATGAGAACGGCTTGCCTGCCTATACCTGTTTGCAAAAAATTTCTGTGCCCAAAAAACTCAGCAACACCTTTGATACAGGTTTTTGATGCAGTAGCGGCCAGACCTGAGAGACCTGGCCTAATAGCAGAGACTTGATCAAAAAAGAAAAGTACCGCGAATAGCGGACGTTAAAAAAAGCCGCCCATCAAGGGCGCATTCAATCAACCACAGCAAGAGCGGAAACACCATGAATAACCTCCTATCCCTGTTGGGTGATGAAGCAGAAAGCCTGCTGAGTCACCGCTGCGAAAAACTGCCCAAGCAATCCCTGACCCTGCCAAGCTCTGACTATATTGCGCGCGTATTTTCGGACACAGACCGCCCCAATACCGTTCTGCGCAACTACCAATCCATTCTCGATCATGGCCGTCTGGGTGGTAGCGGATATATTTCCATTCTACCGGTTGACCAGGGAATAGAGCACTCGGCCAGTGCCTCCTTTGCGCAAAATCCGATCTATTTTGATCCGAAAAATATCGTCGAACTGGCGATTGAAGGCGGATGCAGCGCCGTTTGCTCAACCCTGGGTTCACTGGCGTCGGTATCGCGCCGCTATGCGCACCGAATTCCCTTTGTGGTCAAGCTCAACCACAACGATGGTTTGATCTACCCGACGCGCTACGACCAAACGCTATTCGGCAAAGTGAAGCAGGCCTACGACATGGGCGCCGCCGCTATAGGCGCGACCGTGTATTTTGGCTCGGAAGAATCACGCCGCCAGATACAGGAAATCAGTGAGGTTTTTGATCAGGCACACCAGTTGGGCATGGTCACCATTTTGTGGACTTATCTGCGCAACAGCGCCTTTGCAGCTGATGGCAAGGACTTTCATTTAGCCGCTGACCTGACGGGTCAGGCCAACCATTTGGGTGTCACCATCAAGGCCGACATCATCAAACAAAAAATGGCCGAAAATAACGGTGGCTACAATGCTGTGAAAGTGGGCAAAACTCACCCAAAGGTTTACTCGGATTTAACCAGTGACCACCCGATTGATTTGGTGCGCTACCAGGTGGCCAACTGCTATATGGGCCGCATTGGCTTGATTAATTCCGGCGGCGCCGCGACGGGTGAAGGCGATATGGCTGATGCAGTGCGCACCGCCGTGATCAACAAGCGCGCGGGTGGTATGGGACTGATTTCCGGACGCAAGGCTTTCCAGCGCCCGATGCAAGAAGGCGTGAAATTGTTGAATGCCATTCAGGATGTGTATCTGTCCCGCGACATTACCATTGCGTGATCTTGGTCTTGATTTAACCACTTGACCAACTTCCTTTTTTGGAAATCCTTGTTTTGGCAATCCTTGGCTCCGCAGACGAGTGCTGTTTTGCAATCGACTGTGGAGCTTCTATAAATCAGTCAGTAAAAAGTCAGCCGAAATACGGCCCCGCCGCCCGCGCGCGGGAGGGCGCGCACACTACCGCCATGGGCTTGCACAATCTGTTTGACGAGATATAGCCCTATGCCGCTGCCCTCGGGCTTGGAGGTATAAAAAGGCACAAAAATTTGATCGCGTTTTGATTCATCCACACCAACCCCGTTATCCTCGACATCAATCACCAGATTACTCTGCTGGCCAAGAGATGCGCGAAGTACAATTTCAGCACAAAAATTATTACCCAGGGCTTCTTGTTTTTGCGCCAGCGCTTCCAGGCTATTTTTTAGCAAGTTGATTAACGCCTGCTCCAGTTGCACACCATCAAGCGAAAACTGCAAGTTCACCGGAATGACCTGGCTGACCAGACGCACCCCTTGAGCCTGAGTTTGATCGGAAAAAAGTTCACACAGATGTTCAAACAGTCGAGCAATATCCAAGGGCTGCCGCTGCAACCGCGGAGGGTTGGCAATACGCTGATAGGCCTGCACAAATTTCATTAAGTGGTCTGTGCGACGATTCAAGGTTTGCATCGCTTGGCGTGCATCTTCAATTCGTTCGGATGCAGACGGGGGCAACTCACCTTGCTGCGCTTCAGCCAATAAGGCCTGAGCGGTATTTCCAAGCGAGGTCACGGGCGTCATGGAATTCATAATTTCGTGAGTAAACACTTGCACCAGCTTTTGCCAGGCGTTGATTTCATAAGCGTCCAATTGTTGCTGAATGGGCTGCAAACTGATCAAGCTGCTGACTTCGCCGCTCATTTGCAG
>CBFGWO010000064.1:0-18534 GCA_965652595.1 uncultured Cellvibrio sp. | reverse complement strand
TGGAAGAAATTGAAAACGTATCCGGTAACCTCGCCGAATTGATTCAGAACATTTCCAACGCGGCGCGCCAACAAGCATCGTCAGCGGGCCACATCTCCAACACGATGAATGTTATTCAGGAAATTACCACGCAAACGTCTGCCGGTACCTCTGCCACCGCACAATCGATTGGTAACCTCGCTGAAATGGCGTTGGATCTACGTGAATCGGTCGCGGGCTTCAAACTGCCGGAAGAAGACGTGCAATTGGCTCCGCGCCCCATGGCGCGCAGCACCGCTGCTGCGCCGGTCGAGGAGTTGGATGATCTGGACGAGCTTGAAGTCATTGATCTGGACGACGAAGTGCTGCCTGAGGACGATTATTCACAGGCAGGCGCTAAAGGCTAGGTTCGTTTTCAGCCTGAGTTTGGAATAAGTTATGGCCTGGTCCCTACGGCGTTTACCGGCATTATCTGATCAGCAGTTCGCTCGCTGGAGCAAACTGCTGGAAGAGCGTACTGGTATTCAGCTGACCAAAGCCCAACAGGCACTGTTGGAGTCCCAGCTGTGTATTCGCATGCGCGAATTGGGCTACGACGACTACGATCACTATTACCAGCAGGTAATGGAGGGCGTCTCCGGCATGTTGGAGTGGT
This sequence comes from uncultured Cellvibrio sp., assembly GCA_965652595.1. Taxonomy (GTDB): domain Bacteria; phylum Pseudomonadota; class Gammaproteobacteria; order Pseudomonadales; family Cellvibrionaceae; genus Cellvibrio. The sequence continues at coordinate 17,900 of CBFGWO010000064.1, read as the reverse complement.
CCATTCTGGTGGATCGCGTTGCGGTAAAAGAAACCAGCTTCTTTCGTCATCGCCCTTCGCTCGAATATGTCCGGCGTCATCTTCAGCACAAAATCAATAACCAGTCGCTAACCGGCAGCTTTGACGTTTGGAGTCTCGGCTGCGCTACCGGTGAAGAGGCCTACTCCCTGGCCATGGTGATCAATGATTGCTTCGAACTGGCGGCCCTTGACCCCTACTACGGCATCACCGCGATGGACATCAGTGCCTCCGCACTTAGCCGGGCGCGCGCCGGTCGCTATCCGGCACGCCGCCTCGAGCAAATCACACCGGAAGAAATTAAACGCTACATGCACCAGTGCGCTGACGGCAGCTACGAAGTCGTGGCCAAGCTGCGCGATCGCGTGTGTTTTACCCAAGGCAATATTATTCGCGCCAGCGCCATGCCCAGAGTGAAAGTGGATGTGATCTTCTGCCAGAACCTGTTGGTGTATTTCCGGCGCTGGTTGCGTCGCGATATTCTCAATGCACTGGTAGATCGCCTCAAACCCGGCGGTTTGCTGGTGATAGGCCTGGGTGAAGTGGTGGATTGGGAGCACCCCAAAATGCAGCGCGTTGCACTGGATGAAGTGCAAGCCTATCTGCGCGATGAGCGAGAATAACAATGAGGAAGCCCCCGCATGGCTGACAATCGAAATTTTGCCGCTCTGGATTGGCTGATTCACGAAATTGGCGAAACCCTCAATGAGGCGCGCCAGGCCCTTGAAGCCTACGTTGAAAATCCCAAAGACGCAGCGCGCATTCGCTTTTGCCTGACGCATATCCATCAGGTGCACGGCAGTTTGCAAATGGTGGAGTTTTACGGCGCAGCCATGCTTGCCGAGGAAATGGAGCAGCTTACCCAGGCGATGATCAACGCCCAGGTTGCCAACCCGGCGGAAGCACAGGAAGTGTTGATGCGCGCGATTTTGCAATTCCCTCTCTACCTTGAGCAGGTCAAATCCTCGCGCAAGGATAATCCACTGGTTGTTCTGCCGCTGCTGAATGACCTGCGTGCGGTGCGCGGCGAAACACTGCTGACGGATACCAAACTCTTTGTGCCCAATTTGGCGCCGGCAAAACGCGTCAGTGGCGCGCGCCTGCCAGCCACCCAGGACAATACCCAGTTTCAAGCCATGGCGCTAAAACTGCGGCAGATGTATCAGTACGCCGCGGCCGGGTTTATTCGCGGCGTCAATCAGGAAGAAAACCTCGCCTATTTGCAAAAAGTGTTTGCGCGCCTCTACAAATTGACGCAAGGCACCGCGCGTCAGCCGCTGTGGGATATTTGTCTGGCGCTGGCCGAAGCCCTGCAAATGGATGCACTGGAAATTAGTGTGTCCATCAAGAATTTACTGCGCCAACTGGATCGCGAAATTAAATTACTGGTGGTGCACGGCACCAAAGCACTCAATTCCTACACCAAAGATGATCTGATCAAAAATCTGCTCTATTACGTGGCGCGCTCAGGCAAGCATGCGCCGGGATTTGCGGCGGATTCCCATTTGCGTCGCGTGTATGTCAATTACCAGTTGGAGCAGGCGCTGGTAGAAGGCAAGGAGACGGATGACAGCGCCAGCCTGGTGTCGGCACCGGATACCGAAGCCATGCGCTCGGTGGCGGGCGCGCTTAAGGAAGAATTGGATGTTATCAAGCATGCGCTGGATATCTGCCTCTCCGGTGGCGATGTGCGTCAGGCGCTCGGTGAGGCTATGCCGGTGGTCAAGCGCGTGGCGGACACCATGGCGGTACTCGGCATCGGCGAGTTGCGCAAGCAGATGCTCGAGCAGGGTGCAGCCCTGGAACTGGTGGCCGAGTCCAACAGCCAGATGTCCCACGAGCAGCTGATGTCAGTGGCGAGCAAAGTCATCGAAATTGAGCACGCGCTGGATGCGATGGTGGACGCCAGCCAGAATCGTGGCGTTGACGACGGTGATATCACGCTGACACGCGCCAAAGAGTCTGTATTGCGCGAGTCGCGCAACGGCCTTGAGCACGCCAAAGATGCGATCATTGAATACATCGCTTCCCAATGGAATCGCAGTCATTTGCAGCCGGTGCCGGAGACGTTGCGCGAGATTCGCGGTGGTCTGGAAATCATGCCGCTGCCACGTCCAGCGCGAATTCTGGGCGCTTGCGCGCGTTATATCGATGAGCAACTGCTGCAAAGTGACACAGTGCCGCAATGGTCATCGCTGGATACTCTGGCAGATGCTATCACCAGCGTGGAGTATTACCTTGAGCGTTTGAGCAGCGGCGCACCCCGCGAAGAAAATGAATTGCTGCTGGGTGTGGCAGAGGAGAGTGTTGCGCGCCTGGGTTATGCGGTAGCGCGTATGCCCCGCAGTGACGCTGTTGCACAGGCTGTCGCTCCGACAGAGGAGGCGGTGTCTGTTGCTCACGAGCTGGAGGATGAGGATGCCAAAGCCTTGGCTGAGGCCTATCAGTCGGCTTTGCCTGTTGACGCAGATGTTGGTGAATCCACTCAGCAGCCAGTGTCAGAATTAGCTGAAGAAATTTCCGCAGCACCTGCGCCAGTGCAAGCGCCCGCGTCGGTGATGGCTGACGAATCAGAGAATGATATCGATGAAGAAATTGTTGAAATCTTCGTCGAAGAAGCAGGCGAAGTGCTTCAGGCCATCGCCGAATATTTCCCCCGTTGGGCACAAAATTTTGATGATCAGGAAGCATTAACTGAATTTCGTCGCGCTTTCCACACGCTAAAGGGTAGCGGCCGTATGGTGGGCGCGAGTGATATTGGCGAGCTCTCCTGGTCAATTGAAAATATGCTCAACCGGGTGATCGACAAAACCATCGAGCCCAGCCAGGCCCATGTCAGTATTATTGAGCGGGTTCGGCAACTGCTGCCGGCAATGGTAGAAGCCTTTCATCAGCAACTGCCCACGCCTGATCCAGCCAGAACCGAAGCTTACCGTCAGGAGGCAGAGGCGCTGTCCAAAGGCATGGCGCCCCCCGCCATCGATCAGCAATCTTTGGTATCCGATGCTTCGGCTGATGACACGGTTCATCAAGCCGGTGACGAGGCCAGTGATGAAGATTTGGCCTCAGACTTGATGGAGGCTTATCAATCCGCTTCCGCGGGGCTTGTGTCAACTGACGCAGTGCCAGAGACAGCTCAGCATCTTACCGATGACGAGACTGATGGCGATGCTCAGCTCTGGGATATTTTTGGTGCAGAAGCGGTGACTCACCTGGAGGTCGTGCAAGCCTATATTGCGCGCATGGAAGAGGTTGCGCCTTTTTATGAGCCTCCCAGTGAAAACATGCAGCGCGCACTGCACACGCTCAAGGGCAGCGCCCATATGGCGGATATCACGCCCGTTGCTGAATTGGCTACGCCGCTGGAGAAATTTGTCAAAGAACTGCGCAGCTATCACGTCAATATTAACGAAGATATTTTGCAGCTGTTGCGCGACGCGGTTAGCTATACCCAGATAGCGCTGGACAATATCAGCGCTGGCGAAGACATCAGCATCCCGCGCTTGCAGCAATTTATCGCGCGCGTACATGAGTTGCGCGAATTGCATGTCGCACCCCTGGCGCGCCTGCAGGAAGCGGATGTGAATGGCAAGCGCCCGGTCGATCCGGAGTTGCTCGCCATTTTTATGGCAGAGGAAATGAATCTTCTGCTCAATGCCGATCAGATTATTGCCAGCTGGCAAACCCAGCCGAATCAGTTGTCCTTGTTGCAACCCTTGATCGATGAACTGCGCAACCTCACTTACGGCGCAGCTCACGCCTATCTGCCGCCCATGGCAGGTTTGGGCGAAAAATTGCAGCAGGTCTATCTCGCCATCATGGCCGAACAGTTGCACGCCAGCGATCAGCTGTGTTCGATACTCAATCAGGCCCACGCAAACCTGTTGGATATGGTGGATGCGGTTGCTGCCGGTCAAAATCTCGGGCCTATCCCGGAAGATATTGAGCAATCCCTCAATGAGCTTATCGATCAGGCGGCAAGTCAGGCGGATTCCTATCAAATCGATGTGCCTGAGGTTGAAGAGCTCGACACCAGTGCGTCTGCGGAAGCTGTAATAGCTACAGAAGCCGAATCGGAAGACGAGCGAGAGGAAGATCTTCAGGAAACTATTGAAGATATTGAAATGCCTTTGCCTGATTCCTGGAATGAAGCAGAAGCGGTAGCCGTTAGTCAAGAGACGACTGGGGCTCAACAGGCGGAGTTGGACGATCAAGACACCGATGAAACATCTGACGCTGAAAGCATTGAGCTTAAAGGCCTTGAACTTGAAGACGTTGAACCTGTAGACGTTGAACTTGCAGACAGTCACGATATTTCCACTATAGAAGCGCTTGCCGAAGAGGAAGACGAGGATTTCGATCCGGAAATTGTCGAAATCTTTATCGAGGAAGCCACGGAGCTGCTGGAAGATATCGATCGCGCACTGCACGACTGGCAGGCGGATTGGAATGACACAGAATGTGTTGAAGATCTCAAGCGCAGCTTGCACACCTTTAAGGGTGGTGCACGCCTCGCTGGCTTGATGGATATTGGCGATGTCTCCCACGATTTTGAAACTGTGCTGATCGACATGGGCGCTGACGCCGATATAGATCACAGTTTCTTCCACCGTCTCAATGCCTACCAGGATCGCCTGCACTTGCTGGTTGATCGTGTAAAAGCGCGTATGGCGGGCGAAACACCTGCACCGCTGCCTGCGGCCGATTTTTCTGCGCCGGAAAATGACAGCGTCAGTGCGGCGGCTCAGGAATCAGTTCAAGAAGACGACCGGTCTGGCAGTGCACAAGCCAATGGTGGCGATGCGACGTCAGACGCAGAAGAAAGCCCGGACGACCTGGTGGACGAACCCGCAGGTGCGGGTGAAACCGCCAAGGTATTGCCTTTTGCGCCCAAACCTAAACCCGATCCCAAAACGTCTTTGCCAGGTGCTGCGCCGGGCGATTCAGCCGGTGCACGGGCGATTGCGCCAGGCGGTGTACTCGCACCCGTGCAGCACTTGGCCGCGCGTCGCACCGGGCCGCAGGAAGTAGTCAAGGTCTCCGCCGAGCTGCTTGAAGAATTGGTAAACCTCGCCGGTGAAACTTCTATCAGCCGGGGTCGTATGGAGCAGCAAGTCACCGACCTCGGCATGTCCATTGAAGAAATGGATTCCACGATTCAGCGTTTGCAAGAGCAGCTGCGTCGTCTCGATATTGAAACCGAAGCCCAGGTGCTCTTCCGTCAGGAACAGATGGCGCAACACGAACAGTTCGACCCGCTGGAAATGGACCGCTATTCCCAGCTGCAACAACTCTCGCGCTCGTTGATCGAATCTGCCTCTGACTTGATGGATTTGAAATTCACCCTGTCAGAAAAAACGCGGGATACAGAAACACTGCTGTTGCAACAATCGCGGATTAACACCGATCTGCAAGAGGGGCTGATGCGTTCGCGCATGGTGCCCTTCTCACGCCTGGTGCCGCGTCTGCGCCGTATTGTGCGGCAAGCGGCCACTGAACTTGGCAAAGAGGTGGATTTCGAACTCGATAATATCGAAGGCGAACTGGACCGTACGGTGTTGGAACGCATGGTGGCGCCGTTGGAACATATGCTGCGCAACGCGGTAGACCATGGTATTGAAATGCCCGATGAGCGAATTCGTTCGGGCAAACCGGAAGTCGGCCGTATTCTGCTCAGCCTGGGTCGCGAAGGTGGCGATGTGGTGCTGCGACTGGAAGACGATGGTCGCGGTATTAACCTGCAACGGGTGCGCGAAAAAGCCATAGAGCGCGGCCTGATGACGGCAGATGCCCAGCTCAGCGACCAGGACATTATTCAGTTTATTTTGCATGCGGGTTTCAGTACCGCCGACAAGGTGACGCAAATCTCCGGTCGCGGTGTGGGTATGGACGTGGTGCACTCCGAAATCAAGCAGCTCGGCGGCTCCATGTTTATCGACTCCGAGTGGGGCCAGGGCACAGAATTTATTGTGCGCCTGCCCTTTACCGTATCAGTTAACCGCGCGCTCATGGTGCAGATTGGCGATGACCTCTACGCAATTCCGCTCAATACCATCGAAGGTATTGTGCGCGTCAGTCCCTTTGAACTGGAGCACTACTACCAGGACGAACAGGCGCGCTTTGAATACGCCGGCGAAAATTACCTGGTGCGTTATCTCGGCACCATGCTCGACAGCGATGCCCACCCCAAACTTGATGGCCAGTCATTGCCACTGCCGGTAGTGCTGGTGCGCAGCGCCGAAAATACGGTGGCACTGCAAGTGGATCGTCTGCTGGGTTCACGCGAAATCGTAGTAAAAACCCTGGGTGCGCAGTTCAGTGCAGTGCGCGGTGTATCGGGCGCAACCGTGATGGGCGACGGTAGTGTGGTGGTCATCCTCGATTTGCACGCCATGATTCGTGAGCAGTTGGCGCTGGGCTTGAACAAAGCGCTCTTGCTTGAACCCTTTAAGGCGCAGCCCAAAGTTGAAGACCAAACCGAAAGAACCGTTATGGTGGTGGACGATTCGGTAACAGTGCGCAAGGTAACCGGTCGCTTCCTGGAGCGCGAAGGCTTTAACGTGATTGCAGCAAAAGACGGTGTCGAAGCTCTGCAACTGCTTCAGGATCATATTCCTGATGTAATGCTGCTGGACATTGAAATGCCCAGAATGGATGGCTTTGAAGTGGCCAAGAATGTGCGTTCCAGCTCGCGCCTCAAAGATATTCCGATCATCATGATTACCTCGCGCACTGGCGAAAAACACCGCGAGCACGCGCTTAGTCTGGGTGTGAACAAATACATGGGCAAGCCCTACCAGGAGGATTTGCTGTTGGCGAATATTCGCGAGCTACTGCCCAACTCGGTAGAGTGATCCGTGAGCAGCCTGCGCCTCGGCATACTGGTCGATTCGCTGAGCAAACAACAGTGGCTCACCAGCATGATTGCGCAAGCAGGCCACAGTATTGCGTTTCGCGCCCTGGTCAGTATCGCGCCAGAGGATTTGCCCGATCTGGATCGCGCCGTTGATGCCTGGATAGTGGACAGTGCCTCGGATTCGACAGCAGATTCCGAGGTGCTCGGTGAAAACCCGGATGTCCAGGCCAATGCAGCCTTGGACTTTTTATTGGAAAACACCAAGGTACCGGTCATTCTGAGTGACTCCAGCGATTGTGTGCCCGGCAGTGAGGCACATGCCGCCTGGTTGCGACGCATGACTCAGCGCCTGGAACATTTGAGCGGCGAGGTTAACTTGCAGCAGATGCCCCGGGCGACCAGTGTCTGGGTTCTGGCGGCCTCAACCGGTGGCCCGGCGGCAGTAAAGGAATTTTTGGCAGAGCTACCCGGTGATCTGGGATTGGCTTTTGTGTATGTGCAGCATATCGACAGTCATTACACCACGACGCTGGTGCGCATGATGAACGCAGCGGGCCGCTATGCGGCGGGACTGGCGAGTCATGGCGCTGTGCTGCAACCCGACAGCCTGGTGTTGGTCACCGCCGAGCGGCGGGTGGATATTCTCGATAATGGCACCTTGGCGCTTACGCGGGAGCCTTGGGGCGGACGTTACGCACCCTCCATCGATCAGGTGGTGGCCAATGTGGCGCGCACTTACCGGGAGCGCGCCGGGCTGATTGTTTTTACCGGCATGGGTGACGATGGCGCGGCCAGCAGTCGCCTGATAAAACAGCAGGGCGGACAAGTATGGGCGCAGTCGCCCGCGAGCTGCACCAGTCCGTCCATGCCCGAATCGGCGCTGGCGACCAACTGCGTCAGCTATCAGGGAACGCCGGTCGAGTTGGCCAGACAGCTTACCCAACACATTTATCGCACCACCAACCAAAGGAAGGCGCTTTGATGAAAGCACCCCAACGCATAGAACAACAAAAGCTCCAGGAAATCGCCAGCCTGCTGGTGCCCTTGCAGGGTTTGCAATTGCTGGTACCCAACGTCACTGTGGCGGAAATCGTGCCCGTCTCGCAAATCCTGCCGGTTGAGGGCGCGCCTGAATGGTATTTGGGCAACTGTATCTGGCGCGAACAGCGGGTACCTCTGGTGTCATATGAAGCGATGAATGGCGGTGCAAAATCCGGTATTCACGGTCGCGCCCGTTTTGCCGTACTCAACACCACGGGTACCAGCGATCAGCTGCCCTTTATGGCGATGTTGACCCAGGGGCTTCCGCGTTTGGCGCGGGTCAATGAAGAAGAAATCAGCGCGATGGATGTCGACGAGAAAAAGCCCGTGGAATTTATGCATGTTGCCTGGGCGGGTGAAGAGGCCATTATCCCCGACGTTGCGGCCATGGAAGCCATGCTGCTTTCGCTTAACCTGGTGTAAAAAACTAACGCAAATCTCCCCACAAATATTGCACCAGGCTGATTGCCACCAGCGGTGCAGTCTCGGTGCGCAGCACTCTTGGCCCCAGGGTGAGGGGCTTAAAGCCCGCGCCTTCTGCGGCAAGAATTTCCTCATCAGCTAAACCGCCTTCCGGGCCAATCAGCAGCGCCACACTTTGGGGTGCGGACGCTTGGGCGAGGCTTTGGTTGTCGCGGTGATGCAACACAAATCGCCATTCAGCGCTGCATTGGTTTTGCCAGTCGGCCAGTGATTGCGGTGCAGAAAGCTCAGGCAATCGATTGCGCTGGCACTGCTCGCAAGCGCTCACCAGAATTTGCTGCCAGTGAGCCATTTTTTTATCCAGGCGCTCACCGCCGAGCTTGACCTCGGTGCGCTCGGTGAACAAAGGTGTAATGCGAGTGACGCCCAACTCGGTAGCCTTTTGCAGCACCCAATCCAGGCGCTCGCCACGCGAAATGCCTATGCCCAATTCCAAATGCAGCGGCGATTCGCGATCCTCGGCAACAAATTCCCCCAGAGCTACGTCAACCTGCTTTTTACCCAGCGCTTGTATCTTGCCGCGATACTCGCCGCCCTCGCCATTAAAAATCACCAGCTCGCGGCCGGTTTGTAAACGCAACACGCGCGACAAATAATGGGACGCCGCTTCGTTAAGGCTGATAATCTGGCCGCTGCTTAACGGCTGGGGGCTGTAGACTCGCGGGACACGCATACTGGGCTACCTAAGGCTTTGGGGCAGTGCGCATTCTAGCAGCCCGCTGGCGAGCTCACAGATTGACTTTGATGTACGGAAAAACCTATGGACATAGTGACTCACGCGCTCTTGGGTGGATTGGTTGCCCAGAGCCTTAGCCCGGCGCGTCATCGCCGCTTGGCGGCCATGCTGGGAGCGGGTGCAGCACTCTTGCCGGATTTGGACGTGTTTATTCAGAGCGCCAACAGTCCACTGCTGGTGTTGGAGTATCACCGCCACTTTAGCCACTCGCTCTTCTTTGCACCCTTTGCGGCGCTTCTGGTCACCGCTCTGCTGGCGCCCTTGCTGCGCGAAAGTTTTTCGCGTGCGCGCCTCTATGCGCTGGTACTGCTCTCCTATGTATCGGCCTGCCTGTTGGATGCCTGCACCAGTTACGGCACCTATCTGTTGTGGCCTTGGCTGGATAAACCGCTGGCCCTGAGCATTATCGCGGTGGTAGATCCGCTGTTCAGCCTGCTGTTGCTGGTGGCCTTGGTATTGGCCTGGCGCAACTACAGTGCCGCCAGCGCGCGCTGGGGCCTGCTCTTGGGCATGGCCTATCTCTCACTGGGTTGGGCGCAGCAGGAGCGAGCCCTGGCTCATGCGCGGGTGTGGGTCGCCGAGTCATCACAAACCCTAAGCCTGCTGGAGGCCAAACCCACACTGGGCAATTTGCTGCTCTGGCGGGTGATGCGCGTGACCGAGGCGGGGGAATTGCAGGTGGATGCCCTGCATCTGGGGTTGCGCAGTCGCCACTACCCCGGTGAAACCCGTGCGCTGCTGAGGCTGGACGAATTGGACGTGCCGGAAAATTCCCGCGCCCTGCGCGAGCTGCATCGCTACCGGCAACTCGATGGCCCGCTGCTGGTCAGCCACAGTCAGGACTCTTGGTTTATCGGCGATGGTCGTTACGCGCTGCTGCCGAATCGCATAGATCCGCTCTGGGGGCTGGCCGTGAGTCCCGGTCAACCCAATAGCGTCCCGCGTTTTGAGTCCCGGCGGCAGATGAGTCAGCAGGATCGCCAGTTATTTGTGGATATGCTGATGGGCCGCGCGCTAAAGCGCGAGTGAATACTCGCAAGCGTGAAATCTTCGCTTGCGATTTTTGGCGATTTCTCTAGTATCGCCCTGTCGTGTGCGGGTATGGCAGCGGCTCCCACCGGGTGACGAGATGTTCACAGTTCGTCACATTTATTTTTCACAATAACAACACAGGAGTACAAAAATGGAACATTTTTTGTCTGTGATTAAGCAGTACGCCAACTTCAATGGTCGTGCAAGACGCCAGGAATTTTGGATGTACTTTTTGTTTTACATGATTTTTTACATTGTCTTGGCTGTCATCGATGGCATGTTGGGCCTGGGTTTTCTCGCGCTCATCTACTCCCTCGCCTTGTTGGTTCCCTCGCTGAGTGTAGGCGCTCGCCGTTTGCACGATACCGGCAAGAGTGGCTGGTGGCAGTTGATCGGCTTGATCCCCTTGATCGGTATTATCGTGCTGATCGTTTTCTGGGCTCAGGACTCTACCCCCGGTGAAAACCAATACGGTGCTAACCCCAAGGGTGTGTAAGTCTCGCTAATGCGAAAAAACGGGCGCCTCAGGGCGCCCGTTTTGCATTCAAGGCTCGCTCAGGTTTCACTCATGCCCGCACTTTCTCGCTCCCTCTCCAAGTCGGTACACCAGGCCACGCGGGTAAACAACTGCGCTGCCGCTGTGTGCTCGGTCAGCGCATCGGCGGCGAGCAGCACCGCGCCCAGAGTCCAGGTGGTTTTTTCACGCGGCCAGATCACGCCATCGCGAAAGTTGTAGCCTGTCCAATAGCCGCCGTCTTCGTCCAGCCATTGATGCAGCCAACTAAACAGGGTGACGGCTTTGGCGTGCTCACCGGCCGCCAATAGCGCCAGCGTCAGCTCGCAGGATTCCGCCACCGTCACCCAGGGCTGGTCGCTGACACAGCGGCAACCTTGCTGGTTTTCCACAAACAGCGACCACTTTTTTTCCAGTCGCGCGCGCGCGGCGGGCGGTGAGTAAAGGCCAGCGATAATGGGGTAGAACCAATCCATGGAAAAGCGCGCCTTGCTCTCCCAGGTGCGGTCGAAACACTGAGGCTGGTGGCGTAGGCACTGGCCGAGGCGAGCGCGGGCGCTGGCCCAGTCGGGCCGAGGTTGGCCCAGCGTGTCGGCGATCAACAGTGCGCACTCCAGGCTTTTGTAGACCGAGGCGCAGGCGGTAACCAGCGCATCTTTTTGCGATTCCCCCGCCTCATTCACGGCCCAGTAGATCTCGCCGCTGGGTGCCTGATGGCGCAAAACGAAATCGATAGCAGCGCTGATAATCGGAAAAAATTCGCGCAGAAATGCTCGCTCACCGGTGACCAGAAAATAGTGCCAAACACCCACGGCCACATAGGCGCTCTGGTGGGTTTCGCGGTGGTGGCGCTCGCGCGGTTCGCCATCCTGGTAGTGTGACCACCAGCTGCCATCGGCCAGTTGCTCCTCGGCCAGCCATTGATAGGCGCGCCGGGCGGCGGCCAGCTCGCCGCCAATGGTCAGGCCCATGGCGGCCTCCACGTGATCCCAGGGGTCGGCCTTGCCGCCCGCAAACCAGGGGATGCAGCCGCTGGGTAATTGGGTGCCTAACAGGTAGTCCAGGCTGGGGCGCAGCAGCGCGCCGGGAAAAAAGCCTTTGCTGAGCAGCAGCGTGTTCATGCAGGGGTTTCCTTGGGGTCAGGCGCGCGAAAGTACATCACCAGGCTTTTGCCGCACAGGGGGTTAAGGCACTTTTCCAGGGTGCGGGTGAGCCAGGGGCGCTGCATCAGATCCCACACCAGCAGCCGGTGGTAGGCGCGAATCAGGCGCGAGCTATCCTGGGTCTTCCACCAAAGGCAGCGCAGCCACCAGTAGGGTGTGTGCAGGGCGTGGGCCCAGTGGCGACGCATAAATACCAGGCCCTGGGCCTCCAGTTCCCGGCGCAGTGCGGCGCCGTTAAAAATGCGCACATGGCCACCTTCCACCTGATGATAGTCGCGGGAGAGTGCCCAGCAGAGCCGCTCGGGCCAGGCGCGGGGCACGCTAATGGCCACCAGGCCGCCGGGTTTGATCACCCGGCGAATTTCCTTGAGCACCGGCTGGTAGTCGGGCAGATGTTCGAGCACTTCACTGCACACCAGCTTGTCGATGCTGGCGTCGGCAAAGGGCAGCTGACAGGCATCGGCCCTTTGCAGGTAAAAGCCGCGCTGCTGGTTTTCAGAAAGGTTGTCGTCTTGGGCGAAGGGCGCAAAACGCTGGGCGGCGGTAGCCAGGTCGCGCGCGCTCAGGTCAACTCCCAGGCTAAGCACCTTCGCGGTGAGGTAAAAATGAATCGCGTGGCGACCCTCGCCGCAGCCCAAATCCAGCACCCGGTCGCCGGGGGCCAGGGGGAAGTGGCGTAGATCAAGCGTCAGCACGGGTCAGTTCCGGTGAGCAGGTGGAGGCGGGGTTGGGCTCAGGGTTCGGCGGGTTTGCCAGCAATTGTTGGCGATAGTAATCCACCCACTGGCGGGCGACCTTATTCCAGCTAAACAGCTGCTGCACCCGCGCCAGCCCCGCCTGGGCCAGCTGTTGTGCAAGGGCAGGTTGTTCGAGCAGTTGCTGCAGGGCGCGGGTCAGATCGGCGACATCGCCCGCGCGAAAGCTCAGGGCTGCGTCGGCGGTGACTTCCGGCAGGGCGCCGCCATCGCTGCACACCAGCGGCAGACCACAGGCCATAGCCTCGGCGGCGGGCAGCCCGAAGCCTTCATAGAGGGAGGGCACCACTGCGATGCTGGAGCGGGCATATTCTTCGGCCACCTGAGCCTGACTCAGGCCGCTGACAAAGCTCACTGCCTCGCCCAGTTTCAAGCGATGCAGCTCCACCTCGGTGGGGCCGCCCGGCTTGAGCTGGCCTATCACACGCAGACGCAACTCTGGGTAGCTGCCGCGCAGCTGTGCCAGGGCTTGCAACAGAGTCGACAGCCCCTTGAGCGGCTGATCGGAAGAGGCGGTGGTGATGACTTGCCAAGGCTGGCGTTGGATGTCAGGCCTGGGCTTGAACACCTGGGTATCCACGCCGTTGGGGATGACCTGAATGTTTTGCAGGGGGCGACCAAAGGCCTGGGTAATGTCGGTGCGCGAGGATTCGGACACAGTCACCAGATGGTGCAACTGGCGCACCACCCTGGCCTGCATGCGCAAAAAACTGTACCAGCGGCGCACCAGCCAGCGGTGGCCGCTGCTGGTCGCCGCCGCCAAGGCCAGGTCGCGGTCGCGGGTGATGGGATGATGCACAGTGGCTACCAGCGGCAAGCCCTGGCGTTGTAATTGCAGCAAGCCAAAACAAAGGCTCTGGTTATCGTGAATCACATCGTAGCGGCAGCCATGACCGCGAAAATACTTCACCAGCCGCCGACCAAAGGTGTAGGGTTCGGCAAAGCTGCCGGACAGTTTGGACCACCATTCGTAGGTGTCGGTAAAGGACTTGAGGTGATGCCAACGTAACGCCCGGTGGGGGTGGGGATGGGCGTAGAGGTCGAGGCTGGGCAACTTGATCAGGCCCACGCGTGCGTCCAACTCCGGGTAGGGCGGGCCAGAGATCACATCCACTTCATGGCCCAAATCCACCAGCGCCCGGCTCAAATAGTGCAAGTAAATGCCCTGGCCACCCACATGGGGGTGGCTGCGGTAGCCCAGCAAGCAGATGCGCAGCGGGCCTTGGGCCAGCGGCGGCCGGAGATCGGGCAGCGGGGGTTGGATGGCGGTCATCTAGGCTGGAAAATCCTTTAGGACGAGGCTGGGCGAACAATCGGGTTGGTTGTGCCTGCGCCCGCCTGCACAGCGGTGGTCTTGGGGCCAAGGCTGACCGCATTATAGGGAGCGCTGCCACTCTTGGCGATCCACAGTGGCAAGCCGTTGTTGAGCGGTGTCATCTTTTGGTAACAATGCGCGCCTAGGGTTTGATCTCGGCTGGCGTTAGCCCAGGCCACTGTGACGCCCGAACAGCGGCTTGTGTCGACGCTGGTTGTATAACCTTTATTTTTGGAGCTAGTCTGACTTGTGAGCAAAAAAAAATCCCTCGCGCAACGCGCTGATCCCCATGATCTCTACCAACGCAGCGTTCAATCAGCCGAATTTGAAATCGATTTTTTTCATCGGGTTTTTAAAAAGCAGCGCGGGCGCAAAGCGCTCAGTTTGCGCGAAGATTTTTGTGGTACAGCCCTGTTAAGTTCCGCCTGGGTGGCCAGCGACAAATTGCGCACGGCCACCGGTGTGGATCTGGATCAACAAGTGCTCGACTGGGCTGCGCAACACAATATTGCGCCTCTGGGTGAGGCCAGCGAACGCATCAAACTTTTGCAGAGCGATGTGCGCAGTAAACGCCGCGCGCGTTTTGATGTGATCAACGCGATGAACTTCAGTTACTGGATTTTTAGAACCCGCACCGAGTTACGTTCTTATTTCGCCGCTGTGCGCAGCGCCTTGGTAACGGACGGTGTGTTTTTTCTGGATTTATACGGCGGCTGGGAAGCGCAGGAGCCTATGTGCGAGCCGCGCAAAATCAAAGGCGGATTCACCTACGAATGGGAACAAGCCAGCTTTTGCCCCATCACCCATGAAGTGGTTAACCATATTCATTTTGAATTCAAGGACGGCTCGCGTCTGGACAAAGCCTTTACCTACGAGTGGCGCTTTTGGACGTTGCCGGAAATTCAGGAATTGCTGCGCGAAGCGGGCTTTAGTGAGGTGATAGTCCACTGGGAAAAGAACGATAAATACCGCCCCGCCAGTCGCGCCGAGAACCAACCGGGCTGGCTCGCCTTTTTAGCAGCGCTCAAATAGCTCAAGGTTTTTTTATCTCAGGCTTTGCACCAGCATGGCCAGAATCAGCAGCGGGCACACCAGCCGCACATACCAGGGCCAGATACGCCAAAAAAGACTGTGACCAAAGGCAGCATTGCGCGCGCGCAACTCGGCCAGGCGGCGGTTGCTAAAAAGTATCCAACCCGCAAACAGGCACAGCCCCAAGCCCAACAGCGGTTGGCTGTAGCGGGTGGTGAGATTAATCACCAGATCAAACAGGCTGGCCATATTAAAAATCAGCAGCAGGCTCACTGCGAAAATAATCGCAGCCGCCAGGCCCGCGCTTTGGCCTCGACTCAAAGGCGTGCGTTCATTCAGCGCCGACACAGGCGCCTCCAGCATGGAGATTGACGAGGTGAGCGCGGCAATGGTCATCAGCGCAAAAAACGCCAGACTCACCCAAACCCCCGCCTGCCCCAGGCTGGCGAAAAGATTGGGCAGTACCTGGAATACCAGCTGTGGCCCCGCCAGCAACTCACCCGCCTCGCCAAACACCGCCACTCCCTGGGCCTGGGCCACGTAGATGGCGGGCAGAATCAGCAATCCAGCAACAAAGGCAATGCAGCAATCCAACAGCGCGACTGATGCACCCAGGCGCGGCAGCGGATCTTCGCCCTCCGCCGTGCCCAGTGCGGGCGCCTGGCGGTGCAGATAGGAACCGTACACCAGCATGGTGCCTACCCCCAGCGACAGCGAAAAAAAGGCCTGGCCCATGGCCGAAAGCAGCAGCGCCGGGTCACCTATACGGGAAAAATCCGGCAGCAAATAAGCGCGCAGCCCGTCAATGGCGCCGGGCAGGGTGAGCACATAGACAATCAGCGCCACCAGGATCAGTGTGAGCAGCGGCATCAAGCGCGCCGACCACCGCTCTATGCCCGCGCTGACGCCGCGCGCCACTATCGCCAGGGTAAGCAGGGAAAACATCAGACACAGCAAACCATTGCGCCAAAGACTATCGGCCTCCAGCCAGCTCACTAGGGTAGGCAGCGCCAAAAGCTGGGCCAGTGGCTCCAAAAACTTGCCCAGCATCCAGCCCGCCACTATGGCGTAAAAACTGAGAATCAGGCTGGCGGTGAGTAACCCGCCAAAGCCAAGCAAGCGCCCCAAAAAACGAGTCACCGGCCTTTCGCTCAAGCCTTCAAGGGCAGTGAGAATATTGGCGTGGCGCTCCCGGCCGATCAGCAACTCGGCCATCAAGGCGGGATAGGCGAGCAGGAAGGTGAGCAGCAGGTAAACCAGCAGAAAGGCCCCGCCACCGTTGCTGGCCGCATTGGTGGGAAAACCCCAGATATTGCCGAGGCCAACCGCCGAACCAGTGGCGGCCATCAAAAAACCGAAGCTGGTGGTGAAGTGCGCGCGGGGCTGAGCCATGGAATCCTGCCGATTATTCTTGTGAAAGCCGGGATTATAGGCAGACAACCGCGTTGCTCACAAAACCGCTCTGGTGAGCTGCTAGGCCAGGGCCAACATCTCCCGCGCATGGGCCAGGGTTTGTTCCGTAACCTTGATGCCCCCGAGCATGCGCGCCACCTCCTCCACCTTGGCCTCACCCTGCAATTCCACCAGGGTGGATTCGGCGGATTTTTTGTTGGCGGTTTTGATCACCTGCAAATGCTGATGCCCCTGGCTGGCCACCTGCGCCAGGTGGGTTACACAAATCACCTGCCCCTTGTCCCCCAGCTGCCGTAGCAATCGACCCACCACCTCGCCGGTGGCACCGCCTATGCCCACGTCCACCTCGTCGAACACCAGGGTGGGGATGGCAGAGGTTTGCGCAGTGACAACCTGAATCGCCAGGCTGATGCGCGAAAGCTCGCCCCCCGAGGCCACCTTGGCCAGAGGGCGCGGTGCCTGGCCGGGGTTGGTGCTGATTAAAAACTCCACCTCTTCCAACCCCTGGGCGCCGGGTTTATCCAAGGGCAAAAGGCTGATGCTGAATTTGGCGCTATCCATGGCCAGGGCCTTGAGTTGCTCGTTCACTTGCTTGGCCAGGCTGGTGCCCGCCTTGTTGCGCTTGGCGGAAAGCTGCTCGGCCAATTGGCGGTAGCTGCGCTCGGCCTGCTCCACCTGTTGCGCCAGTTGATCCAGCTTGGCATCGCCGCCCTCGAGTTGTTCCAGCTCGCTGTTCAGGCGCGCCATAAACTCGGGCAACTCTTCAGGACGGATACGATGCTTGCGTGCCAGGTCGTAGATGGCCGACAGCCGCTCCTCCACCTGCGCCAGCCGCTCCGGGTCGAGTGTAAATTGGTCCAGGTGGCGGTCGATTTCGTGTTGTGCCTCTTCCACCTGAATCTGGGCGCTGGTGAGCAAATCCTCGGCCGCCGCCAGGGCGGGGGATTTTTCCGGCAGGTTGCGCAGCAGGTGCAGGGCGCGGTGCAGGTTAACGCTCAAACCCTGCTCCTCGTCGCCGCAAAAGGCGGCCAGCTGCTGGCTGGAGCGGAGTATTTCCTCGGCATTGGCCAGGCTGCGCTGCTCGGCCTCCAGCTTGGCCAGTTCGCCTGTTTGCAAGTTGAGCTGCTCCAGCTCATTGGCTTGATAGCTGAGCAATTGAAAACGCGCGCTCACTTCAGCGGCATTGTCGCGCAGGTGCAGGTAGTGCTCCAGGCGGCTGTGCCATTCGCGAAAGGCCTGGCGCACCTGCCGGGCCAGTTCGCTCTGGCCGGCAAACTCGTCCACCAAGCGGCGGTGGGTGTCTTTGATTAGCAGCGATTGATGCTCGTGCTGGCTGTGGATGTCGATCAGCATTTCGCCCAGGGTGCGCAGTTGTTGCAGGGTGGCGGGCTGGCCGTTGATATAGGCCTTGGATTTGCCGTCGGCATTGATCACCCGCCGCAGCAGCACCTCTTGCGGGTTGTCTTCCAGTTGCAGGTCATGGCTGGCGAGCCACTCCTGGGCCTCGGCCAACTGGCGGATATCAAAGCTGGCGCTGATGTC
>CBFGWO010000063.1:0-18992 GCA_965652595.1 uncultured Cellvibrio sp. | reverse complement strand
ATCCCTCCCTCACCGCCATATCAAAAAGCCCGGTTAATCCGGGCTTTTTTATTGGCGCGTGGGGGAGGGTGAGAAGCCTCGTCGGGTTCGACAAAACGCCAGGAGCGTTTTGAACCGCCGCAGGCGCCCGCAGGGCAAAGCGCAGGGAGGCGCTTTGGTTTATCCCTCCCTCGCCGTCATATCAAAAAGCTTGGTCAATCCACAATGCCAGTCAGCTTAACTGACTGGCATTATGGTTAATCCGGGCTTTTTCCCCCATAGATTTGCACAGCATTTGTCCAATCTGATGGGGCCTTGATCGACCCGCCAATGGCGCTGGAAAGTTTTGATTATTTCCATCTAAGTGCTTGACTCATATGGGGCTGATCAATAGAATGCGCGCCTCAACAACGCACTCGTAGCTCAGCTGGATAGAGTACTCGGCTACGAACCGAGCGGTCGGAGGTTCGAATCCTCCCGAGTGCGCCATATTTAAAAAGCCCGCATCTTGCGGGCTTTTTTGTCACTGCATTGGTCGGATTGCCGGCCCTGCGGCTGTCGCCTACGGGCGTTCGCACCTGCGAAGCGATGCTTCGCTTTTCGGTGCTCACCCTCCCGAGTGCGCCATATTTAAAAAGCCCGCATCTTGCGGGCTTTTTTGTTGCCGCAACCAAAATTCACGCTGGCGATTGTTGCGGGCCAAAGGTAAAATTCGCGCCAATCAGCGCACAATCATAATAAAGCTCACATCCTCTCTCGAGGTGTGGGCTTTTTTGTTTTTAGAGGTCAGGAGCGGTTATGTTGACGTTGCTTAGGTTGGTGGTCTTGAACCACAGAGTAGTCACCCGAGGCAAAATGACGGGGTTTATGGCGATCGAAGGCCCAGGCGTCGATGGCTATTGGTTTTAGTTGCTGAATTCTGCTGAGGCTATTTGAGCTTCTGCGGGTTTATCGGCGGCGGCAACGGCAAGGTTCAAGGCACTGTCCAGCTCGTTCGGTGAAGAGAGGCGCTTGATCTGTTCAAAGGCGGTACCGGCCTGGGCATAGTGCAGCCGCAAGTACATCAGCCATTGTTTTACCCTGTTGCCGCAGTTGTGCTCTGCGTAGAGCGGCAGGGTTAAACGATAGTAGCCGAGCAGCATCTGACAGACTTGTTTCCAGCTGATGGGCTGATAGTCTTCGCCGTTCACATGCGCCTTAATCTGGCGAGCCAGATCCGGGCACGCAAGTTGGCCCCTTCCCAGCATCACGTCATCGCAGCCGGATTCTTCCCGGCAGCGAAGGTAGTCGGCCACTGACCATATCTCACCATTGGCGACCACAGGAATTTTCAGTTTCGCTTTGATTTCCGCGATATAGCTCCAGTAGGCCGGTGGTTTGTAGCCATCGGCTTTTGAGCGGGCGTGGACCACCAATTCACTGGCGCCCGCTGCTTCTGCGGCCTGGGCATTGTCCAGATAGCGCGACCTATCTTCATAACCCAAGCGAATTTTTGCGGATACGGGCACCGCTGCGGGCAGGGCGTCGCGCACCGCTTTAATGATGTTGTAAACCCTGTCTGGCTGGCGCAGCAGGCAGGCGCCGCCTTCGTGGGCATTCACGGTTTTTGCCGGACATCCAAAATTCAGATCTATGGCGGTTGCGCCATAGCGCACCAGTTCCAGGGCGTTGATCGCCATGGGTTCGGGTTTGCTGCCCAAAAGTTGGATTTTTACCGGTATGCCGACGGGGGTTTTGCAGTCGTGTTCAAGCTCTTGGGCGTATCGCTGAAACACGCGCAAAGGCAGTTTCTGATCCGTGACCCGGATAAATTCGGTGACGCAGCTGTCCAGCCCGCCAATGCGGGTAAGCAGGTCGCGGACGTGGTGTTCGACCACACCCTCCATTGGGGCCAGAAGTATTCGCATGAGTAAGCGCAGTTCAGCGTGAATATTGACGGTGGCTTCAGGGGCGCGCATTTTACGCAGGAGTTGCGCAAAAAAGCAGCCAGATTGCGTCGGCGCAGGCCATAAAGCCTATAAAATTTCAGGTTTTTCAAAGGCTTGGTTAATGTCTTCTGGCACTTTACTTGCTACTCTGAGTTGCGATTCACGATCTTTCAGGCTACATTGTCCGCCCTTCTGGCCCTGGGCTGGGTAGAAATTGTCCGCCAGGCGAGAGAGTTTTTGCCCCTTTTGGGCTTGGTTGTGCCGGTAGAGCAAGATAGAGGTTAGGCCATTTATGCAGGACTCGATCATCGAACAAGGCGTGGATCTGATGCTGTATGGCATGGGTACGGTGGTTGTTTTTTTGGCCATTCTGGTTGTTTCTACCGAGTTAATGACCTGGGTCATCAGGCGTTTTTTCCCCGAGCCCGAAGCGCCGCAAGTGGATAAGGGGACATCCGAAGATAGCCAAATTTCCAGCCTGAATTCCCGAACACTCGCAATCATCAAGGCAGCCCTCGACCAGCACCGCGCCAAGCGCGGCTAAGCCGTCTGCGATAGACCCTGACAAGTTTTAATAAAGGTACTGACTCCATGAGCCAAGTAAAAAAGCCCCTGGGTATTACCGATGTGGTGCTGCGCGATGCGCACCAATCGCTATTTGCTACCCGCCTGCGTTTGGACGATATGTTGCCCATTGCAGCAAAGCTAGATCAAGTCGGCTTTTGGTCATTGGAAACCTGGGGCGGCGCCACCTTTGATGCCTGCATTCGCTATCTGGGCGAGGACCCCTGGCATCGCATTCGCGAGCTGAAAAAAGCCATGCCAAAAACCCCAATGCAAATGTTGCTGCGGGGGCAGAATATTCTCGGTTATCGCCACTACGCTGATGATGTGGTGGAAAAATTTGTTGAGCGTGCAGCGCATAACGGTGTGGATGTTTTCCGCGTGTTTGATGCCATGAACGATATGCGCAACCTGGAAACCGCCCTGAAGGCGGTGAAAAGCGTTGGCAAGCATGCCCAGGGTACGCTGTCTTATACCCTCAGTCCGGTACACAACATTGATACCTGGGTTGAGATGGGCAAGCGCATTGAAGACACGGGTGCTGATTCCATTTGTATTAAAGATATGGCCGGTTTGCTGAAACCCTATGTGGGTTATGAGCTGGTCAAACGCTTAAAAGAAAGCTGCTCCATTCCTATTCATATGCAGAGCCATGCCACCACCGGCTTGGCCCACGCCACCAACCTCAAATGTGTGGAAGCCGGTATCGATAATGTGGATACCGCGATTTCATCCATGTCCATGACCTACGGTCACAGCCCAACCGAAACCTTGGTTGCTACCCTTGAAGGCACCGACAGAGATACGGGGCTGAATCTCGTGCTGTTGGAAGAAATCGCCACTTATTTTCGCGAGGTTCGCAAAAAGTACGCAAAATTTGAAGGTGCGCTCAAAGGTGTAGACGCGCGCATCCTGATTGCGCAGGTGCCAGGTGGCATGCTCACCAACATGGAAAACCAATTGCGTGAGCAGGGCGCCGAAGATCGTATGGACGAAGTGTTGGCAGAAATCCCGCGAGTGCGCGAAGACCTTGGTTTTATCCCCTTGGTAACCCCCACCTCGCAAATCGTTGGCAGCCAAGCCGTGCTTAATGTGCTGACCGGCGAGCGCTACAAAACCATCACCAAAGAAACCGAGGGTGTGCTTAAAGGCGAATACGGCTTGACGCCCGCGCCGGTCAATAAGGAGTTGCAGGCGCGCGTACTCAATGGAGCAGAAGCCATTACTTGCCGCCCAGCTGATTTGCTTGAACCGGAGTTGACCAAGTTAACTGCTGAACTGGAAGCCGTTGCACAAGAAAAATCCATTCATTTAACCGAGGGCGAAGGGCGTATCGACGATGTCCTCACCTACGCACTCTTTCCCCAGATTGGCCTCAAGTTTCTTGAAAATCGCAACAATCCCTCAGCGTTTGAGCCAGTACCCAGCGGACGCGAAGCTGGCGTGGTAACGAGCGCGCAGGGCGATGAAATTTATACCGTTACGGTTGAGGGGCAGCGCTACACAGTGACAGTGGCAGCGGGTGGCGATGTGACAGGCTGGGTTCCGCTGAATGCGTCGCCGGAAACTGCTGCTGTCGCAGGAACCGGGTTGAGTGGTGGCGAGTCAGTGGTCGCCCCACTGGGCGGTATTATCTGCAAGGTGTTGGTCAAGCCAGGACAAAAAGTAAAAGTGGGTGACACCCTCTGTGTTCTGGAAGCCATGAAAATGGAAACTGAAATCAGCAGTTTTAAAAACGGCACTGTTGCCGCTATCAACGTCCAGGCCGGCGATATGGTTGCCGTGGGCGATATTCTCATGACCCTGGCCTGATAAGTTGTAGAGATCCGATCCTATGGAAAACTTCCTGCGCCTCTGGCAAGACACTGGTATCGCCCACATGGATTGGGGGCAGGGCACCATGTTGCTGGTGGGTTTATTGTTGTTGTTTCTCGCTATCCGCAAGGGTTTTGAACCATTACTGCTGGTACCTATTGGCTTCGGTTGTATCCTGGCAAACATTCCTGGTGCTGGCTTGTCCTTGACGGCGCTGGAAAGTGCTTTGCATTTCGGCCACGAAGATGTGCTTGTACCTATTGCGGATCTCCTGGGTGTCGCCGCATCCACAACCGGCGAGCAATTGGAACTTTTGCTTCAGCAGGCTTCCGTTGCCGAACAGGCTCAAGCCAAGCGAATCGCGACCGATCATGGATTCAATGATGGCGTGCTTTACACTTTCTATCGCGTAGCCATAGCCAGCGGTATAGCGCCGCTGGTGATCTTTATGGGCGTGGGCGCCATGACGGATTTTGGCCCTTTGCTTGCCAACCCCAAAACACTTTTCCTTGGCGCTGCGGCCCAGTTCGGGATTTTTGCGACTGTGCTGGGTGCTGTGGCTTTGTCCAGTTTCGGCATCATGGATTTCAGCCTCGCGGATGCCGCGGCAATAGGCATTATCGGCGGCGCTGACGGTCCTACGGCCATTTATGTGGCCAGTATTCTTGCCCCTGACTTGCTTGGCGCGATTGCGGTGGCGGCCTATTCCTACATGGCGCTGGTGCCTTTGATTCAGCCTCCCATAATGCGCGCACTGACGACGCACAAAGAGCGTCAAATCAAGATGCAGCAGCTGCGCGTGGTATCGCGCCGGGAAAAAATCCTCTTTCCTTTAGTGCTTCTGGTGTTGGTGGCCTTGATACTGCCAAGTGCTGCTGCTCTGCTAGGCATGTTTTGTTTTGGCAACATTTTGCGTGAGAGCGGCGTTGTCAATCGCTTGAGTGATACTGCGCAAAATGCATTGATTAACATCACCACCATATTTTTGGGGCTGGCAGTAGGTTCCAAGTTGGCCGCAGACAAATTTCTTGATCCCAAGACTCTGGGTATCCTTGTGTTGGGTATTTTTGCTTTCGCCGTGGGCACGGCTATGGGTGTGCTGGTGGCCAAGTTTATGAACCTTTTCGTGCGCCATAAAATCAACCCGCTGATTGGTTCGGCGGGTGTTTCTGCGGTACCTATGGCGGCGCGTGTGTCAAACAAGATTGGCCTCGAAGCGGACGCCGGCAACTACTTGTTAATGCATGCCATGGGGCCAAATGTGGCAGGTGTGATTGGTTCGGCCATTGCTGCAGGTGTGATGATCTCGATAGTGTCTGCCATGGGCTAATGCATGACTTGGCCGGTAGCTGCAACCGGCAACCCATCAAGGCCACCAGCGTTGATCCGCACTGGTGGCCTTTGTTTTTTGTGCGAGGAAAAATCTGTGTCTGAAATTCTTCTTGATGAGCTAATCAACCACCCGAGTTTGCAGCGGGTATTGCAGGCCCAGGCGTTGACTGCGCCTACCCAGGTCCAGGAAAAAGCGATTCCTGCGATTTTAGCTGGGTCGAATTTACTGGTGAGCGCAAAAACCGGTAGCGGAAAAACTCTGGCGTTTCTCTTGCCTGCTATCCAGAAGTTGCTGACGCAAGCACCAGCAAATAATACCTCGACACGTTTGTTGGTGATGACACCGACGCGGGAGCTGGGGCGACAAATTCTGAAAATTACCCAAGGGTTGCTTAAATTCGCGCCGCTAAAGGTTGGATTGATTGCCGGTGGCGAAGAGCTTAAATATCAAAAGGCCATTTTGCGTAAAAATCCTGAAATAGTGATAGCAACACCCGGTCGTTTGGCAGAACTGGTTGCTCACAAAGCCACGGATTTTAGCGCGCTTGAAATGCTGGTGCTTGATGAGGCAGACCGCATGATGGAGCTGGGTCTGGCCGAAGACGTATTAACGATTGCCAACTCCGCTGAGGGGGAGCGCCAAACGCTATTATTCTCCGCCACTTTGGAGCAGAAGGGTTTGCGCCATTTGATCAAACAGCTAATGCAACAGCAGTCGGCTGAAGAAATTCGTATCGAAGAAGCAGCCAATACTATTGAGCAACAAATTTTGTTGTCTGATGATGCCAAGCACAAAGAAAAGCAACTGCTGGCGCTTTTGACTCAGGCGACATTTACCAAAGCAATTGTCTTCACCAACACCAAAGCCAGGGCTGGCCAAATAGATGGCTTTTTGCGTTACAACAGATATAGCGTCAGTGCGTTGCATGGCGATATGAGCCAGGATGATCGCAAGCGTTCATTGGATTTATTCCGCCACAATCGCACACAAATATTGGTTGCTACTGATGTTGCGGCACGCGGCCTGGATATTCCTGGTGTAGATTTGGTGATCAACCTGGAGATGGCGCAAAGTGGTGATGAATACTTACACAGGATAGGGCGAACGGGTAGGGCAGGCGCCGAGGGCAGAGCGGTTTCTCTGATATCCGCATCAGAATGGAATCTTATGAGCAGTATTGAGCGATACCTGAAACTTCGGTTTGAGAAGATTGCTCTTCCAGGCCTTACGGCCTCTTACCAAGGGCCAAAAAAGATTAAGGCATCGGGCAAAGCGGCAGGTAGCAAAAAAGTGGAAGGCAAATCAACCAAATCCCCGGACGCTAAAAAGAAAGCCCTGGCACCAAAGGTTAAAGTTCGCGAAAGAGACAAGAAAAATATTGGCAAGCGCCGATCTTCATCAGCGACCGGGGAGGTTTCGAGCACAAAGAGTGCAGTGCTGGACGGCTTTGCCCCCTTAAAGCGCAAGGCCTCTGCCCAAAAGCACCTGGGTGATGAAGATTGATCCTTGCGAAATAGTCTCGGCTAAAAAAGTATTGATCGGCGATTGACCCTGGGAATTTTTGGGCATAGTATCAAGACAAGGTTGGTGTTTAACTGGCCTTGAGTAAACAGCTTGTCGGCTATCTTCCCCGTGCAAACTGTTTTTGGTAAATGTCATGCACTTGTAACTCAGGTGTGTTGGATTCTTCTCAATAGTTATCTGCCCGGCTGTCTTCTGGCCGTTGTCAAGGAGCAAAAAGAGAACCTATAGCAAATCTTCATTTTGCGTTAATCGAGTGTTTGTAACAGGCGTGTGTGTTCATCTCGGGTTATTCTCAGCTGTACCTCCGCCACCTGTTAACTTTGAACCTGAAGGGGATAATCACCCATGGCGAAAAGATCTCAAGCTAGACGCAATACCAACTCCCATAATTTTATTGAAGATAACGGCTACCGAAACTCGCGACACAAGTCGTCACGAAGACAGCGAGACGACGACAAGATAGTAGAAATCAACTCCCGCTCCCAGCAAGTCGAAACAGCCTACGCTCCCCCTCGCTCTCCCCAACCCCTCCGCGCCAAGAACCCTGCTCAACAAGCCTACATCAACGCCATTAACCATCACTCACTCACCTTTGGTATTGGCCCGGCCGGTACGGGCAAGAGTTATTGTGCCGGTGCTTTGGCGGCGGAGGCTTTGGAGTCGGGGCGCATCGAGCGCATTATCCTGACGCGCCCAGCGGTAGAAACGGGCGAGAACCTGGGTTTTTTACCCGGTGATCTGGATCAAAAGTTCTCGGTCTATATCGATGCCTTCCGCGATATCCTCAACGAGCGCTTGGGTGCTGGCACAGTGGATTACTGCTTGCGCCACGGTCGCATAGTGGCGGCGCCCCTGGCGTTTATGCGCGGTAAAACCTTTAACAGCAAAACTTTTGTGATTCTGGATGAAGCACAAAACACCAGCCTGGCGCAGATGAAAATGTTTTTGACGCGCATTGGCGAGGGCTGCAAGGTGGTTATTAACGGCGACATTTTACAAAGTGACATTCGCGGGCCTAATGGGCTGGCGGATGCGGTGCAGCGTTTGAGCAATTTGCCCAGTGTTCACGTTCACCAATTCGAGCGCGATGACATAGTGCGCAGCGGTTTGGTACGCGACATTATCGACCGTTACGAAGTGAGCGAGTAGTTTTAGATTGCCTGTGGCTCCTGTTTAAGCAGGAGCCATTTTTTGCTTGATTCGATACGGCTGTTTGGTCATGCTGCCGAGGATTTCCTGTCGGCTCACACACGTCATCCATGAATCCTTTTATCTGCCCGCGCTGCCGGGCGCCGCTCTTGCCCGATGAAACGGGACTCACCTGTGCTCACGGCCATCATCTTGATCGTGCGCGTGAAGGCTATATTAATTTTTTGTTGGCCAATCAAAAAAACTCCCGCGCACCCGGCGATGCGCGGGAGCAGTTACTGGCGCGTCGGCAGTTTTTGCAGGCGGGTTATTACCAGCCTTTGGCGGAGGCGCTGGCGGAGGCTGTGCCCGCACAGGCGCAATCCCTGCTCGATCTGGGTTGTGGCGAAGGCTATTTTACGCGCGCCATTGCTGCGCACTTGGGTGCGCAGGCGCAGATCTACGCGATGGATATTGCCAAGCCCGCGATTCAGCTGGCCGCCAGGCAACAGCGTTCAAGTAATGGCGCGATGGTTGAATACGGGGTTGCATCCAGTTATCAAGTGCCTATTGCCGATCATGCTATCGAGGTGATTTGCCGCGTTAATGCGCCCAGTAGTGCAACCGAGTTACAGCGCCTGTTGGTTAAAAACGGAGTGCTGATCATCGTATCGCCCGCCGAGGAACATCTACTTTCGTTGCGTAAAGCCATCTATCAAACCGTGCGTCCCCACCCTCAACCTCAGGCGCCCGAGGGATTCAGCTTGGTACAGCAGCGGCGCATCAATCACGATCTTGCACCTGACTCTGAAAGGGATGTTGAGGCCTTGCTGGCGATGACGCCCTTCGCCTGGCGGCTATCGCCGGAATTAAAAGAGCAGCTGATGGCCCAGGGGTTGCGCGACAGAGCAGATTTCCACCTCTGCGTTTATACTCGAATCAGCTGACGCCCGCGTTGGCGCACAAGCTACCAGTGTCAGGGCGCAAGGCCCAAGGAACTGCTCATGACTCTCGCCGATTACCCCACCAAAACCGGGCAGTGGACGCTGGCCATTCATCGAGTTACCACCAGCTCGGTAGAGATTTGGGCTGGCACTCTCTTCCCAACACTGAAAATGCCCGACTTCGCCCGAGTCGATGTGGAAGCGCCCGATGGCAGCCTGATAACTCGGGAAATTCGCCGCGCCGATTGGCAGCGCCCCTTTCGTTTCCTCAATCAGCGTTTTTATGTGCTCTGCCGGTTTGATGGTTTGCAGCCAGCCACCCACTACAAGGTGCGGTTTTGGCGTCGCATCGAGGCGGTGCCCGGTGTGTTAACCGAGTCCTGGCAGGATCTTCGTTCAGGCTGCTTCGACACTCTGCCGATCAGTTTGCCGCCTGTTGGACAAGCGCCTTTCACCCTGGGTCTGGCAAGTTGTTTTTACAACCAGCGCGATGGCGGTCAGGCCGCTTCGGCTTATCTGGCGCTCTACGAGCGGGGTGCCGAAGCGGTTCGCCCATCGGTCACCCTTTTGGCGGGCGATCAGGTGTATCTCGACATAGGTTTTGATTCGCTCTCGTTGCTGGCCCACGAAATTCGTCAGCGCATCGCGGAGGACTACGCCATCCACTGGCAGGCGCTCGGCAGCATTTTGACTTCGGGTGGCACCTGGTGTTTACCTGATGACCACGAATACTGGAATGACTTTCCGTTTTACGATTCGCCCATTCCCGCGCTCCTGTCACTCAAACTCAGTCGGGTGAGGCGCGCCTGGACACAGTCGGCGCGCGATGGTGTAGCAAACATCCAGCGCAGCCCGGTGATTGAGACTTTTACGATAGGGTCGGACCTGTCGTTTTGTGTTGCGGATTTGCGCTCCTACCGCAGTAAAAGCCAGTTTCTAGGGCGCGAGGATTTTGCCCAGCTGTGCGACTGGGCGCGCAACCTGCAATGCCCCGGTGTGCTGGCTATCCCTCAGTTGCTGGTCGATGAACCCGACAAACACGAACGCAATCTGCTGAGCTTTACCCACCAATACGCTCAACTCTTGCAGGCGCTCGCCCACTCGGGCAACGACATTCTGGTGATCTCCGGTGATGTGCATTACGGGCGTATTGCCAGTACCCGCTTGGGTAATCGCGGTGCCCAACTGATCGAAGTCGTCTCTTCGCCCATGTCCAACCTTACCGGACTCAACGGCATAGCGACGGCGGTGCCCAGTCGCCGACCCAAGCTATTTCCTGATCCCAATAAAATCAATATTCCTGGCTGGGCGCCTGCACCCGTAACCTACGATGCACGCTTCGAGGTGAGTTCGCGCCCAGGCCGACTTTTTTCCGCCTACCCCAAGGATCGCACGCGGGAGCATTTTATGACCCTGAGCTTTAGCCGTTGTGATAACGGTGAGATTCAGCTGAGCGTGGATGCCTGGCGGATTCGCGAGCGGGACCCGGTAACCAATTTGCCGGTGAGGGATTTTTCTGAGCCTTTTGTCACTCGGCTGAAACGATCACTCGACTGAGGCGAATGCCGATTTCGCCAGATGTTTGAAGTAACTCTTTATAGCGATTTGCCTCAGTCACTTATTCTAAAAAGTTATCGGTAATACACTGTAATAGGCATTTGGTTGTATACCGCCGGAGCATTGGGATAATATGCGTCCAATTTGTAGATTTATGCGACAGGATATGAATCAGCCGGGAAGTGAGCGAGCCGACTGGTGTTATCCACCCTTCAATCTCCCAGCATCGACAGGATTAGGTTTATGAATAAATTCAAGGCGGGCTTCTCCAAGCTCAGTAGACTCTGGTTATGTGTGTCTTTGGGCGCTTTCCCCGCGATCCTGGTGGAAGCGCAAACCCCTACCGATGCCAAATCCGCCGTACTCAAAGCCTTGGAAACCAACCCCGATGTTCAGGCGCGGTTCCATGCGTTTAAAGCCAGCGGCCATCAGGTGCGCGAAGCCCGCGCTGGCTATTTGCCTTCTGTCGATCTCAACGCCTCCCTGGGACGCTCCAATCGCGATTACGATGGTCGCGGTGCCTACAACAGTCAGCAGGCGGAAATCACTCTTTCGCAAATGCTGTTTGATGGCTTTCGTACCTCCTCCCAGGTAAGCCATTTTGATAGCGCCCGTCAGGTGCGCTACTACGAGTTGTTGGATGCCCTTGAAGTTACCGCGCTGGATGCACTGGTGGCCTATGAAAATGTCTTGCGCAGTCGTGAATTGGTGACCCTGGCCCGTGAAAACTACGGCAAGCACCGCGAGGTGCTCAACCAGATTCAGGAGCGGGTTAATTCCGGTGTTGGTCGTCGCGTCGATCTGGAGCAGGTGGCCGGTCGTTTGGCGCTGGCGGAATCCAACTTGCTAACAGAGGCCTCCAATCTGCACGATGCCACAGCGCGTTACCTGCGTGTTGTCGGTGATCTGCCCGCCGAGTCCATGTCGCCTGCGGTAATCGACGGCGAAACCTTGCCGGCCAATATCACCCAGGCCTTACAACTGGCCTATCAGGGTAATCCCGGTTTTCATGCGGCGATAAAAAATATTTCGGCGGCGCAAGCCAAGGTGACTATGGAGCGCTCTGGTTTTTTGCCCAAGGCGGAAATACGCGCACGCCAGGGCACCAACCGTAACGTCAACAGCTTTGACGATCGCTTTGATCCCGACAATTTTGGCGATCAGGGCGTGATCGAACTGGCCATCACTTACAACCTCTATAACGGCGGTGCCAGCAGTGCGGCGGTGCGTCGCTCTTTGGAAGAAGTCAATCTCGCCAAGGATCAGCGCGATCAGGCCTGTACCGATTTACGCCTCAACACCCAGGTGGCCTACAACGATGCTCAGCGCATTAACGAACAACTGACATCGCTGCAACAGCACCGTCTCTCCAGCGACAAGGTGCGTGCCGCTTACAGCGAGCAATTCAATATTGGCCAGCGCACACTGCTGGATTTGCTCGACGCTGAAAACGAATTTTTCCAAGCCAGCCGCGCCTACACCAATGCACATATTGATGTGAAGCTGGCGCGTGCTCGCACCCTGGCGTCCATGGGGCAACTCTTGCCTGCCCTGAATATTGTGCGCAGCGGCATCAGCCTGCTCGACAACGTAGATATTGAACAGCTGCGCGTTGACGCTGCCGCTGCCTGTCCGACCGATGCGCCTGTTGCACTTGGGCGCGCCGATCTTATTTCCGAGGTAGTACCCATCAGCAGCGATGCACTTTTTGCGCTCAACAGCTCTGAATTAAACAGCAGCGCTATTGGCCGCCTGGATGAGTTGCTGCAAAAAATTCGCACAACGCCCAAGGTGGTGGAAGTGCGCATTGAAGGCCACACCGATAATTCCGGCAGCGACGCCATTAACCTGCCGCTCTCCAAGGCGCGTGCCAATCGCGTGAAAGACTATCTGGTGCTTAACGGGCTTGAACTCACCAATATTCAGGTGGAAGGCTACGGTGCCAGTCGCCCAGTCGCGGACAACAACACTGAAGCCGGGCGCGCAACCAACCGCCGTGTTGAGGTGGTGGTTATCCGTCGCCCTTGATCCCCGCGCTGGCGCGTGCATTTGCTCCCGCCAGCAGTGACTTCTATAGTTCAAGCGCTGGCGCCTGAATACAGGTGCCAGGGAGCGCAAACTTGTTTGCCCTGGTTGATCGTTTGACGGGAGCGGTTGTTAATGACCTCATCGCCAGAATCCTTGCCCGGGGGCGCGGTATCTTCCGCTCCTCCACCTCCGCGCGATGATCTGCTCAATTGTTTGCTCCTGGTGGCCCAAGCTCACGGCGTCAGTAGCAGCCGCGATACGCTGCTCGCGGGCTTGCCGCTGGAAAATAACAATCTCTCTCCCTCGCTGCTCAGTCGCGCCGCCCAGCGGGCCGGGCTGGTCAGTCGCCTTACCGAGCGCTCGCTCGACCAATTAAACCCCGCGCTATTCCCCGTGATACTGCTGCTGGATCAGGATCAGGCCTGCATCCTCGTAAACCTGGATGCTGACAAAGCGCAGGTTATTTTTCCCGAGCTGGGGGACGCTCAGGTATCAGTGGCAATTGCCAGTTTGGTCGCGCGTTATTCAGGGCGAGCCATTTACCTGCGCCCTCAACATCGTTTTGACGCGCGCGCGGGCGAGATTCCCAAAAGCCGCCAGGGTCACTGGTTTTGGACGGCGATTGCCGCCCATCGGCGCCTTTACCGCGAGGTGCTGCTGGCTGCATTGCTGATCAACCTCTTCGCCCTGGCCATGCCCCTGTTTGTGATGAATGTCTACGACCGGGTGGTGCCCAACCAGGCCACAGATACCCTTTGGGTGCTGGCGGTGGGCATATTGCTGGTGCTCTGTGCGGACGCGGTGCTTAAAGTGATGCGCAGCTGGTTTGTCGACCTGGCCGCCAGCCGCGTGGATGTCAGTTTGTCTGCCAGCATTATGGAACGGGTACTGGGCATGAAGCTGGCGGAACGGCCTGCCTCTGTGGGCTCCTTCGCCACCGGCCTGCAGGCGTTTGAGTCGGTGCGCGGCTTTATCGGCTCGGCCACCGTCATTGCTTTTATCGACCTGCCGTTTGTGTTGCTGTTTACCTTGGTGATCGGTCTGATTTCCTGGGTGCTGGTGATTCCCGTGCTGGTGGGTATGTTGCTGGTGTTGCTGATAACCGCCGCGGTGCAGCACAAGATGCACGCACTGTCCGAAACCAGTATGCAGGCCAGCGCTCAACGCAATGCCATCCTGGTGGAGAGTTTGGGCGGTTTGGAAACCCTCAAGAGCCTCGGCGCCGAGGGTCGCATGCAGGGTTTTTGGGAAAAAACCACGCTGTTTTTATCGCGCACTGGCGTGCGGATGCGCAGCCTGTCCAGCTCGGTAACAGCAACGTCCGGCTGGCTGCAGCAAGCGGTGGCCGTGGCCATTGTAGTGCTCGGTGTGTATCAGATCATCGAGGGGAATCTCAGCCAGGGCGGGCTCATTGCCGCCTATATGATTTCCTCGCGCATCATGGCGCCGGTGAGCCAGACAGCCGCTTTACTTATGCAGTACCACCAGGCGGCGACCGCTCTGGCGGGATTGGATCAGGTGATGCAAAAGCCGGTGGATCGCCCAGCGGGTAAAACCTGGATCAGTCGCCCGCGTCTGACCGGTGGAATTGAGTTCAAACAAGTCAGTTTTTCCTACCCCAACGACGAGCGCGAGGTGTTGCGCGGTGTCAGTTTTAAAATCCAACCGGGTGAGCGTGTGGCCATACTGGGGCGCAACGGTTCAGGAAAAACCACCCTCGAAAAGTTGATCGCCGGGCTCTATCAGGCGTCCAGCGGCAGCGTGTTAATGGACGACATAGATATTCGCCAACTGGACCCGGCGGAGCTGCGCCGCAACATAGGTTATGTGTCCCAGGACGTAAACCTGTTTTATGGCAGCCTGCGCGACAACATCACCCTGGGCGTTCCTGAGGCCAGCGACGAGCAGCTGCTGCAGGCTGTGCGCCTGGCGGGGCTTGGGGAATTTATTAACACTCACCCTGCGGGCCTGGCTATGCCCGTGGGCGAGCGCGGCGAGCTGCTCTCGGGTGGCCAACGCCAAAGCGTGACCCTGGCGCGGGCGCTGCTGCGCGACCCCAGCATCCTGCTCTTTGATGAGCCCACGGGCGCGATGGACCACTCCAGCGAAGAAGACTTCAAGCGCGCTATGAAAGGCTATGCCAGCAACCGCACCCTGGTGGTGATTACCCATCGCACCTCTCTGCTGGAGCTGGTGGAGCGCATCATCGTGATCGATGCAGGCAAGATCGTGGCCGACGGGCCCAAGGAGCAGGTAGTCGAGGCGCTGCGGCAAGGGCGCGTCGGGAGGGCCAGCTGATGGACGCCGGGCGCGAAAAGGCGGGCTTCGAGTGGCTGGGGCGTTGGCTTAACCGCCTGGGCAGGCCCACCAGTCGCTGGATAGACAAGCTCTTTGGCCGCTGGCTGGCAGCGGAGCCGGGCAACCGGGATTGGGTTGATGACGCCGACTGGGCGCGTTTACAGGAAGAACCGGTGCGTGCCAGGGCCTTGCTCTACGCACTCTTGTTGTCGGTGGTGGTATTGATCATCTGGGCCGCCTTTGCCGAGGTAGACGAGGTTGCCCGCGGCGAAGGGCGGGTAATTCCCTCGCGTCAGTTGCAGGTAGTGCAGTCCTTTGATGGCGGGGTGGTGGAAGAAATCCTGGTGCACGAAGGGCAGGTGGTGGAGGCGGGCGAGCTGCTGCTGCGTATTGACCCCACCCGGTTTATTTCCAGCTTTCGCGAGAACCGCGCCCAATATCTGTCGCTTCAAGCCCGCGCCGCGCGCCTGGAGGCGCTCACCTCCGGCCGCACCTGGATAGCCTCGCCTGAGCTGCTTGCCGAGGCGCCGGATATCGTTGCCCAGGAACAGCAACTCTATGATGCCAACCGCCGCGAGCTGGACGAACAGCTCATTCTGGGTCGAACCCAGCTGACGCAGCGTGAGCAAGAGCTTAACGAAGTCAGGGCCAAGCTGATCCAGGCGCGCCGCGCCCATGAGCTGGTCACCCAGGAGTTGAATGTGACCCGCCCGCTGTTGTCGAGCGGGGCTATCTCCGAGGTGGAAATCCTACGTTTGGAACGCGAGGCCTCGCGCACCCAGGGCGAACTGGCGCAAACCGAGGCGCAATTGCAGCGGCTGCAAGCGGCCGTGGCGGAGGGTGAAAGCCGCCTGCGTGAACTGGAACTCACCGCCAATAACAAATGGAATGCCGAGTTGACCGAAACCCTCGGTAAGCTCTCCAGCCTTGCAGAAACCAGCACCGGCCTCGCCGATCGCATCAAGTACGCCGAAATCCGCGCACCGGTTCGCGGCACAGTGCAGCGCCTGTTTGTGAACACTCTGGGTGGCGTGGTGCAGCCGGGGCGCGAAGTGGTGGAGATGGTGCCCCTGGATGACCAGCTGTTGATTGAAGCCAAAGTCTCGCCGCGCGATATCGCGTTTTTACGCCCAGGGCAGCAGGCGATCGTGAAATTTACCGCCTATGATTTTGTGGTTTACGGTGGTTTGCCCGGCACTCTTGAACATATCAGTGCCGACACCATCACCGACGAGCGCGACAATACTTTCTACCTGGTGCGAGTGCGCACCGAGCGCGCCGGTTTTGATCCCAGCCTGCCGATCATGCCGGGCATGATGACGCAAGTGGACATACTCACCGGCAAAAAAACCGTGCTTTCCTATCTGCTGAAGCCGGTATTACGTGCACGTCAGAATGCACTGAGCGAGCGATAATGCGGCACCTGTTTATCAGCCCTTCACATGTTCAATCACCGCGCTGGCGCGAGGCCTTTCCGGAGGCCCGTTGGCTGGCATCGGCGGAGCCAGCGCCAGAAACTTTCACCTGGCTGCTGCTGGAAGATGCCTCCGCCCTGAAACAGCTAAGCACCTGGGTTGAGCGGGGGTATCCCGTTGTGGCCATGACCCGTCTGGAATCTGCCGACGAGGCCCGCGCAGCGATTGCGGCGGGCGCACGGGGCTATGTTCATTACCTGGCAGCGGCCTCGCTCTTGCAGCAGGTGGCGCAGGTGGTCAGTTTGGGCGGTGTCTGGATAGGCCCGGACTTAATGCAGCAGCTGATGCTGGCCGCCAGGCCCGCCGCACCCAAGGCCGTCGGCAGCCAATCCCTGGCGCTGCTTACTCCAAGGGAGCAGTCAGTGGCCCAGGCGGTGGCCGATGGCAAAACCAACAAGGAGGTGGCGCGGGAGCTGGATATTACCGAGCGCACGGTCAAGGCCCATTTGGGGGCTATTTTTGAAAAACTGGGGGTGCGCGACAGGCTGCAACTGGTGTTGCTGCTGGGCGGGCAGTCCTGATATTCCTCTGAAGCGTCTTCTCAGTCCTCTTTTTGGCGCCTGTATTGTCCTTTAGTCCAATAGGGCTGGCGTCGATTTCCTCCTATACTCCGCTCCATTATGCCCAAAGTGTCTTTGCACTCTTGGTTTCATCTCACTCAAATCTAACGATCTTCAAGGAGTTAAGTCATGGCTAATCCCGTCGCCAGCGTCACCTTTGTGCAAGGCCAAGCCTGGGCCAAAGCCCCGGATGGCAGCCTGCGTCCCCTGCAACTTGGGGACCAGTTGATGGCCGACGAGGTAGTCGTGACCGGCGATGGCGCCCGTATTGAGCTGGATTTTGGCGAAGGCGAACCTGTGGTTATTGCCGCCAATCAAGAGGTTGGCCTGGGCCCGGATTTGTGGGAGGTGAGTGTTACCGACCCGAGTGAAGCCCAGCTTGCTGACGCCTCGGTTCAGCAGGCGCTCACGATTCTTGAGCAGGGCGGTGATCTGCTGGATTCCCTGGAAGAAACTGCCGCTGGCGGTGGTGATGCGGGCGCAGGTGGCGGCAATAGCTTTGTGCAGGTGGAGAGACTTGCCGCCGCCGCCGCTGAAGGCCAGGAGTTTGGTTATGGCGACCCCAGTTTTGCCAATGGCAATGGCGGCTACGGCGGTGGCGATCGCCAGAATCAGGCGCCGACAGCGCAAAATCTGCAAGCCAGTGTGGCTGAAGATACCCCCCTCAACGGTCGTATCCTCGCCGCCGACCCGGAAAATGACTCTCTGACTTATACCCTGCTGACGCCCCCGGCCAACGGTAGCCTGACGCTTAACCCGACCACGGGTGAATTCGTTTACCAACCCAACGAAAACTACCATGGCGACGACAGCTTTGTGGTGGTGGTGACCGACCCGCGCGGCAACAGCGCCACCAGCACCGTGAGCCTGGAGATTACGCCGGTTAACGATGCCCCCACCAGCAGTGACCAGAGCCTGCAAACCCCCGAGGATGTGCCCGTATCCGGTCAGGTGGTCGCTGAAGACCTGGACGGTGACAGTCTCACCTACAGCCTCAGTGGCAACCCAGCCAACGGCCAAGTGAGTATCGACCCGCAAACCGGCGCCTTTACCTACACACCCAACCCCGACTATCACGGCAACGACAGCTTTGTGGTCACTATTGACGACGGTCAGGGCGGCACGACCACCAGTACCATCAATTTGGTGGTGACTCCGGTTAACGATGCGCCCGTTGCCAGCGACCTGAGCCTGGTGACCGACGAAGACACGCCCATCTCCAGCCAAGTGGTGGCGACCGATGTGGATGGCGACGACCTGGGCTACACAGTGTCAACCCAGCCGACCAACGGCACGGTGGTGATTGACACCGCTACGGGTCAGTTCACCTATACCCCGAATCAAGACTTCAATGGCAGCGACAGCTTTGTGGTCACTATTGATGACGGCCAGGGCGGTACCACCACCAGCACCGTGACCATCGGTGTGCTCCCGGTGAATGATGCGCCGGTAACCTCCAATATCAACCTGGTCACCAACGAAGACACGCCCATCTCCAGTCAGGTGGTGGCGACTGATGTGGATGGCGACAGCCTCAGCTATAGCTTGTCCGGTCAGCCCGCCAACGGCAGCGTGAGCCTCAACCTGGCAACGGGCCAATTTACCTACACACCGGATGCCAGCTTTAACGGTAGCGACAGCTTTGTGGTGCAGGTGAGCGACGGTAACGGTGGAGTCACCACCAGTCTGGTCACCATTGGTGTGTTACCACTCAATGACGCGCCTGTGGCCGCTAATCTCAATTTGGTCACCAACGAAGACACGCCTATCAGCAGTCAGGTAGTGGCAACCGACGCCGATGGCGACAGCCTCAGTTACACCTTGTCCGGTCAGCCTGCCAATGGCAGCCTGAGCCTCAA
>CBFGWO010000062.1:0-19256 GCA_965652595.1 uncultured Cellvibrio sp. | reverse complement strand
CTGAGATTCGCTGCCAGCAACTTGTCATTTTCGTACTGGTAGTGAGTCACCAGTACAATTTTGTCTACGCCTTGGTCGCGCAGGAAATTAATCGTCGCCTGCGCGGTTTCGGTTTCATCCAAAAACTGGGTTTCACTGTCAGGCTTGGAAGAATTTTTGGTTTTGTCCGCGATATCAATCCCGATAAAACCAACAGCCTGACCCTCAAAATAGCGAACCCGATATGGTTGCAAATAGCCGTCGAGGAGCGGAGATGAGGGACCTGGTTGCACATTGGCTGCGAGCACCGACGTAGTACAGGGGCCAGCGGCCAAATCATCGAGGAAATTGGCCAGGCCTTGATCGCCGTTATCAAACTCATGGTTGCCCAGCGCGAACAGGTCAAAGCACACCTGATTCATCATGGCGGCATCGGCACTGCCGTTAAAAAGTGAGTAGTAGAGCGTGCCGGTAATCGCATCACCGGCATGAATTCTTACCGGGTTGATTGCCTGACTCGCCAAGCTATCGAACAGACTCACCAACATCGGAAAGCCGCCGTAACTCACACTGACGCTGGTAACAGGTGCATCCGCCGCAGTGCGAGTGCTGAGCCCCAAACCCGTCACGTTGTAGGTGAAATTGTGAGGCGCCAAATGTGAGTGATGATCGTTGATGTGCAGCAGTGTCAGTGTCAATGGCTTGCCCTGGACGGGAGGATTTTGTAATTCCTCCATTTCTTCTTCCAGCGCCTCTAGCTCCGCATTCAAATCATTAATTTGTTGCTGTGCACTGCCGAGATCCTCGCGCAGTTCCCGCACTTTTTTATCATTGCTATCACTGCCACAGGCCGTCAGTAACAGCAGCGCGGTTAACAGCAGGCTGCGAATTGATAGGGAATAGGTGAGTCTCACAGAAGGATTCCTCCGAGTCATTTTTGAGTGCGCTCTAGTTGAGCGCCAGCCTGTGACACTCCCGTGAAAGGACGATGAAGCTTTTGTGTTGCCACTCTCCCCTTTTGTTGTGACCCCCGCTGGTGCAGGGGTATACTGCCGCCCTTGTCTGCGCCCGGTAAGAGGAAGAACGATGAACACCCGCCTGCTGTTGTTGCTCGCCCTGTGTGCACTGGGCGGCTGTGGTCAAAAAGGCCCTCTGTACCTGCCGCAACCCGAACAACCGGTGGAGGAATCCACCCCTGCTGCGCCCCAGAGCGCGAATCCGAGCTGATACACACTATGCAAGACTTTTCCCTGCGCGATGGCCAACTCCACGTCGAAGACCTGCCGCTGAGCGCCGTCGCCGAGCGTTTTGGCACCCCCACCTACGTTTACAGCCGCGCGGCCTTTACCCGCCACTACCAGCAATATGCCGAGGCCTTGGGCGATCATCCCGGCATGATCTGCTACGCCATTAAAGCCAACGCCAACCTGGGTGTGCTCAATCTCTTGGCTCGCTTGGGTGCGGGCTTCGATATTGTCTCGGGTGGCGAGTTGGAGCGGGTACTGCGCGCTGGCGGCAAACCCGAACGCATTGTGTTTTCCGGTGTGGGCAAAACCCGCGCGGAAATGGCTCGGGCGCTGGATGTGGGCATTTACTGTTTTAACGTGGAATCCGAAGCCGAGTTGGAAGTGCTGGCCGAGGTGGCTGCCGAAAAACACTGCCAAGCCAATATTTCCCTGCGGGTGAACCCCGATGTGGATGCGCAAACCCATCCCTATATTTCCACCGGGCTCAAGGAAAACAAATTTGGTATCAGTATCGACCGGGCACCAGCGGTTTATCGCCGGGCGGCGGAACTGCCCAGCCTGTCGATTAAAGGCGTGGATTGCCATATTGGTTCGCAACTGACCCAGCTCGAGCCCTTTCTCGATGCCTTGGATCGCCTGCTGTTGTTGATTGATGAGCTGAAATCCCAGGGCATCGTTATTTCCCACCTGGATCTCGGTGGCGGCCTGGGGGTTACCTACCGCAATGAAACGCCACCGCCGGTGGCTGACTATATGGCGGCCATCAAAGCGCGCCTGGGCGATCGCCCCCTGAGCCTGATGTTTGAGCCCGGCCGCTCCATTTCGGCCAATGCCGGGGTGTTGCTGACCCAGGTCATCTACCTCAAGCCCACCGAGCACAAGAACTTTGCCGTGATAGACGCGGCCATGAACGACAATATTCGCCCTTCGCTGTACCAGGCCTGGCAGGATATTCGCCCGCTCAAGCCGCGCAACGGCGGCGAAAAGCGCTGGGATCTGGTTGGGCCGATTTGCGAAACCGGGGATTTTCTCGGCAAGGATCGCGAGCTGGCACTGGAGCCGGGTGACTTGCTTGCAGTGATGTCCACCGGCGCCTACGGCTTCAGCATGAGTTCCAACTACAACACTCGCGGGCGCGCCGCTGAGGTGATCGTGGACGGCGATCAAATGCACCTCGTGCGCGCACGCGAAACTCTCGATGATATGCTACGTGGCGAACAACTCCTGCCGGACTAACCGGCACCAGTGGAAACAACAGCATGCGTTTACGTTTTAGCAAAATGCACGGGCTTGGCAACGACTTTGTCGTGATCGACGGCGTCAGCCAAAAAGTGCGTTTAACCAGCGAAAAAATTCGCCAATTGAGCGACCGCCATTTTGGTATAGGTTGCGACCAACTTTTGCTGGTAGAAGCGCCCGACAGCCCCGACGTTGATTTTCGCTACCGCATTTTTAATGGCGACGGCAGCGAAGTCGAAAACTGCGGCAACGGCGCGCGCTGCTTCGCGGTGTTTGTGCGCGACCGCCAACTCACCGGCAAATCCCTGATTCGCGTGCAAACCGCAGGCGGCATCATGGAGTTGCAAGTCACCGATCAAGAGGATGTGGTGGTCAATATGGGCCTGCCTCAGCTCGCGCCTGCGGCCATACCCTTTGTGGCCGACCATCAGGCTGTGACCTACCCACTGGACGTGAATGGCCAGCTGCTGGATATTTCCGCCGTGTCCATGGGCAATCCCCATGCGGTCACCCTGGTAGAAGATGTTGCCAGCGCGCCGGTTGCCGAATTGGGCCCACTGATTGAATATCACCCGCGCTTTCCGCAGCGGGTCAATGCCGGTTTTATGCAAATTGTTTCGGCAGACGAAATCAACCTGCGGGTTTACGAGCGTAGCGCAGGCGAAACCCTGGCCTGCGGCACCGGGGCCTGCGCCGCGGTAGTGGCAGGAAGACTGCGCGGTTTGCTGAACGATAAGGTCAAGGTGAATCTGCCTGGCGGCAGCTTGAGTATTCGCTGGGGCGGGCCAGGTGAGGCGGTGATTATGACCGGCCCGGCAGTCACCGTGTTTCATGGACAGGTAAAAATCTGATGACGACTGATTCCAAATCTCCCTCGCTGGCTGACCCGCTCGATCACGAACAGGTTGTCGCTTACCTGCAAGCGCATCCGCATTTTTTTGCCGAACACCAGGATCTGCTGGCAGATTTATTTTTACCCCACGAAAGCGGCCCGGCGGTATCGCTGGTCGAACGCCAGGTGTCTATTTTGCGCGAGCGCAATATCGAAATGCGCAATCGGCTGAGCAAATTACTCGACAACGCCCGCGAAAACGACAAGCTGTTCGATAAAACCAAACGCCTGGTGCTCACCCTGCTCGAAGGTCAGGATCTGCCCGACATAGTTGATGCACTCCACTATTGCTTCGACAAAGAGTTTGGTATTCACTTCACCAGCCTTTTGTTGTTCGGCAGCGAGATGCGCATCCCCGGCAGCCAGGCGCGCATTATTCCTTTGGTGGATGCACGCAATCACCTTGGCACGCTGCTTAAATCCAACCGCGCCATGTGCGGCACACTGGGCGAACAGGAATTGCACTATATTTTTGGCAAGTACGCCAGCGACATAGGCTCAGTCGCCACCGTCCCTCTGGTACATGGCCCCGCCTTTGGTCTGCTCGCCATTGGCAACCGCGACCCGGATTATTATCGCTCCAGCATGGGCACACTTTTTTTAAGTTACATCGGCGAAGTGCTCAATCGCTTGTTACCCAAATACTTGCCGCGTTAAACCCATCGGTGGCTGGCTTATGACAGACCAAGCCTCAAACCTTTTTTCCGAACAGCTCACGGCTTATCGCGAACACCTGCGCAGCGAAAGGCGCTATTCGCCACACACGCTCGAGAGCTATTTGCGCGACCTGTCCAAACTCACACGCTATTGTATTGATCAGCAAATCACCCAGCTTCAGGCACTCACCGCTCAGGATATCCGCCAAAACCTCGCACAACTTCGTCGACAAGGACTCAGTGGCAAGAGCTTGCACCGCTGGCTTTCGGCAGTGCGCAGCTTTTTTGATTTTGCTATCGCACGCGGTTTTTGCACCCTCAATCCCGCCGATGGTGTGCAGGCGCCCAAGGTGGCGCGTCATCTACCCAAGTTGCTGGACGTGGATCAAGCTGCGCAGTTTGTCGCGGTGGAAGGCGATGAATTTCTGGATATTCGCGATCGCGCGCTGCTGGAATTGATTTATTCCTCCGGCCTGCGTCTGGCGGAGGCGGTGGGCGCGAATGTGCAGGATCTGGACATGCAGCAAGGCCTGATTCAGGTGACGGGCAAAGGCCAAAAGTCGCGCCTGCTACCCGTTGGCCGCGAGGCGATAAGCGCACTCAAACACTGGCTGCCAAAACGCAAAGATGTTGCCAGCGAAAGTGAACCAGCACTGTTTGTAAGCCTGCGTGGTAAACGCCTGAGCCATCGCACCGTACAACAGCGACTGCAACAACTCAGCCTGCGCCAGGGCATGGACACCCATGTACACCCCCATATGCTGCGCCACTCCTTTGCCAGCCATATGTTGGAGTCAAGCGGTGATCTGCGTCTGGTGCAGGAACTGCTGGGTCACGCCAATATTTCAACCACCCAGGTGTACACACACCTGGACTTTCAACACCTCGCCAAAGTCTACGACCAGGCTCATCCGCGCGCGCAACAAAAAAGGCCTTTAGATAGCCCTGGAATCCAAGTCGAGGATGATGAAAAGCCTTTGCAGTGAGTCCGTGGACTAAAAAAATTCGCCCGCAACAAGTGCGGGCGAATTGACTGGCTAGATAGGACGACCACCGTAATCCGGCATCGGCTTTTTGGGTGGATCGGCAGAAACGTTGGCGGGCACTTCCATAATCTTGCCACCGCGCGCCAAGAAGGCGGCTATCTGATCCTCCAACTCTTCACGCGCTCTCTGGCGTGAAGCAATGCTGAAGTCTTCAATAATCTCTGGCGCCGCCTTGCTGGCAGAAACACTGAGTTCATCACTGTCGGCAACCTCAAGATCATCAGCCTCTTCGTCTTCCAAAGGCTCTTCTACTTCATCATCGTTGATGGCTTCTTCATCAGTCATAAATCACCTGAAACATTAAGACAGGGTGGTTGGGCCACCGGGCAAGGGAACAAACTCGCCTAATGTATAGCGCAGCCTCAATTAAACGCCACGCCAGCAAAAGGCTTTTTTTAGTTTTTTTTTGTCTTACCAAAAGGCACAACAAATAAAACGGTTATTTCTAACCCGCGCCACCTGGGCCGGGTCGGCGGCAATCTTACGACAGGAATTACGCGAGCTGCAACGCCCGGCAAGGGGATACATTTTGTGCAAAGCGACTATACTGTCGCACCCTTGAACCACAACCGCCAAGCGACCTGCCGATGAACCTGGAACCTCTGTTGAAATATTTTCCCGAGCTGGCTGAACTGGATCGCGAAGATCAAATGCATATCATGGCCCAGGCCTATGATCGCT
Source organism: uncultured Cellvibrio sp. (assembly GCA_965652595.1). Taxonomy (GTDB): domain Bacteria; phylum Pseudomonadota; class Gammaproteobacteria; order Pseudomonadales; family Cellvibrionaceae; genus Cellvibrio. Next base: position 13,516 of record CBFGWO010000062.1, on the reverse strand, counting down.
GCTTTGGCCCGGCCAACAAGCTGCGCATCTGGCGCAACAACCTTGTGGGCGGCCTTTTGCTGACCGGCGTATCCCTGTTCCTGATTCTGGTGGTTGGCCCGGCATTGAATTTGCCTGCTGGCGCCATGGCGCTGGTGGTGATGCTGGTGGTATTACCCGGCTTTTTTGTGTGGCAACAGCGCAATCATATTCGGGTGTTGCGCCCGGCAGTGGCTGAGTGTCTGGCTGAATTTCGTTCAGCATCGCCCAAATAAAAACGGCGCCATATTAGTGGCGCCGTGAAAAGGGTGAGTATTCTGCCTGGCTTTCGCTGGGCGGGGCGGGCTTGAGCAGAATACCTCCAACTAAAACCTGTTATATAGCATCCGGGCCAGTTTCGCCGGTACGGATGCGAATAATTTCTTCCAGTGGCGTGATAAAAATTTTACCGTCGCCGATTTTGCCGGTTTGCGCTGCCTTGGTAATAGCCTCGACTGCTTGCTCTACCATGCCATCGTCAACCGCCAATTCGATTTTTACCTTGGGCAGAAAATCAACCACGTATTCCGCACCCCGGTACAACTCGGTGTGACCTTTTTGACGACCAAAGCCTTTCACCTCGGTCACTGTCATACCCTGCACACCCACTTCTGACAATGCGGTACGCACGTCATCGAGTTTGAAGGGTTTTACGACTGCTGTTATGAGTTTCATTGTGAGTTCCTTTGCTTGTCTCTTGCTGAGGCTACGCTGATGCTGACCCTGTCGCGATGTTTGATTGCGTTCGCGCCTGCCCGCCAAGGATACACCTTCAGGGCGCGCGGCGGGTAACGGGTCAAAGTGTACAACAAGATCGGAGCTTTACTAGCCATTGCCCGTCACAGGACGGGCAATGGCATCAAGGTTATCCAGATTCATGGAACCTGCGACTACTTACGGGTGAACTCTGGATAGGCTTCCATACCACACTCGGCCAGATCCACACCTTCGTACTCTTCTTCTTCAGAGACACGGATGCCCATGATCAGTTTGATGACTGACCACACAATCAGGCTGGCACCAAACACCCAAACGAAGATAGTCAGCGCGCCAACGATTTGGCCAACGAAGCTGGCATCACCATTGGTGAAGGGCACTGCGAGCAAACCAAACAGACCAACAGTACCGTGAACAGAGATGGCACCCACTGGATCGTCGATTTTCAGCTTGTCCAAACCGATGATGGAGAAAACGACAATCGCACCGCCGATAGCACCGATGATGGTGGCACCCAAAGCGCTGGGGGTATCAGGACCGGCAGTGATCGCCACCAGGCCAGCCAGAGCACCGTTAAGCGCCATCGTCAGGTCAGCCTTGCCGAAGAGCACACGGGCAACTGCCAGAGCAGCAACCAAACCACCGGCAGCGGCCGCATTAGTGTTCAGGAATACCATCGCCACCGCGTTAGCGTTGCTGATATCACCCAGCTTGAGTACAGAGCCGCCGTTAAAACCGAACCAGCCCATCCACAGGATAAAGGTACCCAGGGTCGCCAAAGGCAGGTTGGCACCGGTAATCGCATGGATTTCGCCGTTGGGGCCATATTTACCTTTACGGGCACCCAACAGGATCACACCGGCAAGGGCCGCAGAGGCACCAGCCATATGCACAATGCCTGAACCGGCAAAGTCGACAAAGCCGAGGTCACCCAGGCTGTAAAGACCAAATACAGCGTTGCCGCCCCAGGTCCATGAACCTTCCATCGGGTAGATGAAACCGGTCATAACCACAGCAAACAACAGGAAGGCCCAAAGCTTCATACGCTCGGCCACAGCACCAGAAACGATGGACATGGCGGTAGCAACAAAGACCACCTGGAAGAAAAAGTCAGAGGCATTTGAGTAGATAGCGCCTCCGGTAAAGCCATCTTCGCGCTCGGCAAATTCACCAAGAACGGTGGCTGCCAATGCATCGCCGGACTCTGCGCCGTCAAGGGAAATTCCTGACAAGAAAATGTCGCCGCCATACATAATCGCGTAACCACACACCATGTACATGATGCAGGAGATCGAATAAAGGGCCACGTTTTTGGTCAGAATTTCAGTGGTATTTTTGGCGCGAACCATGCCGGATTCCAACATCGAAAAGCCTGCCGCCATCCACATAACCAGTGCGCCGCACACCAAAAAGTAGAAGGTGTCCATGGCGTACTGAAGATGATATAGATTCTCTTCCATTGCTAATTCCCCGTCTCGTTTACTTTGTTAATTTAGAGAGCCTGGTCGCCGGTTTCGCCGGTGCGGATGCGCACCACCTGCTCCAGATTGGATACAAAAATTTTGCCGTCGCCGATCTTGCTGCTGTTGGCCGCTTTACTGATGGCCTCTACTACTGTGTCCAGCTGCGCCTCGGAAACCGCAATTTCCACTTTGGTTTTGGGCAAAAAATCCACCACATACTCAGCACCGCGATACAGCTCCGAGTGACCTTTTTGCCGACCAAAACCTTTCACCTCGGTGACTGTCATGCCGTGAACGCCGATATCCGACAGCGCCTCACGCACGACATCGAGCTTGAACGGCTTGATAATCGCTGTTACCAGTTTCATCTTCTTCTCCTAAAAAAATCCCCGCACTTGCGTGCGGGAAAACACCGGAAATATCCCAACTGGGGTAAAGAAAGGGCTGCCTACCTGTAACCCTGTGTTCAGAGCGAACTTTGCACAGAGCAGGCCAAAAGAAAAATTCCAATAAATTTCAATTGGTTAACAATTTTTGTGGAAGAAAAAGAAGGAAACAAAAGCGATTGACCAAGGCTGACGCACCAAAATATTGCACCGCTACAATTGCTGCGCACCGAGATAAAGCAGGCACACGGATTTCGACGTCAAGGAGAAGATTCCAGCGGATATCAGTCGCAGACGCCCCGCTAAATAAAGGCGCCGCGTGCACAGAAACGGTGAAGCCTCGCGCCTTTGGCGCTAGACTGCGCTACCCACCCACTGGAGATCCCCATGCTGAACGACCTCGCACAAAAACTCGCCACAGAGCTGGAAAAACACCTGCCTTCCCTCGAAGGCCTATCCCCCAAACGGGAGCTGCAATCGGCACTGCAAGCCGCGCTGCGCAAAATGGATTTGGTCACGCGCGAAGAATTCGACGCCCAAGCAGCGGTACTGCAGCGTACCCGCCTGCGTCTGGAGGCACTGGAGCAACAGCTGGCGGACTGGGAGACGCGCAACAACCCGCCTCACTGACCTTTTGCATCTGGCTCCAAGTTGTTTATAGTGGCGCCTTCCCCTGACACCGCAAGGATTGCCTATGTCACTCGCCATCATCTATTCCCGCGCCAAACTGGGCGTCTCCGCCCCGCTGGTTACCGTTGAGGTACACCTGTCCAACGGCTTGCCGGGCCTGTCCATTGTTGGCCTGCCCGAAACTGCCGTAAAAGAAAGCAAGGACCGGGTGCGCTCGGCCATACTTAATAGCCATCTGGAATTTCCCGCGCGACGCATCACCGTCAACCTGGCCCCCGCCGACCTGCCCAAAGAGGGCGGACGTTTTGACCTGGCCATTGCCCTGGGCATACTCGCCGCCTCTGGCCAGATTCCGCTGGCGCAACTCAGCCACTACGAATTTCTCGGTGAACTGGCGCTCTCTGGCGAACTACGCCCGGTGACTGCCGCCCTGCCCGCCGCCCTGGCCTGTGGTGACGCCCAGCGGGCAATGATCCTCAGCACCCACAACGCTGCCGAAGCGGCACTGAGTTCCGGCACCCGCGTTTATGGCGCGGCCAGCCTCTTGCAGGTCTGCGCCCACCTGCACGACCGGGAGCACCTGTTCCAGGCTCAGGCTCAGCCCCTGGCCGACACACCCTGCGCCCTGGACCTGAGCGATGTGCGCGGCCAGCTCCAGGCCAAACGGGCGCTGGAAATCGCCGCCGCCGGTGGGCACAACCTGTTGCTCTTTGGGCCACCGGGCACCGGCAAAACCATGCTCGCCAGCCGCCTGGCGGGTTTGCTGCCACCACCGGATGAACGGGAAATACTCGAAATTGCCGCCGTTCATTCAGTGGCCACACCAGGTGGCCAGGTGATTTCCCGTCAACGTCCCTTTCGCGCGCCCCATCACACTGCCTCTGCCATCGCACTGGTGGGTGGTGGTTCCAGCCCCAAACCCGGTGAGATTTCCTTGGCCCACGGCGGCGTTTTATTTTTGGATGAGCTGCCCGAGTTTTCCCGTCACGTACTTGAAGTGCTGCGTCAGCCCCTCGAAAGTGGCGAAATCCATCTGTCGCGCGCCCGCGCCCAGGCCAGTTTTCCGGCACGTTTTCAATTGGTGGCGGCGATGAATCCCTGCCCCTGTGGCTACCAGGGCAATGGCGATGACCGCTGCCGCTGCACGCCCGATCAAGTGCGCCGCTATCGCGAACGCTTGTCCGGGCCATTACTGGATCGCATCGATTTGCAGGTGGCGGTGCTGCCCTTAAAGGCCAGTGAACTTCAATCGGCATCGACCGGTGAAACCAGTGCGCAGATCGCAGCGCGCGTGGCGCAAACGCGCAGACGCCAGCTGGCGCGCCAGGGCAAGGCCAACGCTCAATTGGGGCCTGGCGAACTGGATGGGGTGTGTCAGTTAGGGGAGGGAGAAAAATCGCTGCTCACGGGCGCGCTGGAAAAACTGGGGCTCTCGCCGCGCGCTTACCACCGGGTGTTACGCGTTGCGCGCACCCTGGCAGATATGAGCGAGGAAGAAAGGGTGAGCAGCCGTCAGATTGCCGAGGCGCTGAGCTATCGCCATCTGGATCGCCCGGTATAACTTAGCAACGCATCGCTCAGGGTACGCGATAGTTTTGCTCAAGGCGGGGAATAACCTCGTCAAAAAACAAAGGCGCCGAAAAATAGTCGCCCTGCATATGATCGCAACCACTTTGCTGCAACCAGTTTTTTTGTTCTTCGTTTTCCACGCCTTCGGCAATCACAATTTTGCCAAGGTTTTGCGCGAGGTTAATCATGGCTGACACCAAGCGGCGATCGCTGCGGCTGCGCTGCAATTCCGCCATAAAGCGCGAATCAATTTTCACGGCGGTAATTGGCAAACGCTGCAAATGTAAAAAGGATGAGCTACCGGTACCAAAGTTATCCAGCGTAAAGTTGATACCAAAAAACGCCAGTGGACGCATGCACAGGCTAACCAAATCGATATTTTCCATAAAGGTGGTTTCGGTCAGCTCAAATTCAATATCGCCTGCCTGAATACCGGTTTCGGCAAAAATCTCCGCGATCTGCTGCACCAAACCCTCATCCTTGAATTGACGCACCGAGAGGTTCACCGACATCACCATTTCCTCGCCAAAAAGCGCGTGAATTTTTTTCAAATCAATACACGCCTGGCGAATCACCCAATAGCCAATTGCGGTAATCAAACCCGTATCCTCGGCAATGGCGACAAACTCCTTGGCATCCAGCACACCGTTTTCGGGGTGATCCCAACGCAGCAAAGCCTCCAGTGCAATAATGCGATCGGTTTTAACGTCAATACGGGTTTGATACTGCAAAAAGAATTGCTGCTTGTTGAGCGCCTTGCGCAAATCCGATTCCAGCTTGAGCTGACGGCGCACCTCGCGGTTCATGGCATCGGTAAAAAAGCAAAAGCAGCTGCCGTCTTCCTGCTTGGCCTTGTACATGGCCATGTCGGCATTTTTCAGCAGCGTATCTGCATCCAAACCGGCGTGGGGGTAAATAGCAATGCCAATACTGCAACCCACCACCACTTCGTAACCGTTGATTTGCGCGGGATGGGAAATCGACTCTATAACCTTCTCGGCGATATGAGCTATATCAGTTTGGCTTTCGATGTTTTGCAGCAGCAGGGTAAATTCATCGCCACCCATACGCGCGACCGAATCCGAACGGCGCATGCACTCATTCAACCGCTCAGCGCAGATACGAATCAAGGCGTCACCGGCATCGTGGCCAAAGGTATCGTTCACCTGTTTAAAACCATTGAGGTCGATAAACATCAGGGTAAAGGCGGTGTTATCGCGCTCCGCCAGACGTATAGCGTGCTCAAGGCGATCGCGAAACAAAATGCGGTTGGGGATTTCCGTCAGCGGGTCGTAGTGGGCCAGGCGCGCCAGATGCAATTCGGTTTGCTTGCGCTCTATGGCATAACGCAGGGTGCGCTCCAGCAGTTGGGCGTCTATTTGATCCTTGATCATATAATCCGACGCACCGGCGCGAATCGCCTCGCGATCCACCTCGGTTTCCATCTCGTCGGTCATCACCACTATAGGTGTTTGGCAGGCTTGCACGCGGGCCGCATTAAGCAGGTCGCGGGCGGTTTGATCGCCCCAGTAGTAATCCAGCAGCACCAGGTCATAGTCCTGGGACAGGATTTTCGGCAGTGCCGTATCCAGTTGATTGCACCAAGTCAGGTCATATTCCACATGACGCACTTGGGACAGTATGTCGGCGATCAACAAATACTCGCCGTGCTCGCGATCTATAAACAGGATCTTTGTCGTTTGTTCCATTACATCCACTCCCTCAGCCAGAGAGAGTGGCAGCAACTGAACCAGCTCGCCGCTCTCACTTAGGCCGCAGACTCTACACCAGCTGCCGCGATGAATACATAACACCAGATTACTTATAACAAAGCGTGATCTTGCTCCTGTTTTTTTCGTGAGACGGTTATAGAAATCACTTGCTACAATGCCCGCCCTTCATCCCGCCCACCGAGGAACCGTGAACCAGCTCAACAGTCGCCAACAGCAAGCCGTGCGCTATATCGATGGCCCCTGCCTGGTACTGGCCGGTGCGGGCAGCGGTAAGACCAGCGTGATTACTCAAAAAATAGCCTATCTCATTCAGGCTTGCGAGATTCCGGCGCGACATATTGCCGCCCTCACCTTCACCAACAAGGCCGCGCGCGAAATGAAAGAGCGGGTGGCTAACCTTGTACGAGGCAGCGCCGCGAAAGGATTAACCGTTTCCACCTTTCACAACCTCGGGCTGAACATTATCCGCCGCGAAGTCAAAACCCTGGGCTTCAAGCCGGGCTTTTCTATTTTTGATGCGGAAGATGCCCGCGCCCTCTTGCGCGAACTTATGCTCAAAGACGGAGACTTGGACAAAGACCTGCTCGACTCAGTTCAGCACCAGATCTCCAACTGGAAAAACGACCTGGTCGCCCCCGAGCAAGCGGAGGCCAGCGCCCAAAGCAAAGGCGAACTCAGTGTCGCGCGGGTCTACCAGCGCTACAACCAGGCACTGCGCGCCTACAACGCGGTAGACTTTGACGATCTGATTTTGATCCCGGTACACCTTTTTCAACAGGACGCCGAGGTGCTGGCGCGCTGGCAAAGGCGCATCCGCTACCTGCTGGTGGACGAATACCAGGACACCAACTCCAGCCAGTACCTATTGGTCAAGCTGTTGGTGGGCGATCGCGGCGCGCTCACCGTGGTGGGCGACGACGACCAATCTATTTATGCCTGGCGCGGCGCCCGCCCGGAAAACATGGCGCAACTCACCCGCGACTATCCCCAACTGCAAGTGATCAAGTTGGAACAAAACTACCGCTCCACCAGCCGTATTCTGCGCGTCGCCAACCACTTGATCGCTCACAATCCCCACGACTTTGACAAGGCGCTATGGAGCGAAATGGGCCTGGGCGACCCCATTCGCGTTATCCGCTGCCCCAACGAAGACGCCGAAGCCGAGCGGGTGGCCACCGAAATCCTCAGTGACCGCATTCGCCACCAGCGCCGTTTTCACGACTACGCCATTCTCTATCGCGGCAACCATCAGGCGCGCCTGCTGGAAATCAAACTCCAGCAACACCAGGTGCCCTACCGCATCTCCGGCGGTTCCTCGTTTTTTGCCAAAACCGAAATCAAGGACGTGATGGCTTACCTGCGCCTGATCGTCAACCCGGATGACGACAACGCCTTTTTGCGCATCATCAATACCCCGCGCCGTCAGATAGGCACCAGCACGCTCGAAGTACTCGGCCAGTACGCCAGCCAGCGTCATATCAGCCTCTTTGCCGCCTGCCAGGAGCTGGGCCTGGCGAGCCAGATCCCGGACAAAAGCCTGGAGCGGCTGCGCACCTTCGCCGACTGGTTGCAGCGGGTGACGCGCAATTGCGCGGGCGAGAATCCGGTCAGCGCCATCCGCGAAATGCTCAGCGATATCGACTACGAAGGCTGGCTGCACCAAAACGCCAGCAGCAGTAAAGCCGCCGAAAAGCGCATGGAAAACGTCTACTACCTGGTGGAGTCGCTGCAAAAAAGCCTGGATAAAACCGCCGATGACGACAGCGACGAAGAAGCGCGCATCGAAGATGCCATCGCCAAGCTGGTGCTGCGCGACCTGCTGGAGCGGCAAGAAGAGGAAGAGGCCAACGATCAGGTGCAGCTGATGACCCTGCACGCGTCCAAGGGGCTGGAGTTTCCCCACGTGTTTATGCTGGGTATGGAAGAAGACTTACTGCCCCACCGCAACAGCATTGAAAGTAACAACATCGACGAAGAGCGGCGCCTGACCTACGTGGGCATCACCCGCGCCCAGCGCACCCTCACCCTGACCTACGCCGCCAAGCGCAAACAGTTTGGCGAAATCGCCGACACCACCCCCAGCCGTTTTCTGGATGAACTGCCACAGGAAGATGTGGAGTACGAAGGTATGGGCGAGCACAACCCGGAAAAAAACCTGGCCAAGGGCGAGGAAACCCTCAGCAACCTGCTGAACATGTTTGACTAAACCGTGTTTCTGCCAGTCGAAAAAAAAGCCAGCGATTGCTGGCTTTTTTACTGCGCGATAAAGCGCTTATTTGCTGTTCTCGAGCATGTAATCCACGGTCAGCTTGATTTCATCTTCGCTACAGGTTGCGCACAAACCCATCGCTGGCATGCCGTTAAAACCTTTGATGGCATGGGTGTACAGGGTTTCAACACCGCCGTTGCCCAAGCGCGCACTCCAATCTGCCGCGTCACCCAGCTTGGGAGCGCCGGCCACACCGGCACCGTGGCACACATTACAGGAAGCGTCGTAAATCTCTTTGCCCGAGCGCGGGCCACTGGCGGCGGCAGCAACGGGCGCAGCAGCACAGGGATCACCCGCCATGCACACACCGCCCACGGGAGCGATGCGCTCTTTCAACTCTGCGGTCAAGGCGGCTTGCTGGCTAATGGCACTGCTCGACACGGCCATAACGCCCGCCATCAACAACAGACCCAGAAGTTTTTTCATTTGGCTCACGGTGGTTTCCTCGTATTTTATTGGGAGGCCAGGGGCCTGATCGGGGCGCATTATAGCCACAAACTGCACAGCAGGTGAACACAAGCCCGGCAGTCGGAAAACCGGCGGCTGATGCATTCCGCCAAGCTCTGCTGCTATGCTTGCCGGGTTTTCGTCCGGACAGCGCCAGCCTACATGGAATATAACAACGTCACCTTTACCGCCTATCTCAGCGCCGCCATCATTTCCGGTTTGCTGACGCTGGTCTTCGCGTACCAATACACCCGCTCGCACAAATCCTGGCTATTTGCGCCGGCTGCCGCTGTTCACACCCTCAACCTGACGCTGATTGCCATTTCCTTTACCGAGGAAACCTCCTCGTCGCTGCTGCTGTTGCTGCTTGAATGCCTGCATTACAACCTGTGGATTCTGGGCATGTACCTGATCCTGCGTGCCAGCACCAACAACCAGCCGCTGCCTCGCAGCCTCAAAATTCTGTTCAGCCTCGGCTGGCCGGTGACGCTGGTGGTGTTTATCGCCAAGCTGCTGGATTTCCAGGCCATGATGCAGCTCGCTGCCTGGATTCCGCTGCTGCTGGCGGTTATCAGCCTGGTCAGTGTGGAGCAACTGTTTCGCTATGCCGCCGTCAACGACCGCCAGATCAAACTGCTCAGTCTCAACCTGGCTGCGCTGTTTTTATACGACATCTACCTCTATACCCACGCGCTGATCTTCCATCAATTCGATCCTCTGCTCTGGCAATCGCGCGCGGCTGTGTCCCTGGCAACCTGCCTGTTTATGGCCGTGGGAGGCCTGCTCTTGTCTCAACGCACCGACAGACCCGCCAATTTTTACCTATCCCGCCCGACGGTTTTTTACACCACCTCACTGGTTGGCGTTGGCATCCTCATCACCGCCCTCGCCCTCGGCGGTTACTATGTGCGCCTCTACGGTGGCAACTGGGGCACAGTGATCTACAGCTTTATTCTGATAGGCGCGGTGCTCACCATCACCAGCGTATTTATCTCCAGCAGCATTCGCTCGCGCCTCTCGGTGCTGATTAACAAACACTTGTTCCGCCACAAATACGACTATCGCAGCGAATGGCTGGGCCTGATCAACTACCTGGCCCAACCCAGCGAAAGCAGCGAAGCCAACGAGCGTGCCTTTTATGCGGTAGCCGCCATCACCAAGGCACCCGGCGGCGCCATCTGGATTAAAAAGCAGGGCTACTACGAGCCGGTTTACCAATCCAACCTGCCCAGTTTTGTCGACCTACAGGAAGAACCCGTCGACAGCCCTTTTTGCCAGGCCTTTTTGGAATCCGAATGGGTGTTCTTCCCCGACTCGGGCGACAATGAAGCGCTTAGCCAAAACAACGAACTCCTGCCCGGCTGGGCGCGCAATATCCCGGAACTCTGGTTGATGTTCCCGTTGATCGTGGGCGAAGAGCTGGTGGGCTTTATGGCGCTCACCAAACCCACCAGCGACGCCTCCCTCACCTGGGAAGACCTGGACATGCTCAAAACCATGGGGCGCCAGTTGGCCAGCTACCTCAAGCGCCACCAGCAAGCGGAACAGCTGGCCGAGGGCCGCATGTTCGACACCTACAACAAGCTGGTGGCCTTTATCATCCACGACCTCAACAACCTGATTGCCCAGCAGGCGCTGGTGGTACGCAACGCCGAGCGCCACAAGGACAACCCGGAATTTATCGATGACGCCATCCAAACCATCAGCAACTCGGTGGATCGGATGAATAACCTGCTGCGCAAACTGCGCCGCGACGACTCGGATCTGGTCAAGCGCTTAAAACTGGTGGACGCGGTTCACCAAGCGGTTGATGAATGCCAGCGCAGCACCCCCAGACTCACCGCCGACATCGAACAAAAAGACGTCACCATCATCGCCGATCAGGTGCGTCTGGTGATGACCATCAGCAACTTCATCAAGAACGCCCAGGAGGCCACCCCGGACGATGGGCGGGTTCATGTTACACTCCGCTTCGCCGAGGAAAAGGCCACCATCACCATCGAAGATAACGGCTCCGGCATGGACTGGGACTTTATCCACAATCGCCTTTTCAAGCCCTTTGAGACCACCAAATCCGGCAAAGGCATGGGCATAGGCGTTTACCTCTCGCGTGAATACATCAGTGAGCTGGGCGGCAGCCTCCACGTATTAAGTGCTCCCGGCGAGGGCACCATCATCACCATGACGCTACCCATTACTACGACGACTATGGATCTGTTAAGCCTATGAGTAGACACAGCAGCAGCAACAAGCCAACGCTCTTGATTGTGGAAGATGATCGTGGCTTGCAAAGCCAGTTGCGCTGGCACTTTGACCAATACGAAACCATCATCGCCGAAAACCGCCAGGACGCGGTGGCCGCGCTCCGGCTCCACGAAGCCTCGGTCATCATCCAGGATCTGGGCCTGCCGCCCGACGAAGACGGGGTGGAAGAAGGCTTTAAATGCGTGCAGGACATACTGCGCATCGCCCCCGCCAGCAAAATCATTGTAATGACCGGCAAAACCGGCCACGAACACGCCATCAAGGCCGTAGCCATGGGCGCCTACGACTACTACGAAAAACCCGTAGACCCCTCCACCCTGGACTTGATCGTCCAACGCGCCTTTCACATTCACGACCTGGAAGAAGACAATCGCCGCCTGGTGTTGAGCAAGCAGGAGCCCCTGGACGGCCTGATCACCAACGACCCGCAGATGCTCAAAATCTGCCGCCAGCTGGAAAAAATCGCCCCCACCACCGTCACCTGCACCCTGCTGGGTGAGAGCGGCACCGGTAAAGAAGTCATGGCCCGCGCCATCCACCAACTCAGCCCCCGCCGCGAAAAGCGCTTTATCGCCATCAACTGTGCGGCAGTGCCGGAAAACCTCATCGAAAGCGAGCTGTTTGGTTATGAAAAAGGTGCCTTTACCGGCGCCAACAAAACCACCCTGGGCAAGGTGGAAACCGCCAACGAGGGCACCCTGTTCCTCGATGAAATTGGCGATATGCCCTTGAATTTGCAGTCAAAATTGCTGCGTTTTTTACAGGAGCGCGTCATCGAACGGGTGGGCGGACGCAGTGAAATTGCCGTGGATGTGAGGGTGATCTGCGCCACCAACAAAGACCTGCAAAAAATGGTCAACGAAGGCAGCTTCCGCGAGGATCTTTTTTACCGCATCTGTGAAATGACGGTTGAGATCCCCCCGCTGCGCGCTCGCCAGGGCGACAAGGTGCTGTTGGCGCGCCACTTCAAAACCCGTTTCGCCAAAGAGCACGACCAAAAAATTTCCGGTTTTACGCCCGATGCCATCGCCGCCATCGAATCCTATTCCTGGCCGGGCAATATTCGCGAAATGGAAAACAAAGTGAAGCGCGCGGTGATCATGGCCGATGGCAAATACATTACCCGGGATGACCTGGGCCTGGCTGTCGCTGGCGAGCTATCGCTCAATTTGCGTCATGTGCGTCAGGAAGCCGAAAAGGGCGCGATTTTGCGCGCGCTTAGCATGACCGACAACAATATTTCGGCAGCGGCCAAACTTTTGGGCATCACGCGTCCGACCTTCTACGATTTGATAAAAAAATATGATATGCCTATCGCAAATTCCGCACTAAACACCGAGGTTGATTAGCATAAATTTTCACAGTACCCATAATAAGTGCGCTTCCTCGTGTGAACGATTGCGTGGCCCCGAATTCCTGAGATTTGCCTGACATGAAACAATCGCATTACCTTGCTCGATTTGCTTTTCCGTTGCTGATTAGCGCCAGTCTTTTTGCCCTGACCGCCTGTGGCGGCGGCGGTGGCGAAAGCACACCTGCACCAGCCCCGCCCAAATCCAGCAGCAGTATTTCTTCAGCCTCGTCTTCGTCGGTCATTCCCCGACCCAATACCCCCACCAGCCTGGACGCGAGCAACATCGGCTCCACCAAAGTCACCCTGGTATGGGATGCATCAAACGGGGCAGTGCCCGCCTCTGGCTACCGGCTCACCCGCAATGGCCAGGTGATTGGTACTACCGATGGTGCCGCTACCAGCTACACAGATACCGACTTGGCGCCCAACAACCAATACACCTACCGTGTACAAGCGGGCGATGCCAACGGCAACTGGTCCTCCCTAAGTACCAGCCTCAGCGTCAGAACCGCACCACCCGGCAACGACTGGGACGACAATCCGCCAAGCTCGGCCTCCAGCAGCAGCTCATCAAGCAGCAGCGTCAGATCCAGCAGTTCATCGCGAGTATCCAGCAGCAGCCGCTCCTCCAGCTCGCGCAGCAGCACCGGCACCATCAGCTCACA
>CBFGWO010000061.1:0-19341 GCA_965652595.1 uncultured Cellvibrio sp. | reverse complement strand
ATGGTTCATAACTTTCTCCTTTGATTTATAGAGATATCAATTTGATATCAAAATAAACCTCAAGAAAGGAGAAGTCAAGGCGCGAGAATTGCGCAGGCTCAGGCAGCGCGGGATTTTTTAATCAGATCGTAGGCCGCCTGCATTTCCTGGGAGCGCTCGGTGGCCGCTTTGACCATATCTTCGGGCATACCCTGGCCGATCAGCTTGTCCGGGTGGTACTCGCTCATCAGCTTGCGGTAGGCCTTTTTGAGATCGGCGTCGGACACGCCTGGCTCCACCCCCAGCGCCTGGTAGGCCAGGCTCAGTTGATCTGCTGCTGCACGCGGCCGGTAGCTGCCCTGCCCTGCGCCCTGGTCGCGAAAGGCGTCCTGGGCGCGAATCATGCGCAGCAGCTGCTCGAACACAAACGACGAAAAGCCCAAACCCTCGGCCACACGCCGCAGCACCTGGGCTTCGGCGTCGTGCATTTCGCCATCAGCCATGGCCAGGTGAATCAGGTTGGTAATCAACAGGCGCGAGAGGTTGGGGCTGCGCGCGCAGCGCTGACGAAACTCCTCCAGCACTGTGTCGGGTGAAAACACCGGATCAGCGCCGAGTTTGAACAGGCGTATAGCTTCGCGTCTGTGCTCGGGCGTGAGGCCCATGTGGGTCATAAAGTCTTCGGTGATTTTGACTTCGGTTTCGGAGATGCGGCCGTCGGCTTTGGCGAGGTAGCCGAGCAGCAAAAAATGGGCGTTGAAGAAGCTTTGCTGGATTTGTTGGAGTTCTTCGGCGCCCAGGGGTTGTTGGTTGCGTTTGTAGCCACGGTCGAACATGTGGCCGGCGAAGATGCCAGCAGCAGCGCCTATGGGGCCGAGGGTGAAAAGGCCGACGACACCGCCGAGTATTTTTCCGATCATGTTTTTGTCTCTGTAGTAAGTAACGCGGGGCGGTGAGAGAGTGGGCCAGACACGCCGTAAACCCCTCCCTGGGGGCTAATCGCCAACATCCCTGTTGTCGATTGTCTGTCCCACTCTCTCACCACCCCGCTCAGTGCCAATAAAGAGTCCGCAATAAAAGTGATGCTAGTTTTTCAGGAGCTACAAGACAACATCGAACAGCCGGCTTTGTTGGCGGCCCAGTCGGGGCGGCGGGCGAAGTAGACTTGGTGCTCGGGTTGCTCGTCGTAGGGCTTTTTGAGCATGTTAAGCAGTTTGGTGATTTCCGAATAGTCGCCAGCGGTGGCCTTGTCGATGGCTTGTTGGGCGAGGTAGTTGCGCAGCACGTATTTGGGGTTGGCGGCGTTCATGCGTGCGCGGCGCGCTTCGGGGGTGGTGCCGCTGAGAACGGTGTCTTGTATGAGGCGCAGCCGGTACTGGGTGAGCCAGTCGTGCCAGGCTTGGGTTTGGCTTGGCGTGAGCGGCGAGTAAAAGGCCTCTTGCAGAGGTGCGATAGCTTGTTCGGGGGTGAGTGAGAAGGTGTCTGTGTCCAGTTGGAAGTCCACATCGGCGAGGCGGCGGTGGAGTATGGTCATGTCGGCGGCGCTTTGGTGCATGAGTGTTAGCAGCTGATCGACCAGTGATTGATCCTCGGGCAAAAAGTTACTCACGCCGAGTTTGTTGGCCATGGCGTTTTGCCAGCAGCGGTCGTAGGTTTCGCGGTAGATGTCCAGCGCGGCTTGCAGTGGCTCGACTTGATTGATCAAGGGATAGATGGCGTTGGCGAGTTGGGCGAGATTCCACAGGGCCACTTGCGGTTGATTGCCGAATCGGTAGCGGCGGCCCTGGGCGTCGGTGGTGTTGGGGGTCCAGTTCGGATCGAAAGGTTCGAGCCAGCCGTAGGGGCCGTAGTCGATGGTGAGGCCGAGAATGGAGAGGTTGTCGGTGTTCATCACGCCGTGAACGAAACCGACGCGCATCCAGTGCACCATAAGTTCGGCGGTGCGGCGGCAAACCTCTTCCAACCATTGGCTGTAGACGTCCACGGATGGCGAGCCCAGGTGGGGAAAGTCGGTGCGGAGAGTGAAATCCACCAGTTGCTTGAGTAATTCGTGCTCGCCGCGCGCGGAAAAAATTTCAAAGTGGCCAAAGCGCGTAAAACTCGGCGCAACGCGGCAGACTACCGCACCCGGTTCCCACTGGGGATTGCCGTCGTAAAACATATCGCGGCGCACCTGATCGCCGGAGGTTACCAGGCTGAGGGCGCGAGTGGTAGGCACGCCCAAATGATGCATGGCTTCGCTGCACAAAAATTCGCGCACCGAAGAGCGCAATACCGCCAGGCCGTCGGCGGTGCGCGAATAGGGCGTGGGGCCAGCGCCTTTGAGTTGCAGCGTCCAGTGTTCGCCACGCGCATTGACAACTTCACCCAAATTAATCGCGCGGCCATCGCCCAATTGCCCAGCCCAGTGGCCGAATTGATGGCCGCCATAGCAGGTCGCATAGGGCTCCATAGCTGGCAGCTGACGATTGCCCGCAAACACCTCGGCAAAGTCTTGATGCAGGCAATCCTCTTGCGCCAATCCAATCAGCTCGGCTACTTCGGGAGAAAACGCCAGTGTGCGCGGTGCGCTGGTCTTGCGCGGCACCACAGGTGAGCTGAGGGCGCCCGTTACCTGACGCGGGTAATTTTCGGTATTGGGGTCGAGCGGTAGCTCGCGCAACCAGCGGTTGTCGAAATTAAGAGAGGAGTGGAAGGGCCAGGACATAAGCAGCTCATCAAATTAAGAGCCGCCAGTCTAGCAGGCTGCTGAAAAACTATCTGCGTTGCCACTGCTGCGTTAAAAACGAGCAGCCTACTGGCAGAGCCAAAACGCCGACGATGCGGCGCTTGGCTCGTTAGTCAGGATTTACTCAGTCGCGCCAAGCACATCCTTGGCGGCAAACACCAGGAAGAGATAACTGCCACCCATATTCACCACATATTCGTTCTGGCCCCAGAAAAACGGCCAGTCTTCGCGGTTTTCCGGGAAGTCGGGCTTGAGCACCAAAATGCCCGGCACTATACCGCCCGGCAGGAAGGAAAAGTCGGCGCGATTCATGCCATAGGCCACCTGCTTGGAGCGAGCGCCTACCGCTGACACCAGCGATAGGTTGTGCGCCGGATGTACACCAAAAATAAAATTCAGCCCCTTGAGCACGCTCTCGCGATCCACCAAATCCGGAAAGGCTTTGTGCAGGTAATAATTGTTGGCGGCATTGCGCATCACAAAACCTGAACCTGCCCAACCGCCTTCGGTAATCGGAACACCAAAGGGATTGCGCGCTTCGGTTTCAGCAATGGACGCGACGTGTTGTTCGGCAAGGGCGCGAATTTTTTGCTTGAAGCCATCGGGCATATGGGGCATGGCGCGCAGCAACCAGCTGGCGTTCATGCCAAAGTAGGTTTGCACTTCGGGCAACAATTTTTCGATAGCCTCGGCGTATTGGCGTTCACCGGTAGTGATCAACAATTCGGTGGCTGCTTTTAAATGCTCGCTGTGCAAGGGGCCGCCGGTGGTGTTGCCGTGACGGAAAATATCCGGCTGATCTTTCGCGGCCTCTTCTGCCCAGGCGCGCTTGGCGTGGGCGAGCGATTCTTTTGCCAGTTCATCGTTGTAACCGGTGAGCGCACGACTGGCCGCTGCCAATGCCGCAATAGAACCGTAATTGAGCGGTGTGGTTTTGGTGGTAAAGGCCCAGCGATCGTCAAATTTACCACTGCGGAAACCATCGCTTTCCAGCTCACCCAACTTGGCATCGTAAATCAAATTATCAGTCTTGGTGATGCCGTCACCCAGATGGGTGTACTGGTCAATATGGGCTTCAACAATGCCGGGAATCGCACGACCCAGAGCCCGGTGTTGCGCAACCAGTTGCAGAGTACCGTGTTCAATTTGCTGCAATATATCCGGCTTTCCATCAGCCACATGAATATCAACATACTTGCGGTCGTAATCCACCAGGGTGTTATCGCGCAGCGGCTTAAATTGCTCCCACACGGTTACCAGGGTGTTAACCAGATCGTATTGGGTTTGGGTGCGGATATCGTAGTCACCCGCATCGTACCAGCCGCCAATATTTAAACCGGGAATGTGTTCGCCAGGCTTGTAGGGCGTGTCGGTGGTTGGCCCCTGGGCAAAGAGATCAAAGTGCTCGTGATTCACCGGCGCTTGCAGGGCGTCATCCAGGTGCGAGGCACCGTGCCAAATGCGATAGGCTTCGTTCACCGTGACGTGATCCATTTGTACCGGCAGATAAATATCCAGCGTGGGATGCCAGGCGGTGGCGTAAACATCTTTGCCAATGCGGAAGGGACCGGATTCCTGATCGCCATAGGCCAGCATATAAACGCCGGGAGTTTTTACTGAGGAAAAATCAAACTGCACATAGTGGTAGCGCAGGTAATTACCCCAGGATTTTGGCTTGGCGGTGAGCACCGCTTTGCGGCTGCCATCGGCCATTACCTGCAGCAGGCGTGCGCGCTGAATTTTTTTGTCGTTGCGATCCAGCTCTATCACCGCCACCTTTTGCTGGTCGGGGTGATAACCCACTTGCGAGTGCGCAATCATAGGCGCGCGCAGCCAGTTTTTTTGTGTGCTGGCACTCAGCTGCCATTCCAGTACCTGTCCGGTTTTTTGCGCCGGAATCAGCGAGCGCACCACATACCAACCGTTTTGTGCTTTGGCGCGGCCATCGTAAAGTGCCAATGGCTGATCCAATGAGCGAATACTGACGCGGCGCAGCGGATCTTCCGGCGCCAACACCAATTGCTGACCAACAGCTAAGGGAGCAGGCTCTACCTGGGCGTTAATTTCTTTGGGGCCGGAAGGATACAGCGGGAAAAGCCCGGTATTCTCATCCATTAAAAACGATTTGTGAAAATAGGCCGAGGGAATAAATTCCAGATTGAATCCGGCGCGCCCTTCCAATGCCTTGGGCAAAGGCTTGGGCAGGTGCACACTCAGGCGCACGCCGTCCGCCTGCTTTACAACCTTGATGGAAAAATCAAATTCGTAATCCGGGTAGTGCAAGAAGGCTTCGATAGATTGCTCGTCGCGGTTTACTTTGCGCTCTTTAAAGGTAGGGATAGGGTCCCACTGCTCAGGAGTAGCGCTCAGGCGCACATCGCCGTTGGTTGCCGTACGCTCACCGTGATGGATCAGTTCAACACCGCTGATTTTGGCATCGCTGAAGAGGCCGTCATACCAGTTGCTGAATACCAGTACATTCAGGCCACGAGTTTCGAAATAGTCTTTATCGTTAATCGACAAGCTGGTGTTTTTTGCCAGAGCGGTTATCGGGGTGGACAAAGCCAGCGCAATCGCCAGTGTGCCCAGCCCCCGCAGTGCGCGGTGAACCATGATGGAGCCTCCTGATAAAACCTGTGTGGTTATCTTTTTGTAATAGCCGAGACTTATAGTCTAATTGCACATATCACAGGCAGAAAGAGGATTAACACTTAATAACCCATCCCTGGACTGACACAAAGTGCGCATCAAAAACTTTGTTGCGCGCTGATCAGCAGCTGGGTTTTGCTGATGCCATCGCGCTGGGTGAGGGGCGCGGCAAGATTGATATGCACCACGTTGCCCACGCGAACCTTGCTGGAACTCAGTCGAATTCCCACACCAATATTGGCCAGCATGGGATTGGACTCCTGCCCCGGCACACCCCAGGCGCGCCCCATATCGACAAAGGCCACACCCCCAACACGCATTAAATTAAAAATGTGCCAGTCGGAAAAATAACGTCGTTCAAGGGAAAGCAGAAAACGTTTGTCGCCGCGCTGAAAATCCGTGGGATAGCCACGCATTCCGCTGGTATCGCCAGCGGTCAGCTCTTCGTATTGCGCCAGGCCATCGCCCATATCCAGACGCAGATGCGCATACCAGCGATTATTGGGATCGATAAAATAGTTGTAGGCAAAATCAACACCCGTTAAATAATGGCTGCGCTGTTGGCTGTTCAGGCGCTGATATGCGTCCAGGTAAAAGCCCATTTGCAGCACATGATCCTCACCATGTGCGTGGGTCTGCCGCACGCGCCCCAAATAGCGCACCACCTCATCGGCGCCATCCAGGCTTTTGCCGCCGTAGCCAAAACGAAAATCACCGGTCAACCCCAGGGACAAGTCTTCGGTGCGCTGAATCTGGTTGAGGTTTTTAAATACGCCATAGCGGTTTTCAATGTATTCGTAGCCAATCCAGGGATACACCGCCTTGCGATCCTCTGGAATCCCCATGGTGGTTTCTTCGATTTCAAAAAAGCGATCTTCCTCCTTGGTCACACCCAGATACCAGCGATGGGTTGCTCGCTCACTCACGCGAAATGCGGAACCAAAATAGGCTTCCTGCACCATGATGCGGTGGCGAAACTCGTTAATTTTTTCACCGCGAGAGCGAATGGGCTTTACCTCGGCAATGTCCTGTGCCAAAAAGCCCGCCGCCCAGGGCGTATTTAAGGAATAAAACGGATGAGCCACACTCAGTAAGGTGTTATTGCCATCACTGGTTTCGGCGTAGGACAGTTTTACTGCAACGGCTTTGTTTAAAAAATGCGGATTACTGAAGCTGTAGCTGATGCTGTTTCTGTCTGCCATCTCTTCGTACATGATGGTGACGCTGTTGCCCGAACCCAGAATATTGTCGTCGTTTAACCCAAAGCCGGATTCACTGTCATCCGCCTTGCGACTGAACGAAACGCGCGGCTCCAAAGACCAGGCATCCTGGGTCACCACCAACAGATCCACCCCCTCATCACACACAGCGGCGGGGATGATATAAGCGTTGGTGAGGTAGCCGCGCGTGCGCAGAATACGCTCGGTTTCCTGAATCAACGGCAAATGAAGACTATCGCCTTCGGTGAACAGCAATTGGGCTTCAATGACGCGGGGTTTGGTATTGATATGCAGCTGGTTCACCAGCCGATAGAGCCAGTTATTTTCGTCCGGGTCCCGCTCATCAAACACGTCAATGGATTCGTAGAGGATGCGACGAATGGGCTGGCCTTCGTAAGCGGCGAAATCGTCAGAGCTTAGCCGACGCAAGGCATCACGAACCTTGCCCTGATCACCCAGCTCCAGGTCTGGCACCAGTCGCTGGCAGCTATCTAGTGCGGGCTCCGGCAGTGATTCATTGGCAAAGCCGGGAACTGCCAGTAACAGCAACCCGCTAACACATCCGTATCCCAGGGTTTTGATCATCAACTCATCTCAGGAAAGCCTAACTCTCTTCAGTTTTACCTGAACCGCCCGGTCATTATAGTGAGCTTTGGCACCCGGCAGGGGCGAGGACGGAAAAGCACCTTAGCACGCACCCACAAGCCCCACCAGTACGAAAATGTAGCCTTTTGTTCAATGGTGATGTTGATGCACTTTTGCGTCCTGGATGGTGTCACCCGCTTCCGGTTGCTGGTGCTGAGACTGCCCATGGAGGCCGTGATCCTGATGCTGCTCATGGTCTTGGTGATGGCCATGATCTCCGTGATGGCCATGCCCCAACCCGCCCCAGATTGTCCAAATCCCAAAGAGCGCCAGCAACAGTGCAAAGCCCAGGCGCAGAGCCTTTTGTTGCAGCAAACGGGCAAAGGCCTGGGCCATCAGGCCGGTGGCCAAGACCGCTGGCAGGGTCCCCAGGCCAAAAGCGAGCATCACCCCGGCGCCCGCCAGCCACTGGCCCTGGGCCATGGCATAGGCCAGGGCGGTGTACACCAGGCCACAGGGCAACCAGCCCCAGAGCCCACCCAACAAGAGCGCCTGGGGCAGACGCTGTACCGGCATCAAGCCCTTGCCTAACGGCTGTAAATAGGCCCAAAGATAGCGCCCGAGATTTTCCAGGTAGGTCAGTCCTCGCCACCAGTTGGCCAGGTAGAGTGCCATAGCAATCAGCAACAGCCCCGCCAGCCAGCGCAGCCACAAGGCACCGCCCAGGCCAATCACACCCCCGGCCAGGAGGCCTGCCAGAGCACCCATCAGGCTATAGCTGGCGATGCGGCCCAGGTTGTAGCCCAATAACAGGCGCCAGCGACGGCCCCGCTCCTGCGCCGGAACCGCCATCGTCAGGGCCCCCATAATGCCGCCACACATACCGACACAATGGGCGCTGCTGAGCAGCCCCAGGGAGAGGGCTACCAAAAAGGGAGAAAAATCAGTCACGGTGGGCTTTGGTCTCTTGTGTGGCAGTGGCGTCTAGGGCGGTTTCGGGGTCGGTGGGTGTCTCCGCGGGTTTGGTGGCATCAGCCTTGTTGGGTGCGTCCTCGTCAAACAGGATGCGGTGGGCCTCGGTATCCAGATTGTCGTACTGGCCCGAATTGATCGCCCAAAACAAAAAGCGCAGCGCAATCGCCACAAAGATCAGTGCAATGGGCACCAGGAAGTAAAAGCTTTCCACAATTAACCTCAGGGCCTGCTTTTGGGTTGGGGTTTGGTTTTGGGTTGAGACAGCCGCAGTGAATTAAAGACCACCAGCAGCGAACTCGCCGTCATGCCTATGGCTGCCTGCCAGGGCGACACCCAGCCAGCGGCGGCCAGGGGTAGCGCCAGCAGATTATAGGTCAGCGACAGCCCGAGATTCTGGCGAATGGTGCGCCTTGTGCGCTTTGCCAGCGCCAGCGCCTCAGCCAATACCCACAGATTTTCATTGAGCAGCAACGCATCGGCACGGGTTTGAGCCAGATCCGAGGCCGAAGCCATGGCCACAGACACATCGGCACCGGAGAGCACAGGCACATCGTTAATGCCATCGCCCAGCATCAGCACTTTATCGCCCCGGGCCTGGGCCGCTTGCAAGTGCGACAATTTGTCGTCCGGGCTGGCCCCGGCGCGGAAGTCGCTAATGCCCAGTTGTTGCGCCAAGTGCGCCACCGCGCCCGAGCGGTCCCCACTCAACAACTCCACCGCTATACCTTGGGATTGCAGCTCCGCTACCAGCCCAGCAGCGCCGGGGCGCACCTCATCAGTCAGGGCAAACCAGGCCAAGGGGCCCTGCTCATCGCCCAGTAGCAGCCACAGCTGCTCGCCGTCGGGCATGGGCAAGAGTTCACCCCCGGTCAGCACCTGCACAAAGGCCGGCGTACCCAGGCGGTAGCGGCGTCCATCCAACTCGCCCTCAACACCTGCGCCCGTATGCTGGCGAAAGCCCTCTAGCTGCCAACGCCCCTGCCAGGGGGCAAAGGCCGCCGCCAGCGGGTGATTAGCCCTGGCCTCCAGAGCCGCCGCCAGTGCCAGACAATCACCTTGAGCGACTGAATCCCGGCAGCTGCGGGTTTCCGCGAGGGAGAAACGCCCCTGGGTCAGGGTGCCGGTTTTGTCGAAAATCACCCGATTGATCTGGGTTAGCCCTTCAATTACATGGCCCCGCGCCACCAGAAAACCCTGGCTGCGCAGCCGCGCCGTGGCCGCGCTCAGGGCGGCGGGCATGGCCAAGGCCAAAGCGCAGGGGCAGGTCACCACCAGCACCGACAGCGTGACCCAAAACGCCCGCTCCGGCTGGTACCAGAGCCAGAAACCAAAGACGCACACACAAATCACCAACAGGCGCGCAATAAAGTAGCGCGCCAGGCTATCTGCCTGGGTTACCTGCACCGGCTTTTCCTGGGCCGCTTGGGCGGCCAAGCGTTCAATGGCGGACAACTGGCTGGCAGCGCCCGTGGCCCTCACCCGCACCACCAGGCTGGAATCCACATTCAGCGTGCCGCCGATCACCCTATCGCCCTGAACCTTGGCCACTGGCCGGGATTCGCCGGTGACTATGGCCTCCACCGCACTGCTCTGCCCCGACTCCACCTCGCCATCGGCGGGGAAAGTTTCTCCCGCACGCACCAGCACCCGGTCGCCGGGTTTGAGCAGCTTTACCGGGCGCTGCTCTTCTTTTAAAACGAGGCCTTCCACAGAGGGGCTACCTGCAACCTGATCCACCAGACAGCAGGCGCTGAGCGGCATCAACTGCGCCAGATTGCCAAAGGCCTCGCGATTGCGGTGGCGCGCGCGCATTTCGATATAGCGACCAAGCAACAGAAAAAACGCAAACATGGACACTGACTCAAAATACACCTCCCCCGTTCCAAACACCGTCGCCCAGCCGCTGGCGAGATAGGCCAGACCAATCGCCAGCGCCACAGGCACATCCATCACCAACTGTCGGGATTGCAGGCTGCGCCAGGCGGCCTTGAAAAACGGCCAGCAGCTAAAAAACACCACCGGCGTCGCCGCCAAAAAACTTTGCCAACGCAAAAAATCCAGCCAGGCATCATTGGCCCCGGTGTACATACCCACCGCCACCATGGTGGCCTGCATCATGCCAAACCCCGCGACCCCCAAACGAAACAGTGCCAGGCGATTTTCTTTTTTCACCAACGCTTGCGCTTCTTCATCGGTGGCCGGGCGCGGGCGATAACCAATCTCCGCCAGCGCCGCCATCAGTTCACTCAAAGGCTGAACGCGCGGATTCCACACCAGAGTGCAGCGGTGGGTGGTGATATTGAGCGAGAGGGAGTGAACACCGGGAAATGTTTTTAGGTGGGTTTCCACCAGCCAACTGCAGGCAGCACAGGTGATACCTTCCAGTAGCAAATTGGCCTGAGCGCGTTCGTGATCCAGGGGCACTACAAAATCCGCCTGGACTTCGGGTAGGTCGTAAATTTTCCAGTGCTCTACTTCGAGCGCCAGCTGCTGCGCCGGACGCACGTTGGCTTGAGTGCGAAAACGATAAAAATTTTCCAGGCCACCATCCACAATCGCACTGGCCACGGCTTGGCAGCCAGGACAACACATGGCCCGCGATTCACCACTGATTACCACCGGGTAATAGGCATTGCTCGGCACGGGGAGTCCGCAGTGGTAGCAGTTGGTTTGGAGTGTTTGCATTAAGTAGGTTTATCTCTAGAACACGGGCGCCATGTGACTGCGAGGTTGAGGCCAAGCATCAAGGTTGTCTCTCGAACACGGGCGCTGTGGTGGAGGTGCTTCCAAGACACGCCGTAAACCCCTCCTTGGGGGCTCAACGCCGACGTCCTGTCGGCGATGGTCTTGGAAGCACCTCCACCACATCACCCTCAGAAAATCTCAGCATTGAGAATGGTGCCTCGTAAGCTTTTTGAGCAGCCGGCTTTTGAGTAACCGGCTATTACATCAGAAGAAAGTCTTTACCAAGTCACCCACACCCAAAATTACGGCTCTGAAAACAGGATTTCAAAATTCACTCGGAGGGTGAGGTAGGGGGAGAGGGTTGAAGGACCATCGCCGACAGGACGTCGGCGTTGAGCCCCCAAGGACGACCCACATGGATGTGGGAAGTGTCCCGAAGCGCCGGGAGCGCGCAGGGACCGGGTTCACGGCGTGTCCTGCAACCCTCTCCCCCTACCTCGCCCGGCCTACCTAGTGGCACTCAAAAACCTACCGCAAATCTCTGGGCTCCAACCGCGTTTGCTCAGTGTTAGCAAAATTAATACTGCCACTCAAAATCCACTCAGCCGTGCGGCGTTGGCTTTTATCCAACTCCGGCATCAGTGTCAGATACCAAGCAAACTCCAGTGATCGCTCAAGCTCACCGCGATACATTCCCGGTGCCGATTCGCGCAACAGTAACGTTTGATCCCGGTCAGCCTCGAAAGGATGTTCGAGTAACAGCAATAACGCTGCTGGCAGATTTTCGCCGGAGACAAAACGCAAAAACACTTCGCCCGTTGTGCGATCAAAACGCAACTCGCCGTGCAAATTTAACTCGGCGGCGCGGCGATCCTGTTCCATCACCTGATTGATCATGCGGCCTTGCTTGTAATAGTTATCGATCACCACATCATCGGCGTGGCGAAAGGCGATGCTAACGGAGATCGCGGAAACACAAACCACGGTAATCAAAGGAGCCAGCACCAACCAGATGCCCCATTCGCGGTACCAGACTTTGGCTTCAGGGTGTGCTTGATTCATAAACCTGACCTCTGGGTTGCTCAGTTGCGCGGCGTTGGGCCGATAAAACTGGTGGAATGTTGCGCGCGCACCTCGGGATTGTCGCGCGCCTGTACCTGCAGGGTGATAGTGGTTTTCACCTCTTTCAACTCGCTGCGCGGCACCACCACGCGTATCGGAATCGCAAAAATTTCACCCTCTTCCACGGGTAGCGCGCGATAGCCCTGAATTTCAAAAGGATAATCGCCGCTGACACTCACATCATAAATATGGCTGCCGCGATCCATGTTGTTAATTTTTAGGGTATAGACGTTTTGAATATCTTCACCCGCCACCCGGTACATGCGCGCGCCGCGATCGCGCAGCACTTCAAAGCCCAGCGGCACGCGAGTCGCCAATGAGTAAACAAACACGGAAAAAAGGGTGAGCAATACGGCGGCATAGCCCAGCAGTCGCGGGCGGAATACGCGGGTGTAACCCTGCTCAATGGCATCTTCGGTAGTAAAGCTGATCAAGCCGCGCGGATACTGCATTTTATCCATCACCGCGTTACAGGCGTCTACACACAGACCGCAATCGATACACTCCGCCTGCAAGCCGTCACGGATATCAATATCCACCGGGCACACCTGCACGCACCAGTTGCAATCGATGCAATCGCCCAGGCCTTTTGCCTTGTAGTCCTCATCCGGTTTGCGCGGGCCGCGCTTTTCGCCGCGTTTGTAGTTGTAAAAAACCGTGAGCGTGTCCTTGTCGTACATCACCGACTGAAAGCGCGCATAGGGACACATGTATTTGCACACCTGCTCGCGCATAAAGCCGGCGTTGGTGTAAGTGGCGCCGGTAAAAAACAATACCCAGAACACAGGCCCGATGCTGGATTGAAAAGTCGCCAGATCATAGATCAATTGACGAATGGGAAAAAAGTAACCGACAAAGGTCAGCGCCGAGATGAGCGCCAACAGAATCCAGAAGCCTTGGGTTGCGCCTTTGCGCAGAATTTTTTCGGCGTTCCAGGGCTGGGCGTCGAGTTTGATGCGTTTATTGCGGTCGCCCTGAAAAAAATGCTCCGCCCAAATAAACATCTGGGTCCACACAGTTTGCGGGCAGGTAAAGCCACACCAGACACGCCCCACCAAAACCGTTACGGTAAAGAGCGCGAAGGCGGCGATCATCAGCAGCCAGGCGAGATAAAAAGCGTCGTGGGGCCAGAAGGTTATCCAGAGAATATGGAATTTGCGCTCGCCCAGATCGAAGAGCATGGCCGGACGCCCTTCGATACTGAGCCAGGGCATAAGCGCAAAGCCGGCAATCAGCGGCAGGCCCGTGTAGCGCCGCAGTTTTTGATAGAAGCCGGAAATACGGCGGGTGTAAACCTTGCCTTCGGATTCGTAGAGATTGACGTAGCGAATTCCGTTATCCGAAGTATCCCTGGAGGTCTGCTGGGGATCTTGATTCAAGGTACCACCTCATCGTCAAAACTAGCGCGTGAACGCCCAGGTAAAACAAACAGAAGGCGCTACAGGAGCGCCTTCGAGGGGGACAGCAACAACCGACGGCTTATTCCTGCTCCAGCGAGAGGCTGTACACATAAGCGGTCAGCAAATGGATGCGATCTTCTTTCAGCAAGTCTTTTTGTGCGGGCATTACGCCGTTGCGACCTTCGCGCAGGGTCTGGCGAATTTCGTGGGGTTCGCCGCCGTAGAGCCAGATATTGTTGGTCAAGTTGGGCGCACCCAGCAGCGGATTGCCCTGAGCCGCCGGGCCATGGCAGGCCGCGCAGTTTTGCGCAAACAACTTGGCACCTACACTGGCTGCCTGCACATCGTGTTCGCGCTCATTCAACTGCAACAAATATTCGGTCACACTGTTGATGCCCTGCTCGCCAAGAATCCCGCCCCAGGCCGGCATAGCGGCTTTACGTCCATTCACCAGCGTGGTTTTGATTTGCTCGGGTGTTCCACCCCAAATCCAATCCTTGTCGGTCAGGTTGGGGTAGCCCCAGTTGCCGCCGCCGTCAGCGCCATGACACACAGCGCAGTTGTTGCCAAACAGGCGAGCGCCGATTTTCATGGCCTGGGGATCCTGGGCCAGTTCTTCAATGGGCGTTTGAGCATAGATACCAAATTGCTCAGCGTAGAGTTCATCGGCTTTGGCCTGATGACCGCGCAATTCGTTCACCGACGTCCAGCCCAAGACCCCCTTGAATGAACCCAAGCCTGGGTAGAGCACCAGGTAAATCGCGGTAAACACGAAGGTGATGATAAACATCATGAACCACCAACGCGGCAGGGGGTTGTCGTACTCCTCGATGCCATCGTACACATGGCCGGTGGTTCTGTTTTCCACCTCATCCTGATCGCTGACCGCTACTTTGCGGTTAGCCAGCAACACCCACAAAACCAACGCCAGGTTGATCAAGGTGAGCCCGATAATCCAGAAATTCCAAAATAAGCTCATAGTCATTTCCGCCCTGCTGCATCATCGCTGGAGTGATGATCATCTGTCTGTTTGTCATTCGCCTCATCGGCAAAGGGGATATTCGCGTCTTCCTCAAAGCGCTTTTTGCGGCTGGGCGAAAAGGCCCACCAGCACACGCCCAGGAATGCGAGCATCACCAACACCGTTGATATAGCGCCTAGGGTTCCGCTGTTCATCATCAACGTTTCTCAGTCAGCAGTGTGCCCAGCTGTTGCAAGTAGGCCACCAGCGCATCCATTTCCGTCACACCTTTCACCGCATCCGCCGCACCGGCGATATCGTCATCGGTGTAGGGCACGCCCACGCGACGCAGAGCGCGCATTTTGGCCGCCGTGTGCTTGCCATCCAGTACCTGATCGTAAAGCCAGGGGAAGGCGGGCATATTGGATTCCGGCACTACCGCACGGGGATTAAACAAATGCACCTTGTTCCAGTCGTCGGAGTAGCGACCACCTACCCGCGCCAGGTCTGGCCCGGTGCGCTTTGAACCCCAGAGGAAGGGATGCTCGTACACATGCTCACCCGCCACCGAGTAGTGGCCGTAGCGCTCCACCTCGGCGCGCAGCGGGCGCACCATCTGGGTGTGGCACACATGGCAGCCTTCGCGGATATAAATATCCCGGCCTTCCAGCACAACAGCAGGCAGGGGCTTCAAGCCCTCTACCGGAGTGGTGGTTTCTTTCAAAAAGAATTGCGGAACAATTTGCACCAATCCGCCGAAGCTGATGGCGACAATCATCAGCACCGTCATCAGGCCGATGTTTTTTTCAACTATGTCATGACCTTTCATTGCTAATCCCCTTAAGCGGCCTGAGGCGCAACATTGGTGTCCAGAGCGCGTGCGTCTGGCGCCTTGGCCGTGCGGTAGGCGTTGTAGGCCATGAGCACCATACCCGCCAGGAACACAGCGCCGCCGATAAAGCGCACAAAGTAACCTGGGTAGCTCGCCTGCACGGACTCAATAAAGGTGTAGGTCAGACTGCCATCGGCGTTGTAGGCGCGCCACATCAAGCCCTGCACGATGATGCCGTTGACCCACATGGCAGCGATGTAAAGTACCGTACCCACAGTCGCCAGCCAGAAATGGATATTGATCCACTTGACGCTGTACATCTCCTTGCGACCATAGAGAATCGGCAGCAGGTGATAGATGGCGCCAATGGAAATCATGGCCACCCAACCCAGTGCCCCGGCGTGAACGTGACCAATGGTCCAGTCGGTATTGTGGGAGAGCGCATTCACCGTTTTGATCGACATCATCGGGCCTTCGAAAGTCGACATGCCGTAGAAGGACAGGGACACCACCAGGAAGCGCAAAATCGGATCAGTGCGCAACTTGTGCCAGGCGCCAGACAGGGTCATCACACCGTTAATCATGCCGCCCCAGCTGGGCGCGAGCAGAATCAAGGACATCACCATACCCAGGCTCTGGGCCCAGTCGGGCAGCGCGGAGTAATGCAAATGGTGGGCACCGGCCCAGATGTAAATGGAAATCAACGCCCAGAAGTGAACAATGGACAACTGATAGGAATATACGGGGCGACCGGCCTGCTTGGGCACAAAGTAATACATCATCCCCAAAAAGCCCGCCGTCAGGAAAAAGCCCACAGCGTTGTGACCGTACCACCATTGCACCATGGCATCGGCAGCACCGGCATAGGCCGAGTAGGACTTGAGCAGGTGTACCGGGGTAAAGGCACTGTTAACGATATGCAGCACCGCCACCGTCAGGATAAAACCACCGTAGAACCAGTTGGCTACGTAAATATGCTCGGTTTTGCGCTTGACGATAGTGCCGAAGAACACCAACGCGTAGCTCACCCACACCAGCGCAATCAGGATATCAATCGGCCACTCCAGCTCGGCGTACTCCTTGGTAGTGGTGTATCCCAGCGGCAGGGTGATGATGGCGAGCACAATCACCAGCTGCCAACCCCAAAAAGTAAAGGGCACCAGCCAGCCGCCGAACAGCTTGGCCTGGCAAGTGCGCTGCACCACGTAGTAGGAGGTTGCGAAAAGCGCACAGCCGCCAAAGGCAAAAATCACCGCATTGGTATGCAATGGGCGCAGGCGACCAAAGTGCGTGTAGGGCTGGAAGATGTCGTTAAGACCTGGCCAATACAGCTGAGCCGCGATCAATACGCCAATCGCCATACCAACCACGCCCCAGACGATGGTCATAATGGCAAATTGACGAACGACCTTGTAATCGTAGACCGGTTGGTCTGTGGCAGATGCCGGGTGACTACTCATAGGACATTCCCTATTGATATTGAAGAAACTGGAATTCTGGATAAGGCCGGTAGCCAGGGGCTTGAATAATCCAGCGCCATTGTGAGTGAAGCAGGGCCGAACCTTTTTGATCCCGATCAAGCGGGATGACGGCTCAGGCGCCACGACAAGACCGGCACCGATATCAGCAGTGGGCTACAACCAACCTCCGCCCAAATGTGTTGAAAAACTATAGCAGGCTCGCCGCAGCGAGCAGACGATTGACGACTCAGGCGTCAATCGTCTTGGGAGTCCCGTCCGAAAATCAGAGCAGGTTGCGGCCTTTATTGGCAGCAATACGCATGCGCAAGGCGTTCAGTTTAATAAAGCCTTCCGCGTCCTTTTGATTGTAAGCGCCAGCGTCGTCTTCGAAGGTGGCTACCTTCTCATCGAACAGGCTGTTGGCCGAGCGGCGACCCACCACCTGCACCGAGCCCTTGTAGAGCTTCACACGCACTTCACCATTAACAGGTTTTTGTGACTCGTCGATGGCAGCTTGCAACATCAGCCGCTCGGGGCTCCACCAGTAACCGTTGTAAATCATCTCGGCGTAGCGCGGCATCAGGCTGTCTTTCAGGTGCGCCACTTCGCGATCCAGGGTGATGGATTCGATTGCGCGGTGTGCCTTCATCATGATGGTGCCACCGGGAGTTTCGTAACAGCCGCGCGACTTCATGCCCACGTAGCGGTTCTCGACAATATCCAGACGCCCTACCCCATTTTCACCGCCCAGCTTGTTGAGGGTGGCCAGGATAGTGGCGGGCGACATGGCTTCGCCGTTAAGGGCAACCGGATCGCCCTTCTCATAGGTAATGTCGATATAGGTGGCCTTGTCTGGCGCGGCTTCGGGCGCCACTGTCCAGCGCCACATATCTTCCTCAGCTTCGGTCCAGGGGTTTTCCAGTACCTTGCCCTCGTAGGAGATATGCAGCAGGTTGGCATCCATGGAGTAGGGAGATTTTTTCTTTTTGGTGAAATCCACCGGAATATTGTGCTCTTCGCAATAGGCCATCAGGGTGTCGCGGGAGGTCAGATCCCACTCGCGCCAGGGGGCAATGACCTTGATGCCCGGCTTAAGCGCATAGGCACCCAGCTCAAAACGTACCTGGTCGTTACCCTTGCCGGTAGCGCCATGGGAAATAGCATCCGCACCCACTTCGTTGGCAATCTCGATCAAACGCTTGGCGATCAGCGGGCGTGCGATAGAGGTGCCGAGCAGGTACTCACCTTCGTAGATGGTATTGGCGCGGAACATGGGGAAGACGAAATCGCGCACAAATTCTTCGCGCAGGTCGTCGATGTAGATTTGCTTAACGCCCAGGGCCTGGGCTTTGGCACGGGCTGGCTCCACCTCTTCACCCTGGCCGATATCGGCGGTAAAGGTCACTACTTCGCATTGGTAGTTTTCTTGCAGCCATTTGACGATAACGGAAGTGTCCAGGCCGCCAGAGTAGGCCAGCACGACTTTTTTGATGGATGACATAGGAGGGGCTCCCGCGGCGTTTAGCTGATGGTGATTTTGTGGGGCTTGGGTGGTTTCCCAAGGTAAATCAGGGTGTGGATTGTACCCGTATTTCGGGGGCTTGCCCACCGGGGTGTCACGAAAATACACGGTTTATGTGGGGCTTTGGTGTAAGGGTTGGGTGGTGGGCGGGTGGCCGGGTTTTGAGTCGGGTGCCAAGGGGGCTGTGTGGGGTTGTTACCTCTGAAAACGCATGGATACCCTACGGGGCCGGCCCGGCAGCACAGCCGCCGTGCGTTCAGCTGCGCGCAAAGCTGTGCTTTGCAAACGCTTGCTTCACCCATGTAGCTCCCTCGCGTCGTCCATGACGCGAGGGTTTCAGAGGTAACAACCCCACACCGCCCACGCAAGATCCCACGTTGGCTGGGAGAGAAAAGCGGGTGCTAATCTTCAAACAATGGCGCTACAACTAAATTATGTGCTGTGAAGACATAGGCAAAAAAATTGCGTTTGGCAGTCAATTTGGCGGGTGCTGTCGTCACCGACAGTGAAATAAATGGCCTAGATTGTGTGTGTCGCCACTGGAGATTGACATGCAAATAAGAGAACTGAGGCAGAACCGAGGCATATCCCAAGAGCAGCTTGCGGAGGACACCCGCTTAAGTCTTCGCACGATTCAGCGGGTTGAAGCGGGTCATCGAGTCAGTTATGCATCGCTTCGAGCGCTAGCGGCGGCATTTAATGTTGATGTCGACTCACTAGAGCGGGAGCTATATGCCATGAACACTACACAAGATGAATATATCGAAAAACCACTCTGGGCCAGGCTTTTGTTGGCCCTGCCGATACTGGGCCGCCTTGATCGCTCAAGCTTGATTCGGCACGAGGCAAGCCTTGCCACCTATGCCGTTTTTGCCTACGCGGCGTCATTTTTTCTCCCGAGAATAGAGACGATGTATTGGGGTTTAACAACCGTCGACCTACTACACCTCAGCGCCTTCTCGGCATTGTTCGTAGCCTACGTGGCGTCGGTAATGCCGCGTTTTCGTGAGAAATACAGACCACCTAAACCCACATATATTTAACGGGGGACAAGGATAGGATCCCCACGGCTATCAGTCGAAGCGCGGTGGTGCGGGAGTGGGTGTGGGGTGTTACCTCTGAAACCCTCGCGTCATGGACGACGCGAGGGAGCTACAGGGAAGTATCTATGCGTTTTCAGAGGTAACACCCCACACCCGCTCCCCTGGCACAATCTAAAAACC